>CACARD010000004.1 GCA_902534735.1 uncultured Pelagibacteraceae bacterium
GCAATACAAAGCTGCGTCACCAAGATTTAATATATTTTTTATCATACCATGTTATACTTATGATTTATTAGTATGGAAATTAATATCAATTGTGATTTAGGTGAAAAATCAAAGCATCATTCAGATGAAAATGATCCAAAATTACTGGAAATTGTCAATTCAGCTAATGTTGCTTGTGGTTATCATGCTGGTGATGAAGATAGCATGAACCAAGTTGTAAAAATTTGTAAGAAAAACGGTGTTAGCATAGGTGCACATCCATCATTTAATGATCCAGAAAACTTTGGACGTAAAAGACTAAATTTATCGTCATATGAAATAAATAAATTATTAATTGATCAGTATGAAAATTTACAAAATATAGCTGAAAAACATGGTGAAATCGTTACACATATTAAACCACATGGTGCATTAAATAATATGGCTTGCGAAGATATTGAGCTTGCAACAATCATTGCAAAATCAATCTGCAATTTTAATAAAGATTTAATTTATTTAGTGCCTACAGGTTCAAAGATGGAAGAAGCTGCAAAGAAATTTGATATGAGGATAGCATGTGAGATTTTTGCAGACAGAAATTATGAAGATGATGGAAACTTAGTATCTAGAAAAGAGCCTCATGCACTTATTACAGATCCAGATAAAGCAAAAAGTCACGTTTTAAGCATGGTTCAGAACCAAGCCATTAATTGTCACAGTGGAAAGCAAATACCTTGTGAAATAGACTCTGTGTGCATACATGGCGATAACGAAAGTTCTCTAGCTACAGCTATATCTATAAAAAACAATTTAATAGATAATGGCTTAGAACTAAAAACACTAACTAACTTAAGGAAATTTAAATAATGATAAAGAAAATATTTTTTTCAATATTCTTTTTAATTTTTTTAGCAGGAACATCTTTTGCTGCTGGATCTAGTAGTGATTCTGGATCAACAGAAAGCCATTATGATAAGGCAGTGAAATTGATTAAAGCTGCAAAAAAATTAGAAAAAAAAGGTAAAACAGAGAAAGCGATTAAAAGATACGAAAGAGCAATTAAATTTTTAGTAAAGTCAAATAAGATGAAGCCAAATAAAGCAGACACATTAAATTATCTTGGATTTGCAACTAGAAAAACTGGTGATTTTGAAAATGGTGAGAAATATTATCTTCAAGGTTTAGCTATTGAGCCAAATCACATAGGAATTAACGAATATCTTGGTGAATTATATGTTGCAACCAATAGGATGAATTTAGCAAAAGAAAGATTGAGTGTTCTAGAGGGATGTAATTGTGAAGAATACAATCAGCTAAAAGGTGTTATAGACGGATCTAAAAAATCAAAATACTAGTTTATATTTTTTATCATTTGCTCAGGCATCCAAAGAGCAATTTCTGGAAATATCACAACCAAGATAACAGCAAAAATCATTAGCAAGAAGAGTGGAAACGCGCTTCTTGCTATATAACCCATATCTTTATTAGCCATACCCTGAAGAACAAAAAGATTAAAACCAACCGGCGGCGTGATCTGAGCCATTTCGACAACAATAACTAGAAAAACACCAAACCAAATCATATCAAAACCTGCTTGTCTAATCATTGGTTCAATTATAGCCATTGTTAAAACTACAGCAGAGATACCATCAAGAAACATTCCAAGAATTATATAAAAGATCATTAAAACAAAAATTAAAACATATGGAGAAAGTTCCATTCCTTCAATCCATAGAGCAAGATTTCTTGGCAATCCTGTAAAACCCATTGCCAAAGATAAAAAAGTGGCTCCAGCTAATATAAAAGCTATCATGCAAGAAGTTTTAGTAGCACCCAAGAGAGACTCTTTAAATGTTCTTAAAGACAAACTCTTTTGAAAGTATGATAAAATTAATGCACCTACTACACCCAAAGAAGCTGCTTCAGTTGCGGTTGCTATACCAGTATAAATTGAGCCAATAACTGAAACTATTAATAATATTACAGGTATCAGTTTTCCTGATTTCCTTACCTTTTCCATGAGTGAGAAGTCTTGTTTAAAAGTAGGCATGGATTTTTTATTTATTAACGACCAAATCATTACATATGTCATAAAGATCAACGCAATCATTATTCCTGGTACAATTCCTGCAATAAATAGTTTTGCTATCGACTCTTGGACAGTCACACCATAAATAATTAAAATAATTGAAGGTGGAATTAGAAGACCCAGCGTTCCTGAACCAGCTAAACTTCCAAGCAGAATACTTTCTGGATATTTTCTTTTTCTTAGTTCTGGAATAGACATTTTTCCTACTGTGGCTACAGTTGCTGCAGAAGATCCTGAAATAGCTGCAAATAAAGCACATCCAACTACATTAACATGCACTAAGCCACCGGGTAGTTTCTGCATCCATGGGGATAATCCTTCAAATAAATTTTCAGATAACTTCGTCCGAAATAAAATTTCACCCATCCAAACAAATAAAGGAAGTGCAGTTAAAGTCCATGAAGATGAAGCTCCCCAAATTGTTGTTGCCATCGCATCACCAACTGGCCTTGTGGTGAACAGCATCATTCCTATTGACGAAACTCCAACCATACTTATAGCAACCCAAATTCCTGAGCCTAAAAATATCAAGAGAACACTTATGAAAAATATAGTAAGTAAAATTTCAGTCATTTTTTTTTGTTTGTATTTTCAAAACTAATTGATGAAATACACATATGAAAAATATTAGTGATCCTAAAGCAACACTTGATTGTGGTATCCAAATTAAAATTTCGTCAGCTCCTTCACTTCTCTCTTGAAATTCATAAGATATTTTTAGCATTTTTAAAAAATAAAAAGCTAGATAACCAGAAAAAATAGTTGCAACTATCAAACTCCATAATTCCAAAAATCTCTTTTTAATCCCTGTAGCTTTTTCTAAAAATAAAGTAATTCTAATGTGACCACCTTCTACAAAAGTATAAGATAAAGCAAAAAAAGATGAGGCAGCCATACAATATCCAGAATATTCAGCTAGGCCTCTTATATAAAAACCAAATATTCTTGATGAAATTCCAATTAAAATAAAAACTGCAACCAAAATAAGAAAGAATGCAGCGATATAGCCTGAGTAACTATAAAGATTATTTAAAAATTTATTGACTTTAGTAAACATATAAAAAGGCCGTTTAATACGGCCTTTTTAATTATAATGATTTAATTATAAGCAGCAAGAACACTAGCACCTCTATCGCCAGCTTTTTTCTTCCATTCTTCTGCCATTGTAGCACCAACTTTTTTGAAATGACTTTCTAGGGCTGAATTTACTGTGCCTACTTTCATTCCAGCATCAGCTAAAGCTTTTTTATCAGCAACATTTCCTTTTTTGGAAAGTGCCCAACCTTTTTTCTCAGCAACTGCTGCCTCTTCCATAATCATTTTTTGTGTAGCTTTATCTAATTTATTCCAAGAACCTCTGTGAGCTACAATCATATTTTTTGGAAACCAAGCTGCAATATCATAAAAATACTTTACTCCATTTTCCCAAATTTTACTGTTCTTACCAGTAGTTGGTGAAGTAATCATACTTTCAACCGCACCAGTTGAGAATGCTTGGCTTATTTCAGCTGCTTCTATTTTTGTAGGAGCCATACCTGTCAACTCGGCCATTCTAATAGTTGCAGAATTATATGCTCTAAATTTTAAACCTTTTAAATCAGCAACACTATTAATTTCCTTTTTACTATAAAGACCTTGAGCAGGCCATGGTACAGCGTATAAAAATACAAGACCTTTTTGATCTAGACCTTTAATTATTGCAGGCTTAGATGCTTGATACAGTTTCATAGCATCATCATAAGATGTCGCAAGAAATGGTTGTGAATCAATCTCTAATAACGGATCCTCTTTACCTAGGGCCGACATAAATCTCTCACCAATTTGAGCTTGTCCAGTTCTAACAGCCCTAAATATCTCTCCACCTTTAAATAGAGATCCACCTGGGTGTGTTACTATTGTTAATTTCCCCCCACTTTTTTCTGAAACATTTTTAGCAAATTCAGCTGCATTAGCAGAATGGAAGTTGCTTGCACCATATGCTAGTGCCATATCCCATTTTTCTGCGGCAAAAGCATTAGCAGTTAAAAGAACAGAAAATAAAACAGAGAGCAAAATTTTGAAAAGTTTCATAAATCCTCCATATTTCTAAAAAACATATCTCATTATGTATTAAAACTTAAATCAATAAAAATTTTTGATGTTTTATTGAAAAATAATAAATAATTACTATTATAATAACATCTTGATCGAACAATCACTCATTTTACTGCAAATTATATTTATAGATATTATTCTTGCGGCAGATAATGCAATAATAATAGGATTAATAGCAGCTAATTTTGTCCCAAAAAATAGAAAAAAAATAATATTCTGGGGAGTAGTTGGAGCGTTAGTTTTCAAAGTTATATTTGCAATATTTGCAACATATTTATTTAAGTTTTACTTCATTAAAATTCTTGGTGGATTACTTTTAATTTGGATTGTTAATGACTTAAGAAAAGATTTATTTGAAATTCAAAAAATTAAGTCTCCTAAAAAGAAATCTATGGAACCTTCATTTATCAAAAGTATTTACAAAGTATTATTTGCAGATATTACGATTAGTTTTGATAACGTTATTGGCGTTGTGGGTGCAGCCAAAGGTAATTTTGGTTTTATGATTTTTGGCTTAGTATTATCAGTAGTTCTTACTGGAGCCTTAGCTACTTATTTAGCAAATTATATACAAAAACATCTATGGATAGCTTATATTGGTTTAGGCTTTATATTATTGGTTGCTATTCAATTAGTAATAGGTGGATTAGTCGATTTAGAAATTTTAAATATTAACGAAAAGTATATAAAGTATTTCTAATATTACCAAGTTCCAGTATTTTCCATTGATGACCAGGGCTCTTTAGGAGGAAGATTTCCCTCCTGAAGTATTTCAATTGATATTTTATCTGGTGATTTCACAAATGCCATATGACCATCTCTAGGTGGTCTATTAATTGTATAACCCATATCCAGTAGTCTTTGACATATTTCGTATATATTTTTAACTCTATAAGCTAAGTGACCAAAATTTCTAGATCCCTCTCCTAAATTGTCACCGTCCCAATTATAAGTTAGTTCAATTTCTGCATTATTGTCGTTTGGTGCAGCTAAAAAAATTAATGTATATCTGCCTTTTTCATTTTCCATTCTTTTTGTCTCTTTTAAACCCAGTCCATCACAAAAAAATTTTAATGACTCCTGAATATTAGAAATTCTGATCATTGTGTGTAAATATTTCATAGTAAAATTATAATTTATTTCTATTCTAGTTCAATAGTACTTGGTGGTTTAGAAGTCACATCATAAACTACTCTATTTATACCTCGAATATTATTAACTATTTTATTCGATACTATTTGCATAAATGATTTATTAAATTGAAAATAATCCGCTGTCATTCCATCTTCAGATGTTATTGCTCTGAGTAAACATAAATATTCATATGTTCTATTGTCTCCCATTACACCAACTGTTTTAACAGGTAGTAATGCAGCATAAGCCTGCCATATCTTATGATATAGATTGTGTTCTCTTAATGCATTTACAAAATAATTATCTGCTTCTTTTAAAATTTTTATTTTTTCTTTAGTAATTATGCCTGGCATTCTAATTGCTAAACCAGGACCAGGAAAAGGATGTCTAGAAATAATTTCTTTACTTAAATTTAATTCTAGACCTAACATTCTAACTTCATCTTTAAATAAATACTTTAATGGCTCAACCAATTTTAATTTCATCCTTTTCGGCAGACCACCTACATTATGATGAGACTTAATTTTTGACGTTTGACTTCCTGTTACAGATTTACTTTCAATTAAATCAGGGTATAGAGTTCCTTGAGCTAAAAATTTTACATTTTTTATTTTTTTCGCATATTTTTCAAAAAGTTTGATGAATAAATTTCCAATAATTTTTCTTTTTTTTTCTGGATCTGTTACGTTTTTTAATTTGCTTATAAATAATTGTTCAGCATTTACATAAATTAAATTCAATTTAAATTTTTTTCTAAAAGTATTTACTACTTGTTTTTCTTCGTTTTTTCTGAGCAGGCCAGTATTAACGAATATACAAGTTAAATTTTTTCCAATCGCATTACTAATTAATTTTGCTACTACACTACTATCTACTCCACCAGATAATGCACAAATTACTTTAGAATTTCCAACTTTTTCTTTAATCTGTTGCATAAGTTTAGATTTTTGATTTTTTGATGTCCAATTTTTTTTAATTTTACAAATTTTAATTACAAAGTTTTTTAATATTACTTTGCCTTTAACTGTATGGGAAACTTCTGGATGAAACTGTATGCCATATATTTTTTTTTTTACATTTTCTATCATGCATAATTTCGAATTTGAGGATTTTGCTATAACTTTAAAACCTTTAGGTAATTTAATTACCTCATCTCCATGGCTCATCCATACATTTGTAGATTTTTTTGAAAAGAAATTTTCGGTTAAAGCGCTTTTTTTTAATTTTATAACTTTTGCTAACCCGAATTCTCTTGATTTTGCTCGTTTTACTTTACCTCCTAATTCTTTAGAGATTATCTGGTGGCCAAAACAAATACCTAAAATTGGAATATTTAAACTTAATATACTTCTATTGAATTTAACTTTTTTATTTTGATAAACATTTAAGGGACCACCTGATAAAATGATGCCTTTCACATTTTTTTCTTTTTTGTAGTCTTTAAGTTTGTTGTGACTTATAATTTCACAAAAAATATTTAATTCTCTTACCTTTCTTGCAATTAATTGTGTAAACTGAGACCCAAAATCGATTATTAAAATTTTATCTAGATTATTTTCAAGACGCATCTTTTTTTTCAAACTCTTTTAGGCGTTTGTTAATAGATGCGATTTTATCACAAAGGTTCGAACATATTTTCTTAAAATCTTCTCTAAGTTCCTCTGCTTTAGAAAAATTAGATCTTTCTAACTCAATGTCTATTAATAGATACATTGCCTCTTCGTTGTTTGGCTCGAGTAGTAAGACTGTATTTATATTTTTTTCCAGTTCTGTTTTGTTTTCTTCATTTTTAAATATTTTTGCTAAATATAGATATGACTTTGAGTCTTTGGGATTGTATACAATATTTCTTTGAAATAAAAATTTTGAATCTTCATATTTTTCATTTTCATAAAGATTTTTTGCTTCATCAAAAAAATTAACTTTCTCCGCGTTAACATTAAAAATTAAAGTAAAAATTAAAATTATTGCTAAGGTAATTTTTTTTATCATCTTTTTATTTCGTCTATGTTATGTACCATACTTTCATAAAAACCCGCTTTAGTAATTTTGACAAATTTTGGTTTTTTTCTAAGATCTTTAATTCTTTTTGCACCTAAGTAACCCATTGATGATTTTAAACCCCCTACTAGTTGGTAGATGATTTTTTCAACTGTGCCTTTGTATTTGACAAAACCTTCAACACCTTCTGCTACATATTTTGAAGTATCTTTTTGTTTTGATTGAAAATATCTATCTGCTGAACCTTTATTCATTGCTCCAATAGATCCCATTCCCCTAAAACTTTTAAATAATTTACCACCTCTTTTGATAATTCTACCTGGAGCCTGATCTGTTCCTGCAAATAAAGATCCAATCATCACCGCATCAGCTCCTGCTGCAAGTGCTTTTGCAATATCCCCAGAAAATTTGATACCTCCATCAGCTATTAATGTTGTTTTACTTTTGCCCATACCTTTTTTTACATCTAAAATTGCACTTAACTGTGGAACTCCAATCCCGGCAACTAATCTTGTAGTGCATATAGATCCTGGTCCAATTCCAACTTTTATAATATCTACTCCTTGCTTAATCAGAAATTTAGCTGCTTCTGCTGTAGCAATATTACCTGCACATAAAGCTGTTTTAGTTGGTTTAATTTTTTTAATTTTTTTTATTATTTCAGCTACTTTTTTTGTGTGGCCATGAGCTGTATCAACAACAATTAAATCGATATTTTCTTTTAAAATCTTTTGAGCTCTTATGTGTTCGTTTAAACTTGCACCAACAGCTGCACCAACTAACATTTTTTTTGCTTTTACTTTCCTTATTTCTTTTATCTGATCATTTATTGATAAATTTCTATGTATAACACCTATTCCACCCTTTTTACCGATTGAAATAGCCATATTAGACTCTGTTACAGTATCCATTGCTGAAGTTAGAAGGGGTATAGAAATATTTAAGTGTTTTGATAATTTAACTTCTGTCTTTACTTCTGAAGGTAAAATTTCAGAATAATTTGGTGCTAAAGTTACATCATCGAAAGTGAGCGCTTCTTTGATAGGATCCATGTCCTTATATAAACGATTCTAAAAAAAATGAAAGTATCTATCTTAAATTTTTGCAGATTAAAAAACTTTCTTTAGAGTCTTTTCTGCTTGCTGGAGGCTTATAGACATTAAATTTTACAAAATTTTTTTTTGAAAATGCTATTATTTCGTTAAAAGAAGTTCCCATAAATAATTTTGAGACAAAATAGCCATTTGGCTTCATGATTTTTGTAGCGAAATCCAAAGCTTCTAAAACTAATTCTCCAGTTACCATAGAGTCTAGATTTTTATTTCCCGTAGTATTGACTGCCATATCTGAAATAATTAGGTCAATTTTTCCGCCAAAATAATTATTAATTTTATTTTGTTGTTCAGTATCTGTAAAATCTCCTTTTAAAATTTTTACATTCTTTATTTCTTCTATTTCTTTCAAATCAATTGCTAAATGCTTATTACATTTTAAATTACTTGATATATATTGAGACCAGCTTCCAGGAGCAGCTCCAAGATCTATTACTGATATATTATTTTTTAAAAATTTAAATTTTTCGTTAATTTCTTTTAATTTATAAACGGCTCTTGATCTATATCCTTCAACTTTTGATTGTCTAACATAAATATCTCTTCTCTGCTTATTAATCCAATTTTTTGAGATTTTATTTTTTTTCAATTAGTTTTGAACCTTAAAGATTTTGAGATTTTATTATTATCCAAAGTATTTAATTCTATCTCTAGATTTTTCTCCTTTCTCATATCTTTATCATTTACTTTAATACCACTAGCCAAATGTATAATTCCAATTTTATGATTTGGTAAAAAAGGCTCCACGAAAATTTTATTCTTTTCATCAAACTTTGGAAGTAAGTTGCTAGCTAACCAGTTGCAATTATGAGGAAGAAATTCAACATCTACATTATCAATATATACGCATATATTTATTGCTAATTGCTCTGAACCAAATATTTGGCCATGACTAAGAGTAGTTTTTAAATTTTTTTGCCAAACATTCCAACAGCTAGAGTCTTTTTCTAATGAGAAAACACCAATATTAATATGCGGAGCAAATGCTAACTTTCTTGCTTTATTAATATCAATTTTAGATTTAATAGCATGTTTAAAATTTTGAGATTTTATAATTGCTAATTTTCCAAACAACCAATTAACGTTACTTAATATTCTATATCCAGGTGTCATTGTCTGGGTAATGCCTAGTTTGCCATTATCACAAGCTTTAAAATATAAGTCTATTGAACTCCAATCTTGAACCCAAGCATCACAATCGATCCACAGGTATTTTTTATAGTTTGGAAAATATTTAGGAAGAAATGCTCTTGATACCTGACTTTTTAGCCATTCTTTACCTTTAACTTTAGATTGTGGAACCTCAATATCCCATTCAGCTTTTTTGATCTCATCTACTTTATTTTTTAGAAGAGCAGTTTGCTCCTCTGTTAAACCCGCATCAAGTATACAAATAGCAACCTTTTCACTGTGATTGAATTGTTTAATAGAGTCTATTAATTCATTTAGCAATTCAAAGTAATTAGAATCTGCTAGAGAAATAATTGCATTCTCTTTCATTACAAAATATCTTCGTGATGATCAACACTATCATCTTTTTCTTTATTTTGTTTTTTTAAAAATATATAATGGAATGAACTTGCTGGAATCATTAGTAAATAAATAATTCCTGAAATTATAATTGTATTAAAGGTATATATTAGCAACAAACCAAAATATAAAATTATTCCAAATAAAAGAAATATTGAGGTACTTCTTGGAACAACAATTCTTTTCAAAGAATATGTGGGAATTTTACTTATCAAAAGTACAGAAATAATAATGAATAAAGATGGAACAATTATATTTTTATTAATAGTTATAAACTGAACTTCACTAAAACTATAAATTAATGGCATTAATACCAATACTCCACCTGCTGGTGATGGAATACCTTCGAAAAAATTATCTCTCCATGAAGGCTCACCTCCTGTTGAAACATTAAATCTTGCAAGTCTTAAGGCAACACAAATCACATATATTAAAGATATTAACCAACCAAATCTGCCGATATTATCTAGCGCCCAAAAATACATTATGAATGCTGGTGCAACTCCAAAACTAATTACATCAGTTAATGAGTCTAATTCTTTTCCAACTTTTGATGTGGCTTTAATTAATCTGGCAATTCTTCCATCTAAACCATCAATTATTGCGGCAATTAAAACTGCGATAACTGATAACTCAAATCTTCCATCAAATGCAAATTTAATTGAAGTCAAGCCAATACACACTCCAACTAAAGTCATAATATTTGGCAAAATAACTCTTGAATTCTTATTTGAAACTAATCTTATATTCTTTTTTGGATTTTCCATTTATCTTTTAGCTATCAATGTTTCTCCAGCAACTGCTCTTTGATTAACTTTTACTAATGGTTCATAGTTTTCAAAATATAAATCTGCTCTACTTCCAAATCTAATCATCCCTATTCTAGATCCTTGATCGACATTTTCTTCAACTGAGGTATCTGTTACTATTCTCCGTGCAACCAGTCCTGCTATTTGGACTACAATTATGTCTTCTCCATGAGAATTTTTAATTTTATAATAATTTCTTTCATTATCCTCGCTAGCTTTATCAAGAGATGCATTAATAAATTTTCCTGGTTTATATAAAATTTCTTCAATTTTTCCTGAACATGGGGATCTATTCACATGACAGTCAAATACATTCATAAATATACTTACTTTCTTAAATTTTTTATTTTCAAGTCCCAATTCTTTTGGTCCGTTTGTATCTAAAACTTGTAAAACCAATCCGTCAGCAGGACTTGTTAAATAGTTCTCATCATTTATTGGAATTCTCTCTGGGTCTCTAAAAAAATAATAACACCAAATACTTAAGACCAAACCTATGAAACCTAAAAAACCATGAATGAAATATAGAATGATCGTTGCTACTACGAAAATTACTATAAATTTATAGCCTTCGTTATGAATTTTTGGAAAAATTTTGTCTATCATAATCGTTCAATTGATAATTCTGGATTAATATGTATATAAAAAGTATAAATTCAATTATTAAGATACATCAAAAAATGAGCAAAATTAAGGTAAAAAATCCCATTGTCGAGCTAGACGGCGATGAAATGACAAGAGTAATTTGGGAATTCGTCAAAAACAAATTAATTCTACCTTATTTAGATTTAGGCATTGAATATTACGATCTAGGAATGAAAAGCAGGGATGATACAGATGACAAGATTACTATCGACTGTGCTAATGCAATCAAGAAAAATGGAGTAGGTATCAAATGCGCTACTATAACTCCTGACGAGGCCAGAGTTGAAGAATTTAAATTAAAGAAAATGTGGAGATCTCCGAATGGAACAATAAGAAATATTATTGGAGGAACGGTATTTAGAGAACCAATAATTTGTAAAAATATTCCTAAACTTGTCCCATCTTGGACGGATCCATTAATTATTGGAAGGCATGCTTTCGGTGATCAATATAGAGCTACAGATTTTTTAGTTCCAGGAAAAGGTAAATTAGAAGTTAAATGGACATCAGAAGATGGAAGTGATGAAAAGAAATATGAAGTATTCAATTTCCCAGGACCAGGTATTGCTCTTTCGATGTATAATTTAGATAAATCAATTGAGGACTTTGCAAGGTCATGTTTCAATTATGGCCTAATAAAAAAATGGCCAGTATATTTATCAACTAAGAATACTATACTAAAAAAATATGATGGTAGATTTAAAGATATATTTCAAAATGTTTTTGAAAAAGATTTTAAATCAGAATTTGAAAAAAATAACATAACTTATGAACATAGGCTAATCGATGATATGGTTGCTTGTGCAATGAAGTGGCATGGTAAATATATCTGGGCTTGTAAAAATTATGATGGTGATGTTCAATCAGACACTGTTGCTCAAGGTTATGGTTCTTTAGGTTTAATGACAAGTGTTCTATTAGCGCCTGATGGTAGAACAATGGAAGCAGAAGCGGCTCATGGAACTGTAACTAGACATTTTAGAATGCATCAGCAAGGTAAAGAAACATCAACCAATCCAATTGCATCTATATTTGCGTGGACAAGAGGTTTGGCGCATAGAGGAAAGTTAGATAGCAATGATGAATTAATTAAATTTGCCAAAACACTTGAAGAAGTATGTGTTGAGTCAGTTGAATCAGGATCAATGACCAAAGATTTGGCAATACTTATTGGTCCTTCTACAAAATATTTAACAACTAACCAGTTTTTAGATGTAATTGATGGAAGTTTAAAGCAAAAGTTAAATTAAGGTTTTTAGTTTTTCTAAAGCTTCATCGATTTTATTTGAGTCTTGACCCCCAGCTTGTGCAAAATCTTTACGACCTCCACCGCCCTTTCCACCAATAATTTCAGATCCTAGTTTTGCAAATTTAACTGCATCGTATTTATTTGTTAAATTTTCTGTTACACCTACTGCAAGACCAACTTTCTCATCCTTATTTGCAAATACTACTACTATTCCTTCACCCAATTCTTTTTTACCTGCATCAACAAGTTTTCTTAGGTCTTTTGGAGATAAATCTTGAATTTTTTGTAATCTAACTTGAGTGCCATTTATATTTTCATCTTTAATTATGTTTTTTGTTTTATCAGCTAAAACTGATTGAACATTTAATTGTTCTAATTGTTTATTAAGGTCTTTAATTAATCCTTTCGTATCTTTATTGTCTAGATTTGGTTTTCCACCTAATTTAATAATTTGAGCAGACACCTCTTTAATACTGTCTTCATCCTTTTGTGCTGAAAGGTTTGACATTTTTTCCTTATTTTTTAAGAATATTTCTAGTTGTTTGTCCCTTAAAGCTTCAACCCTTCTAACTCCAGCAGCTATTGAGGATTGGCTAACAGTTTTAAATTTTCCAATATCACCTGTATTTTTTACATGTGTTCCACCACATAATTCTGTTGAAAAATAAGAGTTATTTTCCGCTCCCATAGAAACTACTCTCACTTCTTCTCCATATTTTTCTCCAAAAAAAGCTAAAGCACCTTTTTCAATGGCAGCTTTTGGTGTCATAATTCTTGTAGTTACATCAGTTTTGTTTTGTACATAATCATTAACTAATTTATCTATAATTGTTAATTCATCCTCAGTAATTGGTTTCATATGACTAAAATCAAATCTTAGTCTATCAGGCGCAACTAAAGATCCTTTTTGCATAACGTGTTTTCCCAATGTTCTTCTCAAAGACTCGTGTAATAAATGAGTTGCAGAATGATAAGCCTTAAGATTGTTACGTCTTTCAATATCTATTTTCATTTCTACAACATCTTTAATCTTAATCTCACCAGATTTTAGAATTCCATGATGTATAAATAGATCTCCAAGTTTTTTTTGAGTATCTGTAACCTCAAATACTGAATTACCAGATACAATTGTTCCTTGATCTCCAACTTGTCCACCAGACTCTCCATAAAAAGGGGTTTGATTAGTAATAATTATCCCTTCCTCACCATTTGAAATTTTTTGTGCTTCTTTATTATTTTTAATTATTGATAACACCACTCCTTCTGATTGGTTAAACTCATATCCAAGAAACTCTGTAGGTCCTATTTTATCTTTTATACCAAACCAGATTTCTTCTTCAGAGGCGTCTCCGGAACCTTTCCAGTTTTGTTTTGCAAGTTCTTTGCTCTTTTTCATTAGTTCATCAAATTTATTTTGATCAACGGTCAAAGATTTATTTTTTAAAATATCTTCTGTTAAGTCTAGTGGGAAACCATAAGTATCATATAACTTAAACGCTACTTCACCTGGTAAAACTTTTTTTATTTTTGAAATTTCATCATTCAAAATTTTAATTCCTCTATCAAGTAGTACTAAAAATTTTTCTTCTTCCATTTTTAATGTTTCTTTAATCAAAGTCTCTGATCTTTCTAATTCAGGATAATTTCCTTTCATTTCATCTTTCAATGTATCAAAGATTTTATTGAAGACTGGTTCTTTAGAACCTAGCAAATGAGAATGTCTCATTCCTCTTCTCATTATTCTTCTAAGAACATAGCCTCTACCTTCGTTTGAAGGTAATACTCCTTCTGCAAGAAGAAATGAGCTAGCTCTTAGGTGATCTGCAATTACTCTAAAGCTTGATAAATTATTTTCATCTTGTTTTACTTTTGTAAATTCAGAAATCGAACTAATTAATTTTTTAAAATGATCTGTTTCGTAATTATCATGTGTGCCCTGAAGTAATGCTGCAATTCTTTCTAAACCCATTCCAGTATCTACTGAAGGTTTTGGAAGATTAATTCTTTTATCTTTTGAAACTTGCTCAAATTGCATGAAGACTAAATTCCATATCTCAATATATCTATCGCCATCCTCATCTTTAGTTCCGGGTAAACCACCTTTTAAATGATCTCCATGATCATAAAATATCTCTGAACAAGGTCCGCATGGGCCCGTTTCGCCCATTGACCAAAAGTTATCTGAAGTAGCTATCCTAATAATTCTATCGTCGCTAAAACCCGCTATTTTCTTCCAAAAATTGAACGCTTCATCATCTTCATGAAATACTGTTACATATAATCTATCTTTATTTAATCCAAAATCTTTAGTAATTAAATTCCAAGCAAGTTCAATTCCCCTTTCTTTGAAATAATCTCCAAAAGAGAAATTTCCTAGCATTTCAAAAAACGTGTGATGTCTTGGAGTGTAACCAACATTTTCTAGATCGTTGTGTTTACCTCCTGCTCTTACACATTTTTGAGAAGTAGTAGCTCTTTGATAATCTCTTTTTTCTAATCCGGTAAAAACATTTTTAAACTGAACCATGCCTGAATTTGCAAACATTAGTGTTGGATCATTATTTGGAACCAAATTGCTAGATTCAACTATTTTGTGATCATTTTTTTCGAAATAATCTAAAAAAGTTGATCTGATCTCGTTTAATGTTTTTGCCATATTTTGTTAAAATACAGCTTTTTCTATTGATGTCTACACCTCTGAAGGGAAAAAAGGCGCCCTTTCGAGCGCCTTTTTAATAACTAAAAGTTATCTGCTAATTTTTTTTAGTAGGAATTTCTTCTTCTTTTTTTTGAGCCTCTACTTTTTCCTCGCTTAGTGGATTTCCCTCAATTTTCTTTGAGATGACACCAGCTTTTTCTCTGATTGCCATTTCAATTTCAGCAGCGGCTTTAGGATTTTGTTCAAGGTAAAGTTTAGCATTTTCTCTACCTTGACCAATTTTTTCACCTTTGTAAGCGTACCAAGCTCCAGATTTCTCTACGATATCTGCTTTGGCACCTAGGTCTATTAGTTCCCCTACTTTACTAATTCCTTTTCCATACATTAAGTCAAACTCAACAACTTTAAATGGTGGAGCAACTTTATTTTTCACAACTTTAACTCTTGTTGTGTTACCAACGATATTATCTTTATCTTTGATTGCTCCAATTCTTCTAATGTCCATTCTAACTGATGAGTAGAATTTTAAAGAATTTCCACCCGATGTTGTTTCTGGGCTTCCAAACATAACACCAATTTTCATTCTAATTTGGTTAATGAAAATAACCATTGTATTAGTTCGTGAAATTGAGCCTGTTAATTTTCTCAATGCTTGAGACATCAATCTAGCTTGCAAACCAACATGAGTATCACCCATATCGCCTTCAATTTCGGCTCTTGGTGTTAATGCTGCAACAGAGTCCACTACAAGAACTGACATTGAGCCAGATTTAATTAATGTATCAGTAATTTCTAAAGCTTGTTCACCTGTATCTGGTTGAGAAATTAGTAACTCTTCAGTATTTACACCTAATTTCTTTGCATACACTGGGTCTAAAGCATGTTCTGCATCAACGAAACCACAAATTCCGCCTGCCTTTTGAGCTTCTGCAACTACTTGCAATGCTAAAGTAGTTTTTCCAGATGACTCTGGTCCATAAATTTCAATAATTCTTCCTTTTGGTAATCCGCCAATTCCTAAAGCAAGATCTAAGCTTAAAGATCCTGTTGAGATAGACTCAACATCCATAGCTTTTTGCTCACCAAGCTTCATTACTGAGCCTTTTCCAAAGCTATCTGTAATTTGGCTGATTGCTGCGTCTAATGCTTTATTTTTCTCTTTGTTTTCCAATTCTTTATCTTTTGCGGTTTTCACCACTTTTAGGTTATTTTTAGTCATTTTTTGCCTCTTTTTTTGCTTTTTTTAACACTCGAATCATGAAATTAAATGTACACATTTTGTTCTCATTAGCAATATATTTCTTAAAATAGCTTAAAATCGTTAAATTACTTAAGTTTTAGGTATTCGCTATTCAATAAGCCAATGGCTTTTAGAACATTATATTGAGCGATAAGATTATTTCTCTCAGATTCTGCTAGGGAAATTTTTGCAGCCAACAACAAAGAGTTTGATTGAATAACATCTAGCGTTGTTCTTGAACCTCTTTCATACTCTGCAGCTATTCCTTCGTTAGCAATTTTTGCTGCTCTAACTTGAGATCTTACCGAATTTAAAAAACTTTTAGATGCTTCGAGATTCGACCATGCGCTTCCAACATTTTTTTCAGTTGTTTTTACTGCATCCTCAAATAACAAAATTTTTCTAGTTTTAAGATTTGTATTCTTGTTTATTTTTGCACGTTTACTTCCACCTGAATAAAATGGCCAGCTAATTGTTGCTTTAAGTGTATCCTTTTCTCTTTGGTCATAAGTTGAACTAAAATCCTCAGCATATGATCTTTCTAAAGATAAAGATGCGCTAGGTTTTAAGTCACTTTCAGCAATTGCAATATCCATTTCGGACTGATTTAATTCTATTTTAGCGATCATTATATCTGGGTTGTTCTCTCTTGCTAAATTGATTGCTGTACTAAGTTCACTTGGAACTCCTACAATTGCTCTGTTTGTCTTTTTTAATTCATTTGTATTTAAGAGTTTGCCAATAATATTTTCGTAATTTAATTTGTTAATCATTAATTCACTTCTTGCCTGAGTTAGTTGGGCACTTGCTCCAGCAAGAGAAGATTCAGTTTGTGATAAATCTGCAGTTTTTATTTGTCCTCTATCCAATCTAACTTTATCATTTTCAAGTTGTTTAATAAGTAAGTTTAAATTTTGTCTATTAATCGCAACTTTTTCTCTTGATAAAATTACGGATGTAAAGGCTTCTATGGCACTGTAAAGAACATCTTGTTCTTTTTTAAATAATCTTGCTTTTGAAAGTTCTAAACCTATTAAATTCTTTTCATAATTAAGGTCTCTTCCAAAATCTAATAAGGTTTGTTCTAATTTAATAGATGTGGTGAATGGATCAGAGTCGCTAATAGTTGCATCACCTCCGCTCTGGTTGGTTAGTTTATTTGTTTCTTCAAGGCTCTTGGACCCACTTAAACTCAAAGAAGGCATATAATCAGATTTAGAAATATTTAGATCTTCTTCTGATGCTTTTATATTTTCTCTCTCAGCATTTAATTGTTTGTTATTGTTATAAGTTTCGTTTAATGCTTCATATAATGTGACAGCAAGCGATTGGGCTGTTAACCAAAAAAAACTAAAAATTATTATTATTATTTTTTTCATTAGTTGTACTTTACAGAATTAATTTGATGATTAGAATTTAATTTAATAACTATAGATGCGTATTTTGGCGCATATTTAAACATATTCTGAGTAATTCTCTGGTAAGTTTGCATAAATTTTAAAACTTCTTTTTTTGTCATAATTTTTTGTTTTGTTTTTTTATTCTTATTTTTTAATTTAAGTTTTTTTTCCTGAATAACTCTCCACTTTTGTAATAAACTAAAATTTTCTGCCCTTAAAAATAATAAACAATCGAGCTTACTATAAAGTTTTTTATATCCTTTTTTTAGCTGGTCATTAACGTGTTTTCTCCAGATTAATTTATTATCATCATTTTTTTCCATAAAATTTACACTTTTTTTTAATGTTTTTAAGTTTTCAGGTCTTGCTCCAACACACCAACCTTCGAAAATAATTACATCTGGTCTGCTATTTACTTTGTACCAATTTTTTTTTGTAAATCTGTCATCAATTGCCTTATCGAACTTGGGTAATATAATTGATTTAAATTTTCTAGAGTTTGCTTTTTTAATAAAGCTAGACATATAACTTATGTCATGGGTCCCAGGTACACCTCTTGTCAATAATAATGGATGAACTTTCTTTGATAACTTTATTCTATCGTTCTTTGTTTTGTAAATATCATCAATTGATATTTTGAAAACTTTTAACTTAAAATATTTCTTTAAAATTATCATTAAGATAGAGCTTATAGTAGTTTTTCCAGTTCCTTGTCCTCCTGTTAAACCAACAATATAAGGTTTCTTAAAATTTGTTTTTTTTGCAATCCAGAAACTCATCGGGACAAGATAATGTTTTAACATCTTGTCTTTGTTTTTAAATTTATCAGAAGATGTTTCTTGTGTTTTAATAAACTTATAACAATCTTTTTTTACTTTATTTAAACAATCCTCAACTAAATTCATTTAATTTTATTCTTGGTCAAGTGGATGGTTTAAACCATCAAAGAAAACAACATCTTTTAAATCGTCGACTTTAACTTCATCTACACAACCTAAATTAAATCCAGTCATGGCAGGTGCACTTCTTGGGTTATGATGTGTGTAAATTCCACATTCAATACAAAAGTAATGATTAGCAACTTTTGTATGGTACTGATAAAGCTTTAATTTATCTTCTCCCTTAGTGACTTTAAAATCTTCATTTTTTACCATTCCCATTGTTGCATTTTTTCTTTTACATATAGAACAGTTACATCTCACAATTTTTGGTAATTCATTGATTGGAACATTAATTTCTGCTTCTACACATCCACAATGACATGTTAGTTTCGGCATTAATTATTCTCCCCATTTTCCATGAAACTCATAAACAACTGCTGGCTTATCACCAACTACCCAGCCGTCATGACCTGGGTCAATTGAATATGCATCGCCTGCTTTATATGTTAATTCTGTTCCATCATCATGTTTGGCGCAAACTGCTCCTGAAACTATTACTCCAAGATGTTTTGCTTTACAGCTATCAGTGCCTACAGTTGGTTTAATATCTTGTGACCATTTCCATCCTGGCTGCAAAACTAATCTCATTACTCTTTGATCTCCCACTTTTACGATATCCATTTTAGCATTGTTGAAACTGTTATTGCTTTCATCTGGATTATCAAAACTTTTAACTTCAATTGAACTCATACCCTTCTCCTTTTATAATTAAATTTAGATCATAGACTACTAATGGTTTAAGTTATCCACAATAGCACAAAATATGGTTTTGGATGTTCACGTTTTGATTCACTTTTGATTCACTTACAGACTCAAAATACAACCTAATTGACACTATTGTATAACTCATGTACTAATAAGAACAAAACAAGAACACTTATGAAGCTAACAATACCTTATTATTTACATAAAGCAGGAGCTGGTTTTCCTTCCCCTGCAACTGACTACATAGAAGAAGATATAGATTTAAACGTACATCTAATCAAAAATGTTCCAGCAACTTTCATCATAAGAGTTCAAGGAAAATCAATGGTGGATGTTGGAATAAATGATGGTGATTTATTAGTTGTAGACAAAAGCTTAACTCCAAAAAATTTTTCAACTGTTATAGCAAATGTTCACGATGAACTTGTTGTTAAAACTTTAGTTAAAGAAAAAGACAAACAATTTTTAACGTCAGGATCTAAAGAATTTTCTGATCGAATTTTAATTAATGAAGAACAAGATATTTTTATTTGGGGAGTAGTCACCTATGTCATACATTCAGTACACTAAAAAATTAGCACTAGTTGACTGCAATTCTTTCTATGTCTCTTGCGAAAGATTATTTAATCCAAAAATAAGAAAAAAACCTGTTGTAGTTTTATCTAATAATGATGGCTGTATAGTTTCAAGATCTACTGAAGCAAAAGCCTTAGGAATTAAAATGGGTGAACCTTACTTTAAAGCAAAAGATATTATTATAAAAAATGATGTACAAGTGTTCTCATCAAATTATTCTTTATATGGAGATTTATCTAGAAGAGTAATGAGAACTTTAAAAAGATTTAACTCTGATATTGAAGTTTATTCGATTGATGAAGCATTTATGGATTTATCAAATTTTTCTGACAATGAAGTAGAGCAAGTTGGAAGAGAAATTAGAGAAACAGTTTTAAAGTGGACTGGTATTCCAACAAGTATAGGAATAGCTAAAACTAAAACTTTAAGCAAAGTTGCAAATCATATAGCTAAGAAAAAACAATCAGGTGTTACAAGTTTAATTGGAATAGAAAATCTCGATCCTATTCTTGAAAAAATTGATATCAATGATGTTTGGGGTGTTGGGAGACAGATGACAAAGTTTTATCAAAAAAATGGAATTTATAATGCTAAACAATTAAAAAATAAATCAAACACCTGGATTAAAAAATCCTCAAATGTTCTAAGTTCAAGAACAGCAATGGAACTTAGAGGTGTCCCTTGTATTGATTTAGAAAAAACTGCATCAAAAAGAAAAAGCTGTGTAGTATCAAGGTCATTTGGAAAAAGAATAGAAAAATTCCAAGAACTTGAAGAAGCTGTTGCTAGTTATTGTTTAAATGCATCAGAAAAAATAAGATCTGAAAACCTTGTTGCAAAAGCAGTTATGGTATTTGTTAGAACCAGTCCTTTTCAAAAACAATTTGGTTTTTATTCAAACTCCAGAACTGTTGATTTTCCTATAGCAACTAACAATAGTATAGAGATCGTAAAAAATGCTTTATCTGTCTTAAAAGTAATCTTTAGGAAGGGACATCGTTATCAAAAAGCAGGAGTGATGCTAACTGGATTAACAGATGCTGAAAATAATGAAAACTTATTCTCATCAGCAAAAGATGAGAGAATTAATAGATTAATGAGATCAATTGATAATACAAATTATAGGTATGGAAGGTCGACATTAAGTCTTGCAAGTGCCGGGGTTAGAAAGTCCTGGAGCATGAAAAGGGATTACAACTCAAAAATAGATACTGCTGATTTCTATTGTTTGCCAACAATCAGAGCTTAAAAAAATTATTTTATCGTATCAATACTTTCAATATTACTAAGAGAATTATTTAATTCCTCTAAATTTTCTCTTCTTCCAATCATCACAACTGATAATCCAAATGCGATAATTAGAGCTAAGGGGATAGCTGTAACAACGCTTATGTAATCAGCCATTAATATTAAATAAATGGCATAAAATAAAATTGATCGAATAATAACTGTAGATTTAAAAACAGCTATGATTGCTAAAGAATGTTTAATCAAATTTTTAAAACTCATCTTGGAAGGACCAAAATATCTTGTCCCTCTTTCTGAAGGAGATGAGGATCTATCTTTTTCTAATTTTGCCAATGCTCCTGAAAAGCTGCACCAAGTAGATTTATCGTTTATTAATTTTTCAACAGTTGACCTTGGAAGACAAGTATAATTTCCAAATTTTATCGAATGACCAGTAAATACATAAGTGATTATTTTATGGAAATGATAACAAATTTTAAAAATAAAATTTTCAGATCTTTTTACTCTTTCTCCAACAATTGGTTTTCCTTCGTCATATTTTATGTATTCTAGAAAACTTTTAATTTCTTCAGGTCTATCTTCACCATCTGAATCCATTGGAATTACATAATCAAATTCTTTTTTTTGAAATATATGTTTAAGTCCTGTTGCAATACATCTTCCATGTCCTTGATTGTTGTTAATATTTAAAATTTCAACAGACAATAGGTTTTCTGTATTGGAAATAGAAGTTGGTTTTTCCTCAGTTGACGCATCGTTAACTATTACAAGAGAAAATTCAGCATCTAAATCTTTTACAATAGTATTTATTTCTTCAATTAATTTTGAAGCTGATTTCCAGTCATTGTAAACTGGTGTTAAAATAGAAATTTTCATTTATTTAACTTGCAAGCAACCTCAATAAAGAGGCTACAATTCCATGTCCAGACAATTCTATTATTACAACAATAAAGACGATGAATAGTATATTTTTATTGAATTTCATATCTAAGACCCTACGCAAATCTTATCAATACAAATATATTTTTCAAATGAATTCAATTTTTGCTTTGTCACAAAGCCTTTCCAAATAGGCCTTGAATTAATGTGATATGATAAATTTCCAGCGGCCCATTCATCGCCAAGCACATATTTAATAGGTTCATCATGTTGTTCATGCCATGCCATTTGAACTTTTATAGCTATATCTTTTCCAGGATAATCAGTCCTTTTATCAGTCTGAGATATTGAGACATAACCATACAAAATTGGAGATAATAGAAATAAAAATATAAAACCTATTAAAAAAGAATTTAGTTTCTTAATGTTTATTTGATCTTTCAAAAGGTAAATAAATAAAGTTCCAAAGAATATGTAAAAAGGGGTCATCCACATAGTTCTAATTTTTGATCCACTTATTAACGCTGTCATAAAAACTAGAAAAATTGGGACTAAATTTATAAATATTAAAAATAAAAGTTTTTCATCTTTTAATTTTAATTTTTTAGGAATTTTTTTTATTAGTAGCCATACTAAAATTAAAAATGGTATTAAAATACCAATTTGTTTTAATGTGAATATCAGTGGATATTTAAGATGATTTATCATCTGCCCCTCATCCAAGCCTGCTCTGGCAAAACCATACTTGATAGTAATAAAATCATTATTGAATAACCAAATTATATGTGGGATTAAAATTACAAAAAATACTTCTAAAGAAATTAAATATTTAAAATCAAACTTTTTTGATTTTTTAAAAAATATTAAATATGCAAACAATAAATCTATTGCGACTAATAAATATATAAAAAGATATTTAGATAAAATACCTAAAGCTGCTGTGGCTCCTAATAAAATACAATCATAGAGCTCAATTTTTTTACTGTTGTATATTTTCCAAGTATAATAAACTGTCAAACACCAAAAAGGTAACTGGCAAATATTTACATTAAATTCTGGAGTTGTAAAATTATAGAAGTATATCCCTTCAATAAGAAAAACTGATAACAAACTCAAAGTGCCATCATTAAAAATTTCCTGTGATAGTTTAAAAATAATGCAAAAAGATATAACAACAAAAATTTGACTTAACAAATAATAAGCCCAATCTTGTGGTCCAAATATTTGAAAAAAAACTTCTGAAAAAAATGCACTTAATGGTGGATGTTTGTTAAATCCCCATTCTAAATTACTACCCCAAGCCAAAGCTTCAATTGTATCTAAAGGTAAATTTGAGTTTGTGATAGTTGGAACAACTGTCCATAGAATTAAGTGAGTCGTTACAAAAATATAAAATATACTATCTATATTTCTTTTATTTAAGGCCATTTTCATCAATCTATATGAATAAACCGTTCTTGACACTCATTTATTCATGAATATATTCACCAACTCAAAATAGCTTGCTATGGTAAGAATTTCAAAAACTTATATACCAAAAGAAAAAGAGAAATACATGTGCGCTAAACATTTAGCGTATTTTAAGATGAAATTAATGGAGTGGAAAAAAGATTTAAAGAGATCAAATAACGAGGCGATTTTTCAAGCGTCGATGGATGATAATAGTGCATCAGCTGATATAGTTGATCAAGCAAGTTCATATACTGAGAAAAATGTTGAAATGCGAGCAATTAATAGACAAATCAAATTAATTTCTAAAATAGATGGTGCATTGAAAAAAATACAGGATGGAACATACGGTTTTTGTGAAGAAACTGGTGAGCCTATTGGTTTAAAAAGATTAATGGCTAGACCAGTGGCAACTCTTTGCATTGCAGCTCAAGAAAAACACGAAAAAGACGAAAAAGTTTACGCAGACGATTAAAAAAATTTTTATTGAGATTTAAATCCACTTTCTGTTGTTTCATTGATTACCCATTCAGTTGAAAAAAGGCCCTGCTTTACACTAATTAGGTAAAAGTAGTTTTTTCCATCTCCAATTCCTGAAATTGAATCACTACCCATGCCCAACCCTCCTATGCCTGCACCTGTTACTTTTATTTTGTATTTTCCACTAACAGTGTGAACGACATTTTCTTTTACTCCGAGTTTAGCAATTTCCAGTCCATTCACATTGACTTTGGCTAAAACGGCACTTGCTACAAATCCACTTTCCCTGAGAAAATACAATTTTGTTTCCCCTGAACTACTTGATGATATGGTTGGTTTCATTTTAGATCCCGTACCAGAACATTGGTATAGGCCTAAAATGAATATAATAATAAAAAATAGTTTAATTTTATTATTCAAAAAACTTATAGAATTAGAACATTACGCCATAATATAACATGGTCATATCTGAGTCTCCATCGCCGCCGACATCAGAATAGTAAGTTATACCTACTCTGTTTCCATCTAATTCTAATCCTCCACCAACTAAATAACCAGTTCCAGAGATTGTTTCGGAAACATTATATGTTGTCCCACCGATAGTTAAACTTGCATTACCTTCTAATTCAGATCTATGCATTCCTGCTTTAAAAAAGATATCGTCTGATTTAAACACTGCAGCAGCATCAACACCTCTAGCATCATATCCTTCAGTGGCCGATGCACCAGAAATAGTATAAGTTGCGTCTAGACTTCCAGTTAAGAAAAATCCTACTTCAACACTCATATCAGATGATATAGGCATATCAGCAAATAATCTTCCGATCCACGTTGCTTCATCATATGTGTATGTTACTGTTGAGCCAGATGCATTTGCTAATAATTGTGCAGTTTCTTCAGCTCTCATATCAGCGTAAACTAATCCACCTTCAAAACCCATTCTCATTTCTTCAGATATTGAATTTTTGACACCAGTAAATGAAATTATTAATACCAAAAAAAACAATTTTATTTTTCTCATAAATACTCCATCAAATTTAAGTTAATAATAACAATCAATTTACAAATTATAAACATTTTTTTTTGAAAAAGAGCACATATTATCCCCAAATATTAAGGAAAGTCTATTTCAGCATCTTTATTTAAAGCTTTAAACCCTTTGATTACAGCTGGACGTTCAGCAATTTCAACAAACCACCTAGACAAGTTTTTAAAATTATTTAATCCAATATCATGCCTTTTATGTCTTGCAATCCACGACCATGTGGCGATATCAGCGACAGAGTATTTATCATTTGCTAAAAATTTACTTTGAGCCAATCTAGCTTCAAGATCTTCATAAATCTTTCTTGTAATTTTGAAGTATCTTTCCTCACCCCACTGGCTTTTTCCTTGATGATAATAATGAAACTGATGATGTTGGCCTATCATTGGACCTACAATAGCCATTTGAGCCATCAACCACTGATTAATTTCAAGCCTATCCCCTTCAGGATAAAATTTGTTACTTTTCTCTCCTAAATACATAAGGATAACTCCAGACTCGAATACAGTCTTATTATTTTCATGATCTATAATTACAGGAATTTTATTGAATGGACTTATTTTTTTAAATTCTGGTTTGAATTGATCTCCACTCAAATTAACTTTTGTAAGCTTGTATTTCAAATCAATTTCTTCCAACATTATACTAATTTTCCAACCATTAGGTGTATCAGCGGTGAAGAGTTCGATCATTCTTTTACACCCAATCTATCTTTGATAGTGCTGGATGCAGTTGTAAATTCAAATCTATATTTTTCATCAGGTCTTGCGTATTTAAAGCAGCCTCTTGCAGCTAAAGCTCCCTCATGAAAACCTGAAAGTATTAACTTTAATTTTCCCGGGTAAGTGCAGATATCTCCAATTGCAAATATTCCCTTTTTATTTGTCTCGAAATTTTCTGTATTTACTGGAATAGTTTTTTTATCTAAATTTAATCCCCATTCAGCAATTGGACCTAATTGCATAATTAATCCAAAGAAACCTAAAACATAATCAGCTTTTATAACTTTAATATCACCTGTCTCACTTTTTATTTCTACACTTTCTAATGAGCCATTTCCTTTGACATCTTTAATTGAGTATTTGGTAATTAAATTGATAGTTTTATTATCACTTAATTCTTTTATTTTTTGAACACTTGCAGGCGCTCCTCTGAACTCATCTCTTCTATGAATAAGAGTTACTTTAGATGAATTAGACAATTCTATAGCCCAATCAAGTGCACTATCTCCGCCTCCAAATATAGCTACTGATTTATCTTTGAAAATAGTTTTATCTTTTATTGAATATAATACTGATTTTCCGTCATACTTTTCTGCACTTTTTGTTGGAAATTTTCTTGGTTCAAAAGAACCTACGCCTCCTGCTATAACAATATTAGTTGTTTCAAATTCTTTACCGTTTAATGTTTTAACTAACCATTTATTGTTTTCATTTTTTAATTCTTGAACTCTATCACTTAAATGAAAGTTAAAATTAAATGGTTTTATTTGTTCAATTAAATTATTTGTAAGTTCTTCTCCTGTGCATTTAGGAACTGCAGGAATATCATAAATTGGTTTATCAGGATAAAGTTCAATACATTGTCCTCCAATTTTATCTAGGTTATCAACTATTTCGCATTTTAATCCAATAATACCTAATTGATGTGCACAAAATAAACCTGTGGGTCCTGCACCAATAATTACTACATCTGTTTTTATCATTAAACCTGTTTCTCCGGCATATGGACGGTTAAACCATCTAAGTCATCTGACACAATTAATTGACAACTCAATCTGCTATTAGATTTAGGTTCATAAGCTTGATCTAACATATCGTCTTCACCCATTTCTTTTTCTGGAAGTTTTTTAAACCATTCATCATCATTAATATATACATGACATGTAGCACATGACATTCCTCCTCCACAATCTGCATCTATTCCAGGAATATTGCCATGAACCGCTCCTTCCATAACGGTCATACCATTAGGAACTTCTATTTCATGTTCTTTACCATTAAACTCAATATATTTAATTTTAGCCATTATAATAAATAACTTTTATTAACTAATTTTTGACTGCGGCAAATTTTTGAAGTTTCTCAACATTTTAAATTAATATATGATTTTGAATAAAAAAAAAGGCAGGTATGTTTTAGCATACCCGCCTCTTTTTAATATTAAAAGCTAATTATCTAGCTCGTGCTCCACCTTGTGAAACTGCTGCTGACCAGATTACTAGACCAAAAGCAATTTTATTGATGAAGTCTGCTAAGTTGTAAATCACGTTCAATGAGTTAGCGTCTACTCCACCTACTAGGTAACCAAAAATGTAACCTAATGGGTAAATAGCCCAACCGATTGTTACGATCATTCTCATAGCACCCCATGCAGTTGCTAATGGCTTGTTTCCAGTTTTAGCTGCAATTTTTCCAGCTTCACCAGAGAATACTTCATATAAGATGTAGATCCATCCAGCCATACCGACTATGAAACCAAGCATAGCATTGATGTAACCTGCTTCTCCTAAGTATCCACCAATTAACATCACAAGCGAACCAATTAATAATCTCCAGAATATTGCTCCTGGGATTTTCTTAACTGCTGCTAGAATTAAGTAAAACTCGATCATCTGTAATGGTACAGTGATTAACCAATCAATATATCTATATACCGTTGGAGAATCTCCAGTCATTACCCATACATCTCTCATGTACATGTAGTGAATGAATGCAACACCAGTTACAAGACCAGCTACTGTTACTGAAGTTTTCCAGCCTGCTGCAACAGTATTTCTTTCCATAAAGAAGAATACTGTAGCTGCTGCCATACCCATTGCGATCACCCAAAAGGAAATCCCAACGAAGTCGTCAGAAGCTAACATAGCAGTTGCTGCGTTTGCTGCACCAGTAAGTCCAAATAAAGCCACTGCTGCTAACGCAAACATTTTAAGTTTTTTCATAAAAAACTCCCTCTCGTTAGTTTTTTTTTAGTTTAAATTTAAACTACGGATAAACCACAAAGGTTTCTCCAAAGTTAGGGGCTTAATATCAAATTAAATTAGTTTGTTGAAGACTTTTTGCCGCGTTATAAGTGTTGATTTTACTGACTTTTTAAAATTAAATACAACCTGTTGCATAAATTCAATAGAAAAATGACACCAAATAGCAAATCAAAATGAATAGAAATTACAAAGAAATTTACGACGAATCTCTAAAAAATCCTGAGGAGTTTTGGCAGAAAGTTTCTGAAGATGTGTTTTGGTTCAAAAAACCAACTAAGATTTTAAAAAAAGACAACCCTCCTTTCTATAAATGGTTTGAAGATGGTGTAACAAATACATGCTACAACGCCTTAGACCTTCACATTGATCAAGGAAGGGGTGATAAAACAGCTTTAATCTATGACAGTCCTATAACAGAAAGTAAAGCAAAGTTCACTTTCAAAGAATTAAAAGAAAAAGTTTCAAAATTTGCAGGCGCTTTAGATAAGCAAGGAGTTAAAAAGGGGGATCGAGTAATAATTTATATGCCGATGATACCAGAAGCGGTAGTTGCGATGCTTGCATGTGGGAGAATTGGAGCAATTCACTCTGTTGTATTCGGTGGTTTTGCCTCAAATGAATTAGCTAGCAGAATTGATGATAGTAAAGCTAAAATTTTAATCACAGCTTCATGTGGATTTGAGCCTGGAAGAACAGTTGAGTATAGACCACTTGTAGATGGAGCTTTAAAATTAGCAATACATCAAGTTGAAAAGGTAATACTATTTCAGAGAAAAGATCACGAGGTAAAATTAAATAAGCCATTAGAAATAAGTTGGGATGAAGCGCTATCTGGAGCTAATGATAAAGATTGCGTTGAGATGGGCTCTAATGATTATGCTTACATCCTTTATACTTCAGGGACCACTGGTATTCCGAAAGGAATAGTTAGAGATATTGGTGGTCACATTGTTGCTCTTAAATGGACAATGAAAAATATTTATAACATTGATCAAGATGATGTATGGTGGTCAGCAAGTGATATTGGATGGATAGTAGGTCACTCTTATATTGTCTATGCTCCATTATTCAAAGGATGTACAACACTTCTATTTGAAGGCAAACCAGTGGGTACTCCTGATGCTGGAGTATTTTGGAGAATAATATCAGAATATAAAATTAAGTCATTATTCACAGCTCCAACTGCATTTAGAGCAATAAAGAAAGAAGATCCAGAGGGTAAGTTTTTTTCTAAATATGATTTAAGTTCATTTAAGTCATTATTTTTAGCAGGTGAAAGAGCAGACCCTGATACAATTAAATGGGCAGAAAATTTACTTAAGGTTCCTGTAATTGATCATTGGTGGCAAACTGAAACTAGTTGGGCGATAAGTTCAAATTGTACTGGAATTGAAATGCAAGAAACAAAATATGGATCTGCTTGTAAAGCTGTTCCAGGTTATGATGTAAAAATAATTAAACCTGATCAAACAATAGCAAGCCCAAATGAGATGGGAGATATTGTGGTTAAACTTCCGCTTCCTCCAGGAACTTTCCCAACTTTATGGAATGCAGATGAGAGATACAAAGAAAATTATATGTCAAATTATAATGGCTATTACCAAACCTACGATGCAGGGCATATTGATGATGATGGATATATTTGGATTATGTCTAGAACAGATGATATAATAAATGTTGCAGGTCATAGACTTTCAACTGGTGCAATAGAAGAAGTTTTGTCTGAACATCAGTCTGTTGCTGAATGTGCTGTGATAGGAATAAAAGATCAGCTGAAAGGTCAATTACCAATTGGTTTAATTGCTCTAAAAGCAGGAGTTTCTAAAGATAATGAGACTATTTCAAAAGAGTGTGTAAAAATGGTTAGAGATAAAGTCGGACCTGTTGCAGCTTTTAAGATAGCAATTGTTGTTAAAAGATTACCAAAAACTAGATCTGGAAAAGTTCTAAGGGGAACAATTAGAAAGATTGCTGACAAAGAAGAATATAAAATGCCTGCAACGATTGATGATCCTACAATCCTTGATGAGATAAAAGAAGACTTAATAAATAGCAATATTTTAAAATAATGCTTAAGACATATCTTTTTTTAGTAGGAGCAATCATTTGTGAAGTTTGTGGGACAATGCTTCTTCCTGTTACTCAAAACTTTACAAAAGTAACACCAACAATATTTTTGGCTGGATTTTATTTATCTGCCTTTTATTTACTTACTTTTGTTGTTGATAAACTACCTATTGCGATTGTTTATGGAACATGGAGCGGACTTGGTATTTTTACTATAGCAATATTGGGCTATATATTTTTTAAACAATCTTTAAGTTGGCAAGCTATTTTGGGTATGTTTTTTATTGTAGTTGGAGTAACACTTGTAAATATGTATTCAAGTAAAACTATTTGACTTAATCAAAAAGAATAGGTTTGCCTGATGGGTCTCCTAAAATTTCATCTTCTTTCATTTTAATATCACCATTAATAATTGTATAAACTGGTGATCCTTTAAATTTGTAACCATGAAATGGGCTCCATCCACACTTGCTATGAATATTTTCGTTTTTGATTTCAATTGTTCTATTCATATCTATTATTGTAAAGTCAGCATCATAATCTTTTTTGATAAATCCCTTCTTTTTAATGCCAAATACAGAAACTGGATTTTCACAAAGAAGTTTAATTAGCTGATCTAATGTAAGTTTTTTGTCATTCACATGATTTAGCATAACTGGTAATAATGTTTGGACGCCAGGCATACCAGATGGTGACTGAGGATATTCTTTTAATTTATTTTCTTTTAGATGCGGTGCATGGTCTGAACCAATAGTATCGTTATAGCTATTTCGAATAGCGTACCACAATCTATCATAATGAGACTTGTCTCTTAAAGGAGGGTTCATCTGAGCAAAGGTTCCAAGTTTATCATAACAATCAGGGGCATATATTGTTAGATGTTGTGGAGTAATTTCAAAAGTTATGTTTCCTTTATTTTGAGAAAGGAAATCTACTTCTTCTTTTGTTGTAACATGTAATATATGTGCTTTTTTATTTAGTCTTTTTGCAATCCTAACAATCCTTCTTGTAGATGACATTGCACATTCTTCATTCCTCCATACAGGATGAGTATGAACATTGCCTGTTTCAATTAATTTTTTTCTTAAATTGATTATTTCTTCATCTTCAGAATGTACCGCAACTATTTTTGAAGTATTTTGAAAGACTTTTTCGATATCTTCTTCTTTATCAACTAAAAGATTTCCAGTTGAGGAACCTGCAAAAAGCTTTACTCCACAACATCCATCTATACCTTTAAGCTTTGCCAAATCGGAGGAATTATCTGGTGTTGCTCCAAAGTAAAAAGCATAATTTGAATACATCCTATTTTTTGCAAGATTTAACTTATTATTAAATTCTTTCATATTTGCTGTTGGAGGATTTGTGTTTGGCATCTCAAAAACACTCGTAATACCCCCAGCAATAGCTGCTTTACTACCAGTATGTAAGTCCTCTGCATTAGTTGATCCAGGCTCACGGAAATGAACTTGAGTATCCATGCAACCAGGTAGAACTAGTAAATTGCTTGCATCAATAGTTTCTTTGCTTTGTTCTTCACTTAAATCACCAATAGTTGTGATTTTTCCATTTTGAATACCAATGTTAGTTTTATTGAGTTTTCCATCAATATAACACTCTCCATTATTTATTATAAGATCTAACATTTTATGAAATCGTTACTATATTATTCTCAAGTATCTATCAATAATGAAAAAAAATAATGTTTATATCTTAGAGGACAGAGGACTTTTATATGTCTCAGGTGAAGACTGTAAAGAGTTTCTTCAAAATATAGTTACAAATAATATCAACAATGTAGATGAAAAAAATTCATGTTATTCAGCTTTACTTACTCCACAAGGAAAATATTTGCATGACTTCAATATATTAAGACATAAGTCTGGATATTTTTTAGATTGTGAGAAAAAAAATATAGATAATTTATTTAAACAATTAAATTTATATAAACTTAGATCAAAGGTAGAAATTTTAAATTTAAGTAATGAATTTGTAATTGCAGTTATTAGTAAAGAAAGATTTTTGGATATGGAAAATTCAAGTTCTATTGCTGGATGTACAATTAAATTTAGAGAAGATAATATTTTTTTAGATCCTAGAAACATAAATCTTGGAGCAAGAATAGTAACCAATTTAGAAAAATTATACTTATCATTAAAAAAACTTGGTCTTCAAAGTGCAGATAAAAACGAATATTACAAATTAAGCCATGAAATTGGTATTCCACAAAATAATACAGAAAAACTTCAAAATAAACTTTTTGGCATTGAGTGTAACTTTGATGAATTAAATGCGATAGATTTTAAAAAAGGTTGTTACGTGGGCCAAGAAAATACTGCAAGAATTAAGTTAAAAGATAAATTGAGTAAACGTCTTCTGCCAATTGAAGTAATAGAAGGTAATTTAGAAAATGAAATTATATCAGATGATAAAGATGAAATAGGAAAAGTATTAATAGAAGATAATTATCCCTATGCTCTTATCAAATTTAAGAATGAAAAATTTGATTTTAGCAAAACTTTTAATTGTGGATCTGCTAAAGTTAAAATCAAGAAACCTGACTGGCTAAAAATTACTTGATAAATTTAGATAAATCAGGTTTAAAATAGTTTGGACCTTTCATAACTTTACCCTGATCATTATAAATAGGTTTGCCATTATTTCCTAACTTGCTCATATTTGAATTTTGAACTTCCTCAAAACAAGCATCTAAATTAATACCAAAAGCATGCCCAGCACCGTATGTAACATACAATATATCTGTCAAAGCATCTGCGACCTCTAAAAGATCACTGTTGTCTAAAGCCTGTTTAAATTCATCCAATTCTTCTTTAATTAAATTGTACCTAAGCATATTAATTTTATTAGAACTAAATGATGGTCTTGATTTAACTTCTTGCCCAAAAGTCTCCATAAAATTTTTTACTTTTTGAAAATTTGTCATTTTACTCCTGTAAGATTTATAGAAACTAGTATATAAATTATTTAGTTAATTTTTCAAACAAATGAAAATAAGAAAAGAATTTGATAGTATTGGTGGAATAAATGTGCCAAATGATAAATATTGGGGTGCATCAACACAAAGATCAAAAAAATTTTTTAATATCGGCAAAATATACGTGCCACAATCAATCATAAGATCTATTGCAATCATTAAGAGATGTGCTGCTATAGTTCATCAAAAAGATGGTATGATTTCAACAAAAATTTCAAGAGCAATAATTAAAGCATCAAATGAAGTTATAAACGGTAAAATGAATGAAAATTTTCCTCTAAAAGTTTGGCAAACAGGCTCAGGAACACAAACAAATATGAATGTAAATGAGGTAATAGCTAATAGAGCTATAGAAATTCTGAAAGGAAAAAAAGGTTCAAAAAAACCAGTTCACCCAAATGATCACGTAAACAAATCTCAGTCAACAAATGATGTTTTTCCAACTGCAATGCATATTTCAGTAGCAAAAGAAACTATTGATAAACTTTTACCAAGTTTAAAATTATTAAAGATTGCTTTAGCAAAAAAAAGCAAAGAATTTAAAAAAATTGTTAAAATTGGAAGAACCCATCTTCAAGATGCAACTCCTTTGTCACTTGGACAAGAGTTTTCTGGATACCATGAACAAATAAAAAAGAGTATAGAAAGAATAAATTATTGTCTAGAGGATATTTATTTTTTAGCCCAAGGAGGAACTGCTGTGGGAACCGGAATTAATTCAAGAAAAAACTTTGATAAAAAAATTGTTAAAGAAATCAAAAAATTTTGTGGAATTAACTTTAAATCTGCACCAAATAAATTCTCTGAGCTAGCTGCTCATGATGCAATTGTTAATTTTTCAGGATCGTTAAATTCATGTGCAGTTGCACTAATGAAAATATCTAATGATATAAGATTTTTAGGTTCAGGTCCTAGAGCTGGTTATGGGGAACTTATATTACCAGAAAATGAACCTGGATCATCTATAATGCCTGGAAAAGTTAATCCAACTCAATGTGAAGCAGTTACAATGGTTTGTGCAAAAGTAATAGGAAACCATACAGGAATAACCGTTGCTGGTAGTCATGGACATTTTGAATTAAATGTATTTAAACCTTTAATCGCTTACAATATTTTACAATCAATAGATATTTTATCAGATAGTGTGAAAAACTTTAGTTTGTATTGCGTTAAAGGTATTAAAGCTAATAAAAAGAAAATTAAGGAACATTTAGACAATTCTCTAATGTTGGTAACTGCGTTAGCGCCAAAAATAGGTTATGACAATGCAGCTAAAATTGCTAAAAAAGCACTCAAAAATGGAACAAGATTGAAGCAAGAGGCTGTTAAATCTGGTTTAATTAGTGAGAAAGATTATGATTTATTAATTAACCCAAATAAAATGATAAAGCCCAGTTAATCAATAACTTTTCGAATATATGATCTTAAATTTTGTATATTTTTAACTACAAATACGCCATCAGAATTTGTGAAACTACCACTTCTATTAATTTTTACATTTTTTAATATTAAATCCGAAGAACCTAAATCTTTTTCGAGATCAAAATAAATCTCTTGTATATCTTTGACATTTTTAGACCCAACTTGAAAAGTTTTAGCAAATTCAATATGATTTTTTACATTTAATTTATTTTTAGAAATAAATCGTGTAGTGCCATTGTGCTCTGTAAATTTTATTTCTGTCATAATACTTCCAATTTTATTTAAGTTAAAATTGGCTTCATTAAAAATAATTTTTTTTTCATTAATTACTAAATTAATTTCACCATTTTGTAATAATTTATTATCTAATTTATCAAATTTAATTTTTAATGTGCCATTGAAATTTCCTACAAATTTTTCATCATACAAGTAAAGTTTTGATAAAAGATTATCTATTATTAAATCTATTTTTTTATCTTTAATTAGCAGTTTTCCATCGAAATAAAATGGTTTGAGTTGAGCACTTCCTTCAAAAATAAAATTTAAATTTTTTTTTTGTTTCGGCGATATAAATTTAACAACGTTATCTTTAAATATTAAATTATATTCCATTTTATTTTGTGAATAGCTCATTATGGATTGCCCATTAAAATTCTGTGTGTTCTCAAATTCAAAGGTATTTTTTATCTCTAAATTTGGATTAAATATATTTATATTGTGAATACTAGTTTTTGGGGACTTATAGTCTCTTCTCCAATCAGACTTAAAATTTAATCCAAATATTTCACCAGTTAATTTTAAATTTTTAATTTTATTTTTCTTGTCAATTTTATAGGAAATTTTTTTTATTGGTGAAATCAAAATTACTTCCATATTTTTATTTCGAATAAATATTTTACAGTTATCTAAATAAATCGGATTGTTCACTTTTTGGTACAAATGTTTTCTTAATTCTTTTAAATCTTCCATTTTAAAATTTAAGTTTGAATTAGATATTTCTGTAGACAAAAAATTACTGAATGATCTAAGGTATATATCTCTTAAAGAAATATAAATTTTGAGATTTGAAGTTGTAATTAAGTCATTTTTTTCAGAAGAATTATCAAGATTAAGTGAGGCATTTTCTACTAGCAAGTGTGGCTTTGGAAATGGTTTATACTTAATTTCACCAGATGATTTAATATAAATTTTAAAATTTTTATAAAAATTTTTTTCTATTACAGGAACTTTACTTTTATAATTAAATAAAACTGGTAAAGATAAAATTGTTAAAGATGAAAAAATTATTGCAAGGATAGACAATATTAAATTAAATGTGATTTTATTTTGCTTAATTTTGTTCATTAAAATAATAATATTAAATAAATGTTAAGATCTGATTATTTGTCAAATTTAAATGAAAAGCAACAAGAAGCAGTAGTTTCTCTCGATGGTCCCCTTCTTATAGTTGCTGGCGCTGGATCAGGTAAAACAAAGGTGCTGACATCAAGAATTGCTCATATAATTAAAAGTCATAAAGCTTTTTCAAACCAAATACTTGCAGTTACTTTTACAAATAAAGCTGCAAAAGAAATGCAAATTAGAGTATCAAAACTTTTAAGAAAGGAAGCCACTGGATTACCTTGGCTTGGTACATTTCATTCTATAAGTGCAAAAATTCTCCGGAAACATGCGGAAGCTGTTGGGTTAAAATCAAATTTTACAATTATAGATCAGGATGATCAAATAAGATTAATTAAAAATATTTGTAAGTCTGAAAATATAGATATAAAAAAAATATCTCCCAAGTATGTCTTAGCCATAATTGATAAATGGAAAAATAATGGATTATATCCAGATGATGTGGTTTTAAAAAAAAAAGAAGTCTTAGAAAAAAATTTTTTAAACGTATATAAAATCTATCAAGAAAAACTAATAGATTTAAATTCTGCTGATTTTAGTGATTTAATTTTGCATACATTAAAAATTTTTAAAAACTATAAAGATATATCTTCTTTATATTCAAGAAAATTTAAATATATTCTAGTAGATGAATATCAAGATACCAATTTTATACAAAGTGAATGGCTAAAACATTTGTCTGCAACCAACATGAATCTATGTTGTGTGGGAGATGATGATCAATCAATTTATAGTTGGAGAGGCGCAGAAATTAAAAATTTTTTAGAATTTGATAAAGTCTATAAAAATACTAAAATTATAAGATTAGAAAAAAACTATAGATCTACTCAAAATATTTTAAATGTTGCTTCAAAATTAATAGAGAATAATCAAAATAGAGTGGGTAAAACTTTATATACCAATCAAGAAGATGGTGAACTTGTTACATTAGATTGTTTTAGGAATGTTAAAGATGAGGCGACAGAAATAAGTTCAACAATCGAGAATTTCAAAAAAAAGAATTCATTAAATGAGATTGCAATATTAGTAAGAGCAATTTTTCAAACCAGAGAATTTGAAGAAAGATTTTTGAAAGTTGGAATTCCATATAGAATAATTGGAGGAATTAAGTTTTATGAAAGAGCAGAAATTAAGGATTGTGTGGCTTATCTAAGATGTATTTATCAACCGATGGATGATTTATCTTTTGAAAGAATTATCAATGTTCCTAAAAGATCAATTGGAGATACCACTATCAAAAGTATTTCTGAATATGCAAAAAATAATAATTGTTCTTTAGAAATTGCATCAAAAAAATTAATAGAATTAAATAAAATAAAACCAAAAACAAAAATAGGTTTAAAATTTTTATTAAATCTCCTGGACAAATGGAGAGATGATCAAAAAAAAAAAATAAGCCAGGTAAAACTTCTGCAAACTGTTTTAGATGAATCTGGATATAGTGAGATGTTAAAAAATAAGAAAGATCTTGAGAATGAAAATAGAATTGAAAATATAAAAGAACTTTTGATAGCAATGAAGGAGTTTGATAATTTAGAAAGTTTTTTAGAGCATGTTGCACTTGCAACATCGCTAGATCAAGATTGGGAAAGTGAAAAAGTAAATCTTATGACTTTACATGCATCTAAAGGACTTGAATTTAATATAGTTTATTTACCTGGGTGGGAGGAGGGTCTATTTCCTCATCAAAAAAGTATAGAAGAGAAAGGAGAAAATGGACTTGAAGAAGAGAGAAGACTTGCATACGTTGGAATAACAAGGGCTAAAAAAATAGCTAAAATTTCCTTTTCTATGAACAGGTTTTATCAAGGTGATTGGATTGATAGTATGGCATCTCGGTTTGTAGATGAACTTCCAGATGAGTTTATAAAAAAAAATAATACTTTTAACGATAATGAGGAAAATGATTTTGAATTTAATCAAGATATAGAATTTGATAACGAAATAAGAAGTCCTGGTTGGTTAAGATATCAGAAAAAATTGAAGTGATTGAAAAACTTAAAAAATTTATTTATAAAAATGACTTGGATGGATACATTATTCCAAAAAATGACAAATATTTTACTGAATATTCTAACGTAAACAATTTACATAAAATATCTAAATTTACTGGTTCGGCTGGTTTTGCAATTGTTCTGAAAAAGAGAAATTATCTGTTTGTTGATGGACGTTATACACTTCAAGCCAATAAACAATGTGGTGATAATTTTCAAATTCTAGAGTTGCCACATATGCTTCCAAAAAATTTAAATAAACTTAAAAATATTAAAATTGGTTTCGATCCCAAATTGTTTACTGAAAGTACTTTAGATAATTATTTTGAGACAAAAGTTAATTTAATACCAATTGAATTTAAATTTAAAGAAAATTATAAAAAAGAATCAGGTTTTTTTTATCATCTAAATAAATCAGTAACTGGAGAAAATTCAAATTCAAAAATAAAAAGAGTTAAAAAATACTTAAAAAAGAAAAAGATTAATTATTTATACATTAGCGCAAGTGAAAATGTAAATTGGCTTCTAAATATAAGGGGAAAAGACCTGCCGAATAGTCCTATAGCCAATTGCAAATTAATAATTACTGACAATAATAAACTTTATTTCTTTTCAAATTTAAGAAAATTATCAAATTTAAATCTAAATAAGTTTAAAAATATTGTATTTTGTGAAGAAAATACTTTGTTAAAAGTAATAAGTAAATTTAGAGGAAATAAATTTGCTATAGATAGGTATACTTGTTCATTGTTTGAGGAAAAAATAATATCAAGTATTTTTAAAATAGTATCTAAAATTGATCCAATATACGATCTAAAAGCAATCAAAAATTCGACTGAAATTAAAAATACTTATAAAGCTCATATTGAAGATGGTGTGGCAGTAACTAGGTTTTTATATTGGTTTAAAAATAATAAAAAAATTAAATCTGAGAAAAAAATTGAAAAAAAATTAGAAGAATTAAGAAAATTATCTAAAAATTATTTATATCCTAGTTTTGATACTATAGCGGGGTCAGGACCAAATGGAGCTATAATTCATTACAAATCTAATAATAAAACTAATCGACAATTAAAAAGAAATGATATTTTGTTAGTTGACTCTGGTGGCCAGTATAAATGGGGAACAACTGACATCACAAGAACTATATGCTGTGGTAAAATTTCAAATAAAATAAAAGATAATTTTACAAGAGTATTAAAAGGACATATTGCTGTTGCAACTTATAATTTAAATAATAAAACAATTGGGAGATTTATAGATAAATCAGCAAGAAAATTTTTAAATAAAGTTGGTTTAGATTATGCCCATGGTACAGGTCATGGTGTAGGTTTTTTTTTAAACGTTCATGAAGGTCCACAAGGAATATCAAAATATAATAGAGTAATCTTGAGAAAAGGTATGATTTTAAGCAATGAGCCTGGTTACTACCTTAACAATCATTATGGTATAAGAATTGAAAACCTTATATATATTGATAAATATAAAAATAATCTTTTTTTTAAAAATTTCACTCATGCACCAATTGATACGGATATGATTAATTTTAAAATGTTAAATAAAAAAGAAAAAAAATATTTGTTCAATTACCATTTAGAGGTTTATTCTCAAATCTCTAAATATCTAAATAAATCTGAGAGAAAATGGTTAGTAAATTTAATTAAGTAATTTTATCAACTCTTTTTGAGAAATTACTTTAATACCAAAATTTTTTGCTTGATCTATTTTACGTTTTGTTGGTTTATCTCCTATAACTAAATAATCAAGATTTTTACTAATACTGCTAATTGTTGTTCCAGAATTTTTTTCGATTAAAGATTTGGCCTCGGCTCTGCTTATACCATTTAATTTACCTGTAAACATGAAGCTTTTATTTTTAAGAATTCCATTCTTGCTAACTATTTGATTTTCGATATCCAATATTTTGTTTAACTCAATTAAAATATCTAAATTTTTCTTATTTGAAAAAAAATTTTTTAAAGAAACTATTTGAGTTTCGCCAATTCCATCAATAAGTAAAAATTTATTAAGTTGATTTTTTTTAATTGTTTCAATTAGATGATTTACATTATTAACATTATCACTAATTAATTTTGCATTTTCAATTCCAATATGTCTAATTCCTATTGAATAAATAAATCTTTGAAGAGAAACTTTTTTTGAATTTTCTATAGATTTTTTTAAGTTGTCGGCAGATAAACTACCCCAACCGTCCAAATTTTTTATTTCTAGATAATTAAGATTAAATATATCTTGAGGTTTTTTTATTAATCCTAAATCCCAAAATTTTTCTACAACTTTTTTACCCAAACCATCAATATTTAAAGCTTCTTTTGATATAAAATGTTTTATTTTTTCGACGGCAATCCTCTCACAATCATATCCATCATTTACACATCTTCTTACTGCATCAATTTTTTTTGTAATCTTATTAAATTCTTTAATTGTATTAGATCCACATGAAGGGCATTTTTCTGGAAAAGAAAATGGTTTTGAATTTCTATTTCTTTTATTTAGGTCGACTTCGATAACATGTGGTATTACATCTCCTGCTCTTTCAATTTTTACAATATCTCCAATTCTAATATCTTTCCTTTTTATTTCATCTTCATTGTGAAGAGTTGCATTTGAAACAACAACTCCTCCAATATTGACTGGTTCTACTTTCGCGACTGGTGTTAAAGCTCCTGTTCTACCTACTTGAATTTCGATATTTAAGACTTTTGTACTAGCGCTATCAGCTGAAAACTTATGAGCAATTGCCCATCTTGGAGAATTAGAGGTAAATCCAAGTCTATTTTGTAAATTTAAGTCGTTAACTTTATAAACCAGGCCATCTACATCGTATTCTAAATCAAATCTTTTATTTTCAAAATTTTTATGGAAATTTAATAGTTCATTAATACTTTTTAAAACTTTATTGTCTTTGTTTGTTTTAAAACCCCATTTTTTTAAATTTTTTAAAAATTCAGACTGAAATGAAAATAGATTACCTTGAAAGTAGCCAAACGTGTAAGCAATAAAGTTAAGTGGTATTTTTTTTGTTTCAATTGGATTTTTTTGTCTCAAAGATCCAGATGCTGCGTTCCTGGGATTTGCAAAATTATCTTTCAATTTGATAAAATCTTTTTTTTTAATAAAAACTTCACCTCTAATTTCTATCTCCTCAGGAAAATTTGGATAAGTTATTTCTTGCGGTATATCTTTTATTGTTTTTAAATTTTCAGTTATAACTTCCCCAACTTTTCCATCACCTCTTGATACACCTATTATTAATTTTTTTTTTTTATAATATAAAGATGCTGAAATCCCATCAATTTTAGGCTCAACACTATACTCAATTTTTATATTTTGATTTAAATAATTAAAAATTTTTTTTTCGAAATTATGCAAGTCTTCAGAATTAAATGCATTTGATAATGATAACATTGGCACTTTGTGCTTATGTTTTTCAAACATTTTTGATGGAGTAAAACCCACTACAATATTTGGTGAATTTTTACTTTTTAAAAATATATATTTTTTTTCAAGATTTATTATCTCATTTTTAAGCTCATCAAATTTTGCATCAGAAATAATTGGCTTACTTTTTTCATAGTACAAATTGTTATGCTTATTTAATTCTTTAATTTTATTAGTATAAATTTTTTTAATATCATCCTTTGTCATTGAGATATCAGGTTATTTAAATAATTTTTTAAATTTTTTTAAGATTGTATCGCTGTTATCTTTGATCAAAACTTTATCTCTTTCGTAATTTTGATCCAATATTTTATAGCTCGCTTCGTACCATTTACTAGACTGATAATTATAACCAAGTAAGTATGCATATTTTTCTGCTTCACTAATTAATCCCAATTTATAATGCAATTCAACTAGTCGATGTAATGCTTCTTCAACGTAAATAGTTGTATCATATTCATTAACAACTTTTTTAAATCTATTAATAGCAGGTATCCATTTTTCTCTTTCAACATAATATCTAGCTAAATACATTTCTTTTGAGGCGCTGATTTCAATAATTAATTCTAATTTATACTTTGAGTCTATTGCATAGTCAGTATCTGGAAAATCATTAATTACAATTTCAAAATATTTTTTTGCTTCAAGAATTTCATTGAAATCTTTTTTTTCATCAATAATTTGATCATAATGACAAAGTGCAAGTAAATAATAAGCATAATCTGTTTGTGGGTGATTTTTATATTTAAAAATAAATCTCTCTAGATCATTTATAGCATCATTGTAATAGCCTTGTGAGAAATAACCATAAGCAGACATTAGCACTGCTCTGGGAGCCCATATTGATTGGGGATATAATAATTCAGCTTCACTAAACTTTTTTCCCGCATAAATTACATCTCCTCTTTCAAATTCTGCCATTGCTTCGCTATAAACTTCGATCATTTGAGTTTCTAAATTTTTTTCTTTTAGAACACTAACTTTCTCCTTTTTACCGGAACAAGAAATAATCAAAATAAAAATAATTAAGAGGGATAAATTAAATTTATTATTCATCTAATAATTTTATCAGATAAATTTTAAATTTCTAACTTTTAAGCTATTGATTTTAAATTTTGATAATTGGTGAAAGTATGAGGTAATTGCTTGCCTTTAATTTCTATCAATGAGTAATTATTTTTATTTTGGAATACTTTTCTTAATAATTGGTTTGTTAAATGATGTCCACCTTGTGTGCATTTTAAAGATCCTATGATTTTATATCCAGATAAAAATAGATCACCCATGCAATCTAATATTTTATGATTAACGAATTCAAGATTATTTCTCAACCCATCTTTATTTAAAATCTTATTATTGTTGACTACAACCGCATTTTCTAAACTACCGCCTTTACCAAGATTTAATTTTTTTAATTTTTCAATATCTTCATATAAACAAAAAGTTCTTGAGTTAAAAATATTTTCTAAATTGTCTTCAAAAATATTAACTTTATTTTTTTGAGTATCAATTATTTTATTTTTATATTTAATTTCAAATTCAATTTCACTTGTAACATTTGAGATATCTAGAGAAATAAATTTTTCAACATCATTAAGACTTACTTTTTTATTTATTTTAATAATTTTAATTGGTTGATCGCTGAATGTTATTCCAGCATTATTAATACCCTCTACAAAGTTTTTTGCTGAACCATCTAGTATTGGAACTTCCTCTGAATTTATTTCAATTACAACATTATCAATTCCTATACCGTAAAGAGCGCCCATTAAATGCTCAATTGTTGAAACTTTTACACCATGTTCGTTGGATATGGTTGTACAAAGTTTTGTATCTGAGACATTATTATAAAGCGGATATATTAAGTTATTTTTTTTTAAATCTACTCTTTTAAATAAAATTCCTGTATTTGGAGCCGCTGGTAAAATATCTAATTTTACATTTTTTCCTGAGTGAATACCAATTCCACTAAGAGATATCTTTTTTGAAATTGTTTTTTGAGTAAGTATAGACACGTTAAATTTATATAAAATGTTCCGTAGATTAAATACTCAAGAAATATTACAAGAAAATACCATCATTTATCGAAAAAGTTAAAAAATTTTTCAAAGATTCCGTATTTTTTATTACTTATTTTTGGTAGTTCATAGTTTATCTTATGATTTTCCAGGCCACATTTGCAGATTTGAACATCTGACTCACTATAATAATTAATTGACTTAAAACCAAATCTATCATGCAAATAGAAAGAATTATTTTTAAATAGTTTTGATCCTTCGCCAATCAAGAATAGATCAGAGCCTTTTAAGACATTTTTACGATCATTAATATTTGATTTTTTAAATATTAAATCTATGATTTCCTGAACTCTGCACAAAATCACTTTTTTTAACAAATCTACTGAAATATTTTTATTAATAATTTCATGAATAACCATCGTATCTTGTGACGTTTTATTTTTGTATGAAAATTCTGTGTCGGTTTTATTAAATGATTTTTTTAGTTTTTCTGCTTCCACTTCTGAAATCTTAAAAATTTTTGATATATCTATTGTGATATGATGTCCACCTATTGGGATTGTTTCGATTAATTTAAGTTTTTTATTTTCGAAAAAAAAGATTGAAGATCTTCTCAATCCAACATCTAAAAAGGTGGTTTTGTTTTCATTTAATTTTTTTACATATGATTGAGATTTTATATATGAAGAACAAAATATATTTATTATATTTAAATTAAATTTAATAAAATTATCTTTTATTTTCTTTATAAACAATTTTGGAAAACATATTAATTTAAAGTCAACTTTTAAATTATTATCTACTATTTTATCTTTAGGAAATTCTTCAAAAATTTTTTCGTCATCTATTATACATTTATCCATTATTATATGGGATAAATAATATTTATCATAATTTGATTTAATTATTTGATTTAATTCTAATATTAAAGGCTCATATAATTTATTTATTTTTGAACTTCTATCTAAATTTTTTGTTAATGATATATCTATTGTAAATAACTGGTCAGTATCTAAAATTAAAATAATATCTTCGATATGATCAGAAAAATTTTTTTCTGCTTTTTTTATAATTTTATTAATTGCCTCAAAATGACTTTGTAAATTCTCGTTTGTGAATACTTTTATTGATTCTGAAAATTTTTCATCTAGGTTATTATCAAAAGATGCAAATCGAATTTTAGATGATCCAAAATCGATGACACTGAAATAACTGTTTTTACCCATTTCTTAAAATTAATCTATTTTTAATTCTTAAATCAATAATTGTGTTTGAATTTATATTGTTTTTTGATGTAAATTTTTTGAAAAGATTTATTGCTTCAGAAATGTTTTTATTAGGTAATTGAATTATAATATTATTTGCAAAATATAAGTCCCATCTTTTATTTTTATGAAAATAGTATCTAGTTATTCCATCTAAATCAATTTTTTGATTTAAAAGTTCTCTTTGAAGAAAAATGTAATCTTCTGGTTTAAATTTTCCAAAAATAGTTGGTAATTTTTTTTTATTTGAAATTTGTTTTGCTATTATAAATTTTCCATTTTGACCTACAAAATATTTTTTTTGGTCTAGGTAGGTGATTGCAATTAAATTAGTTTGTTTAGTTTGAATATTAATAATTGAAGGATATTTTTTTTTGATACTTATGCTTTCAATAAAATTGAGTTTATCAAATTTTTCTAAAAGAAAATTTTTGTTTACAAAAAAAATATTTTCACCTAATAAAAAACTAGTATTTGATAATATATTGTCATTAATTTCTTTTTTAACATTTTCAACTTTAACTTCTCTAATCTTAAAAACATTTTTCAAATTACTTATTAAATTATTATTGAAGATTGTTGATATAAATAAAAATGAAACCAAATAAAAATATATTTTTTTTTTATTTATTGATTGAAGCATCTTCCAAAATTTTTATTATCAAATTTTTGAAAGTAATGTTATTAAAATTTGCTATTTCAGGCACAAGTGATAGTGAGGTCATTCCTGGTTGTGTGTTAGTTTCTAATAAATAAAAGGAGTTTTTATAATACCTAAAATCTGATCGTGTAACACCTCTACAATTTAAAATTTTATGTGCTTTTAGAGCAATTTTTGTTAATTCCTGATATTTTCTTTTTGAAATTTCCACAGGAATTATATGCTCCGTTCTTGCTTTTGGGTTATATTTGGCTTGATAATCATAAAATTTTCTAGTTGGTCTAAGCTCAATTGCTCCGAGCACTTTATTTTCTAAAATTGCAACTTGTATTTCTCTCCCAGGTATATATTTTTCTAATAAAACCTCTCCATATTCATTTAGATTTGTAAGAGTTTTCAAAATATTATTTTTGTTACATATAAAAACATTTACACTAGAGCCTTCATTAAGAGGTTTTACAACTAAAGGAAATCCAATCTTTTTTTGTAAATTATTTATTAATTTCAATTTGTTTATATTATTTCTGTAAGAGAATTTAAGATACTTAGGTGTCAAAATGTTGTTTTTAATAAATATTTTTTTTGACAGTTCCTTATCTATTGCTAAAGAAGACGATAATACGCCTGAATGAGTATATTTTACTTTTTCAGATTCTAAAATTGCTTGAATATAGCCATCTTCTCCATATCTCCCATGCAATAAATTTAATACTATATTTGGATTAAAGTTTCTTAATACTTGAACAAATTTACCATCAGGATTTACTACCTTAATTTTATATTTTTTATCTTTATTTAATTCTGAGTAAACGCTTTTTGCAGTTTGTATACTAACTTCTTTTTCTTTTGAATATCCACCCGCCAAAATTAGAATTTTTTTCATTATTCTATAATTTTGATTTCTAAATTAATATTAATCCCAGTTTTATCTTTAACATTTTTTTTTACAAAATTTATTAAAGAGTTCATTTCTTCAAATGACGCGTTTTTTTTATTAATAAAAAAATTTGAGTGTTTTTTTGATATACTAGCATCTCCAAAACTTATATTTTCTGGAACTGATTCTTTTATTAGTTCCCAAGCTTTTTTTGTTGTTTGATCGATTGGGTTTTTAAAAGTACTACCGCCAGTCTTAATTTTTGAGGGTTGAGAATTATTTTTTTTTATCGCCAATTCTTCCATCAAATTTTTTATTTTACTTTTATTTAATAAATCACCTTTAAAAGTAGCACTTAAAAAAATTAAATTTTCGTTTAATTCTATTTTTCTATACTGAAATTTAATTTTTTTAGATGGGATAACTTTTATATTTCCCTTTGTATCTATACATTGCAAAGAGATTAATTTGTCTTTAAATTCTGTCCCAAAACATCCAGAATTCATTTGAAGACCTCCTCCAACCGAACCAGGAATGCAGTACATAAATTCAAAACCACTTATTCCATTCTCTAGTGCAAATTCTGAAAGTTTTTTTTGTGAGCAAGCTGAGCCTGCTATTATTGTGTCTGGTTTTAATTTTGATAATGTACTAAAATTGTGGCTAAGTTTGATTATTACTCCTTCATAAGTATTATCTTTAAATAACACATTTGATCCCATTCCTAATATAAACATTTTTCCTCTATTATTATACAGTTTTAGGAATTCCTTTAATTCTATAAGATTTTTTGGTTTAAAAAAGATTTTTGATTTACCCCCTATATTAAACCAATTAAGTTTTTTGATATTAGTATTAAAAAACAGATCTGCATTATATTTACTTTTAAAATCTTCAATATCTTTTAATTCCATATCAATTAAGATTTCTTACCCAATTTGTTATAGATCCAGCACCCATAGCAATAAAAATTTTATTTCCGAATGCAATATTTTTAGTAATTTTTTTTAAATCTATTTCATTTTTAAGCATTATCAGATTAACTTTAGAATTTTTTGCAATTAATTTTGCAAATGAAGTGTATGAAAATCCTAATTTTATAGTTTCACTAGCTTTATAAATTGGACAAAGTAAAACTGTGTTTGCATTTTTAAAGCATTTAGAAAATTCAATTTTTAAATTTTTTACTCTTGAAATTCTATGCGGTTGAAAAATACAAACTATTTCTTCTTTATTATATACTTTACTGACACCATCTAACACTGATGAAATTTCAGTTGGATGATGAGCGTAGTCATCGAAAAATGGCACTTTATTAATTTCAAATAAGAAATTAAATCTTCTCTGGACTCCGTTAAAGTTTTTGAGACCTAATTTAATTATTTTATCTGATACACCAATTGAAAAAGCTACTGCCAATGCAGATGTTGCATTTTTAATATTATGCAAACCTAACAAAGGTATTGAAATATTTTTTATAATTTTTGTTTTGCCCGGTATTTTTATTTTAATATTAAATTTTGAATAATATTTATTCTGAATTATATTGAAAATATGAAAATTTGATTTCTTATTTAAACCAAATGTATAGTAATTGTTATTTTTAATTTTTGGTAAAATATTTTTTACATTTTTGTCATCTAAACACAGAAAAGCCTTTCCGAAAGATGGTGTTTTATCAATAAATTCTATGAATTTATTTTTTAAATTTTTCATAGTTCTGTAATAATCCAAGTGTTCATTGTCAATGTTGGTTATTATTGAATAATTAAAAGGTATTTGAAGAAAACTTCCATCCGACTCATCTGATTCAACTAAACTCCAATCACTTTTTCCTAATTTTGCCGAACTTCCTATTGAATTCAAAACACCGCCGTTAATTATTGTCGGATCTAATTTTGCATAATTCAAAATATTTGACAAAATTGATGTTGTTGTTGTTTTGCCGTGTGATCCTGTCACAACAATATTTTTCATTAAAGAAACTATATGACCTAACAATTCTCCTCTTTTATATATTGGAAGGTTTAATTTTTCAGCATGTCTGTATTCTGGATTTGATTTTTTTATAGCTGATGAAACGACTAATACAGTACAATTTTTTATATTTTGCTTATTATGATTTAAATAAATTGGAATTTTTCTTTTTCTTAGTAAATTAAGATTTTTATTATCTGATTTGTCACTTCCTTGTATTTTAAAGCCTAAACTATCCATTATTAATGCTAAACCACTCATACCAATACCACCAATTCCAACAAAATGAATTAGTTCAGTTTTTCCGATATTAATTTTCATCTATAATTTCTATAATCTTTTTGTTTATATTATTCCAAGTATTTTTTTTAGTAATTTCCTCAAGATTTTTAAATTTTTCGTTGTAATTTTTATATTCGTTAAATATTTCAAATATCATCTTTGAAAATTTTTTAAATTCGAATTCCTTTTGTTTTATTAACCAACAACAATTTTTTTTATAGTAAAATTCTGAATTATAGAATTGGTGATTATCTCTTGCAGATGGTAGAGGTATTGAAATAAACGGTATGTTTAAGAATGAAAGTTCACTTAGTGTGCTTGCACCTCCTCTGGTAATTGCTAGATCTATACCATTGTAGAGTTCATGACTATCATTGGTAAATTCAATAAATTTGTAGCTTATATTTGATTTTTCATATTTATTTTTTATTGAAGATAAATTATTAATATTTGATATTTGTTGTATAACTTCGAAATTTCGTTTTTTTGAAATTTCAATAATTAATTCAGTAATATTTTCGTCAAAAAACGATGCACCCTGACTGCCACCGATGATGAGAATTTTTTTTATTTCCTTTTTTAAATTAATTTTATTTTTTTCTAAGTTATATATTTCTTTTTTTAAAATAGGTTTGACTATAACTTTTTTAGAATTATATTTTATTGGAAAGTTTCTTAAGTTTTCATCGTAACAAATTATCTTTGTTGAAAATTTTAAAGCAAAGCGGTTAGATCTACCTAAAACACTATTAGGCTCAAATAAGAAAACTTTTTTTTTTAATATAAATGCAGCTAAGCTAAATGGAAATGTCATGTACCCACCAGTACTAATAACAATATTTGTCTTATTATTTTTTAAAAATCTAATAGATTGAAAAATGTTTAGAAAATATTTTAAAATATTTATTGGAAGTAAATAAGGTTTTAAAAATAAATTAGGTACATCTATTAATTCATATTTAAATTTTTCAGTATTTATATATTTACTTCCTCTCAAATCAGATACCATTTTTACAGAAAATTTATTTTTCAAATGTTCAAACAAAGAGGTAGATGGTACTACGTGGCCACCAGAACCACCTGTTACTATAAGTATATTTTTCATACTAATTTAATTTTCTCTTCGTCAAATTTAATATTATTCCAGTTAAAATTGATGTTCCAACTATTGAAGAACCACCATAACTAATAAATGGCATTGTCATTCCTGTAGTAGGAAGCATTCTTATGTTTACGCCAATATGAATAAAAGTTTGCAATAGTATTATTGAAATACTTCCAACTAATATAAGTTTAAAATTATTATTTTTTGTAAAATTTATTTTTTTTAAAACTCTATAAGATAGTATTAAATAAAGTAATATTATACCTATTAAGATAATGACTCCAAATTCTTCTGCAATTACAGAAATTATATAATCTGTATGTGCTTCTGGTATTCTTGAATTTAAAGTTCCTTCACCTATTCCTTTACCAAAAAAACTTCCACTGGATATTGCATCGCTTGCTTTATCAGCCTGGTAATTATTACCGCTAGAATTATCTAAAAATGACATTAATCTTATTCTTATGTATTCAAACTTTGGCACCAAAAAGACTAAAAATAAAGTTAATGAACCCACAGCTAATAATGAAATTGCGAAAATTAATAAATTTATTCCTGAAACAAAAATAATGGCAAGCCAAACAGATATTATTAATAATGTTTGTCCTAAGTCTGGTTGAGATAAGAGTAAAATTATAATTGGCACTAAAACGACTGAACTCAAGAGATATTTTATATAAAGGTTTTTTTTTTCTAATGATATTATTAGTGAAATAACAATAACAAAAAAAGGTTTTAAAGTTTCAATAGGTTGAAACCTAGGTAATGAGCCAACATCTAACCATCTCTTTGACCCTTTGACCTCCACTCCTATTAAGGGAACTAAGAATAAACTTATAAATGTGATAACAAATAGTACGACTGATAACCTAATTAAAATTTTTTGATCTAGTAGAGATAAAAATAAAATTAAACATATTCCTATTAAAACAAAAATTAAATGTTTTAAAAAAAAATAGTAAGAATTTGTGTTTAATTTATCTGATGCAATTATTGAAGTTGAAACTAAAGAAAAAAATAATCCTAGTGAAAATAATAGACTTATTATCAAAAAAATTGTTTTATCGATGTTTTTCCACCAATCATAAAATGTATCAAAATATTTGTTCATTCAATTGGTAAATATCTTTTAATTAACATATTGAATTGTCTACCTCTTTCTTCAAAATTTTTGTATTGATCAAATGATGCAGCCGACGGGCTAAATAAAACTGTAACTTTTGTTCTTATCTCCTTAAGGTTTGGAATTTTTTTAAGAATATTTCTCAGATCTTTTGATAGATTAACTTTAATTTTATTTTTAAATAGTTTTAGGAAAACTTGTCTATCTTTCCCGTAAATATACGCTTCTAAATTTTTAAAATACTTTTTATTTAAATTAAATTTGTCACCCTTTTTAAATAATCCTCCCAAAATCCATATAATTTTTTCATTAGATTCTAAAAATGGAACAGTAGAGGATAATGTTGTTGACTTTGAGTCGTTTATTATTTTTAAATATTTTGATTTATGGATTACTTCCTGTCTAAATTTCAAAGGTTTAAATTTATTAATAGTTTTTATTACAGTTTTTAAATTAAGTTTCATATGTTTTGATAGCTCAAATAAAAAATTTAAATTTTGAAAATTTGTTGAATTTTTAAAATTATCATTACTTAATTTATTTTTTAAATATGCATACTTATTTTTACTTACATATATTATTTTGGATTTTATATTTTTAGTTCTTAATAAGTCTTTCAATAAATTAGTGTTTGTTATTATTGCTACATCATTTTCGTTTTGTCTTATTACACATTTTAATTTTGATAATACATAATTTTTCATTGTATTATGCCTTTCTAAATGATCTGGAGAAATATTGATGATTATAGAAAATTTTGATTTGAAATACCTACTATAAGCTAGCTGATAAGAAGAAGCCTCAATAACAAAGATAGTATTTTTGGTAACTCTTTTTTCCTCTAAAATAGGATTTCCAATATTTCCAGTTAGCCTAGTATCATAATGATGTTTCTTTAAAATATCATAAAGTAACTTACTTGTGGTTGACTTTCCGTTCGTACCAGTGATCGTGATTGTTAAAACTTCAGGGTTAAATTTATAAAAAATATCAAAATCAGTAATAACTTTTTTTTGGTTCTTTTTTAAATAATTTGATAACTGGCATTTATTTATATTAATACCAGGACTTATAACTATATAATCAAAATTATTATTTAATAATTTTGATTTAGAAATAAAAAATTTTTTATATTTATTTTTAATTTTTTTCTTATCATCATCGAAAATAAAACACCTATTTTTCTTATTTAAATATTTTAATGATGAAATTCCAGATTTTCCAAAACCATAAATTAAAAAATTTTTACTTAACGTTTCATTTTTTAATTTCATTATCTAAGTTTCAAAGTAGCTAATCCAATCATTGCTAGAATAATAGAAATTATCCAAAATCTAATTACAACCGTTGACTCTGGCCATCCTTTTTTTTCAAAATGATGGTGTATTGGAGCCATTTTAAATATTCTTTTACCTGTTAATTTATAGGAAATAACTTGAACTATTACAGAAACAGCTTCTAAAACAAACAATCCGCCTGTTATTGCTAACACAATTTCGTGCTTAGTTATTATACCAACCGCTCCCAGTGAACCACCTAATGATAAAGATCCAGTGTCTCCCATAAAAATTTTTGCTGGAGGTGCATTAAACCATAAAAAACCTAAACAAGCTCCAATTATTGATCCACAAAAAATCGAAGCTTCTCCTACGCCTTCTATGTATGCGATCTGAAGATAATCAGAAAAAATTATGTTACCAGAGACGTAACTAATAAATGCAAAACAAGCGGCAACTAACATAACAGGAACTGTTGCTAATCCGTCTAAACCATCTGTTAAATTAACTGCATTTGAAGCTCCAACTAATATGAACATATAAAAAGGTATAAAAAACCAGCCAAGATTGATTACTAAGTTTTTGAAAAAAGGAAAATATAGATTGTTTATTTGATCAGAATTACTTGTGATATAAAGTATAAATATACCAATCAAGGCTAAAATAATTTGTAGAGAGAACTTAAATTTAGAAGAAATTCCATGCGAACTTTTTAACTTTATTTTTTTATAATCGTCATAAGCTCCCAATAAGCCAAAAGAAGCTGCAATAAATATTAAAAACCAATTGTAAGTATTTGATAAGTCACCCCATAGCAATACTCCTGAAAAAACACCTAGTAATATTATTAGCCCTCCCATTGTAGGTGTTCCAATTTTTCTAATTATATGATCGCTAGGTCCATCTTCTCTGATTGGATTATGAATCTGTTTTGAAGAAAAAAAATTAATTAATGGGTTTCCAACTAAAAAAACAACAACCATAGCTGTAAACATAGAAAGACCAGTTCTTACTGTTAAATATTTAAAAACATTCAAAAAACTAAATTGATCTACTAGAATTGAAAAAAGTTCAAACAACATTAAGATTTTGATCCAATTTGTTTGGTTATTTGATTTAGTCCTGTAGAATTTGAGCCCTTTATCATTAAAAAATCACCATTATTTAAATCATTTTTTATTATATTAAGAATTTCACTAGTTGATTTAAGTATTTTTCCTCTTTTTTGTGTTCTAATTTTGTTAAATGTTTCTGTGATATAATTCCCATAAACAAACAACTTTTTAAACTTTGCCTTATTGATACCTTTTGCAGCTTCAATATGAAGTTTTTTTGAAAATTTTCCTAATTCTAACATGTCACCTAGTAGCATAAATTTTTTATTTGGATTTACTTTTAAATTATCAAATTTCTTAATTGAGAAATTAAGAGATAATGGATTTGAGTTATAACTTTCATCTATTATATTAACTTTTTTTGAGCCGACAGTTAATTTTTTTATATTTCCTCTACCACTTGGTATTTTATAATTAGAAAAAAAGTTACTTTTTATTTTATCAATGATATTTAAACTTTTACAAACTGCTATGGAAGCCAATATATTATCCAAATAAGGTAATAAGTTATTATTAATTTTAAAATTAAAAGTTTTAGAAGCTACGTCAATATAAATGATATAAGATTTCGTAGATTTTTTTAATTTTGATAATCTAATATTAGAATTTTTATGTTTACCAAAAGAAATGATATTTAAATTATTCTTGTTTGCTAAATTTGAAAAAAAATTAAAAAATTTATCATCTTTATTCAATACAATTGTACCATTTTTTCTTATGTTGAAAATAATCTCTGATTTGGCTTTAGCTATATCCAATAAAGATTTAAAATTTTTGGCGTGCGCATAACTAATATTTGTAATAACTCCAACGTCTGGTTTAATTATTTTTGATAAATAGTCTATTTCTCCCTTTTTATCCATTCCAATTTCAAATATTCCATAAGTCGTATCCTTATTTAAATTTATTAATGAAATCGGTAAACCAAATTTATTATTGAATGAATTTTTTGAATATGTTGTGGAATAATTTTTTTGAAGACATTGTCCTAACAATTCTTTCAGCGAAGTTTTGCCTGAAGATCCTGTTATTGCAACTTGAGATGCATTAGAAGAAATTCTTATCTTATGTGAAAATTTAATTAATAATTCTAGAGTACTTTTAACATTAATCTTTTTTTTACTATCATTTTTGTTATTTTGAAGTATTGCTAATTTTGCTCCATTTTTTAGAGCTTCGTCTGCAAAATCATTTCCATTAAAAGATTTCCCCTTAATTCCTAGGAAAATTTTACCTTTATTTTGTTCTTTCGAATTAGTGCTAATTTTTAAATTTTTTATTCTATCTAATTTTTTGTCATTTATAATTTCTTTAAGCATATTTAATTTCCAATCATTTGATAAAATTCTATTTTTTAAAATTATTGATTTTTTTATATTATCTTTGTCAGAAAATTTATTTTTCTTAATATATTCTTGAGTGTTTTCATGCCCCTTTCCTGCAATAATTAAAATCTCATCAGACTTACTGTTTAAAATTGCTTTTTTTATAGCTAATTTTCTTGATGGTATTTCAATCATTTTAGATGGTAAAATTGATTTCTTAATACTTGCTCTGATATTTTCTGGATTTTCACTTCTAGGATTATCGTCTGTAAGATAAATATAATTACATAGTTTGTTGGCAATTTTGCCCATTATTGGTCTTTTTTCTTTATCTCTTTCACCGCCACATCCAAATACAATATTAATTTTTCTTAAACCAAATTGTTCTTTAATATTTTCTATACTTGTTTTAAGAGCCTCTGGAGTATGAGCATAGTCTAAAATAAAAATTGAATTATCTTTTGTTGTTCCGATTATCTCTAGCCTTCCTTTTGCGGGTTTAATATACTTAAGTTTTTTAACAATATCATCAATTTTTAGATTACTTTTAATTGCTGCTGCAATAGCCATCATCAAATTCTTAATTTGTATCTTTCCAATTAGGCTTGTTTTAAATTGGTATTCCTTGTTTTGAAAAGTAAACTTTATATGTTGGTAGTTATTTAAAATTTTAATTGAATTAATTTTTAAATGACTATCTGATGTACCAATTTTTAATAAATTAAATTTTTTTCTTTTGGCTATTTTTTTAAAAATTTGTGAATATTTTAAATCATTATCAAATATCAAATTTCCATTTTTATTTGTCAATTCATTAAATAAAATTAATTTTGAATTAAAATAATTTTTATAATTTTTGTGATAATCTAAATGATCTCTACTTAAATTAGTGAATATAGATGTGCTAAATTTAATACCATGTAATCTTTTTTGATGAAGGCCATGACTTGATGCTTCTAAAATTACATTTTCAATTTTTTTATTTTTTAAATTTGCAAGTATTTTATTAATTGTAATAGCATCAACAGTTGTATTATTAAGTTTTAAGCTAACACCATTCGATTTAACGCCTAGAGTTCCAATTGAGGCTACTCTTTTTTTATTAAGTTTTAATATCTGGTAATAAAAATTGACTATAGATGATTTACCGTTTGTACCAGTTACAGCAATTATATTATTTGGTTTTTTATTATAATATTTATTTGCAAAACTTGATAAGGCTAATCTAGGATCGCTTACTTTTATGTATAATACACCTTTATTGATTCCAGTTTTAAATTTATTTGATACAATTATTCGGGCTCCTCTTTTAATTGCATCATTTATGAAATTATTTCCATTAAATTTACTACCCTGTATTGCAAAAAATATATAATTTTTTTTTATTTTTTTTGAATTAAATTCAAATCCATTAAAACTTTTATTATTAAAATCTTTTTTAAGATTTTTAAAAAAGCTTTTTAATATCATTATAGAATTTCTTAATATTTTATGGCTAAAATAGGCCCGATTTTTTCAATTATATTTTTGGCAACCTCAACAGAAGTCCAGCCAGCAGTATTAAAAGGTGTACCTATTATCTTCTTTTTTTTACCATCATTATATTCATAAATATAAGTTTCACTCAATTTTGGTTCATCTAACAAAACAATTAAAACATATTTTGGAGAAGATATTGGAAAAATTGAAGCAAAAGTATTTATTTTTTTTTTAGAATATTTACCCTTTATAGATTTTTGAGCTGTTCCTGTTTTTCCAGCGATTTCATAACCAGCAATATTTGCTAAATTAGCTGTGCCCTGTTCGGATGTTACAATTTTTCTCAAAATTTCATTAATTTTATTAGAATTTTCCTGTGTAATTATTTGCTCACCTTTTTTTAAATTTTTCTCTTTTTTAATTAAAGTTGGTTTTATTTTATATCCACCATTTGCAATTATTGCATAGGCTTTTGCAAGTTGAAGAGGTGTGGTTGTTATACCATGACCATATGCTGATGTAGCTAATTTACATTTTCCCCATTTAAACGGAATTGGATTTCCAACTTCTTCAATATCAAATTGTATTTTATTTAATAAATCTAAATTTTCTAGAAAATCTTTAAAATTTTCTAAACCGACTTTCTGAGCAATTTTGATTGAACCAATATTTCCAGATCTAATTAATATTTCTTCTGCAGTAAGACTAGATGGAATATCCATATCATATTCAGAGATTGACCTTCCCGCACATTTTATTTTTTTTGGTAAATTTTTAAAAAGAGTATCTTCTTGAATAACATTTTGTTGAAGTCCAGCAGCCAATGTAAATGTTTTAAAAACTGATCCAAGTTCATAAACACCTTTAGTGGATCTGTTTATAAATTTTTTATCAGAAATATCGTCTCTTTTATTTAAATCAAAATCTGGTATAGAAACCATCGATATAATCTCACCGCTGTTAACATTCATTAAAATAGCTGTACTTCCATAACTATCAAAAATTTCTTGAAATCTTATCAATTCCTCTCTTATCAAATATTGTATTTCAGTGTCTAAAGAAAGATTTAATGGCTTGTTTGAAGTTGTTAATTCATAGTCAAAAGATTTTTCTATACCAGACACACCATTGTTATCTGTATCAATCTGTCCCAATATATGACTGAAAAGATTACCGTTGGGATAAACACGAGCAATATTTTCTTCCTCCCTAAACGATTTTTCTCCCAGTAATTTTATTTTTTCTAGTTTTGCTGGAGATATTTTCTTTTTGACATAAAAAAACTTTTTTCCGATGATTTCCTTTTCAAAATTCTTGTCAGGAAATATTAATTTTAAGGAAATTAATAATTTTTCTTTGTTAATTACTTGATTTGGATTTATGCCTAAATTGGTCACACGCACTGTTTTAGCAATAATATTTCCATTTCTATCCATGATAGAGGCTCTATATTTTTCTTTTTCTTTTAAAGTTTGAGTTTGGTTTGTTTTTTTAAATCCTAGATAGATAGTTTTAGACGTAAAAATTATTGTAATTATAAAAAAAATAAAGAAAATAAATGATATACGTTCAAAGGATATTTTTAAATTTGATCTATTTGCTTCAAATTTGAAATTTTCTTCAATATTATTCATTATTAAATTTAAAAATTTTTAAATCTGTAATTTTTTTTTTTTTTAATTCTTTATCAAAATATATTTTTGAATATTCCATTAATTTATTTGGTGATGTAAGATAGTTGTAATCAAATAAAACTAACTCATAAATATCATTGAGAGCCCTGATATCTTCTTGAGTTTCAAAAATTTGTTTATCAAGTTTTTTTGTCGAATTTTTTGTGAAAGCTGTTGAAATTATAAGAATAATAATTGGGATAAATAAAAGAATTTTTTTATGCATCAAAGTTCAAATTTTCTATATCTTTTAAGTATTTAAAATTACTAACAAATTTTTTAAAGTTACATCCATTCTCTAATTTGTATGCAAATCTAAGTTTTGCTGACCTTGAGGGGGGATTAATATTAATCTCACTGGATGATGGAGTTATTGGTTTTTTTTTGGTTAAATTAAAATACTTTTTAGTTGAAATATTTTTTGGTAAATATCTAGAAGAATTTTTTACTTCTGAGTATTCTTTAAAAAAAAACTTTACTATTTTATCCTCGATTGAATGAAAAGTAACAACTGCTATTGCTCCACCAATTGGCAAAATATTATAGGCTTTTATTAAACCATATATCAGTTCGGTTATCTCTTTATTTACAAAAATTCTAAGAGCTTGAAAAACTTTAGTGGATTTGTTTTTTCCACTTTTCTTTTTTTTTACACTTTCAATGATTTCTACTAAATTTTCAGTTTTAATTTTTTTATTTTTTCTTAATTGTATTATTTTTTTTGAAATTGGTTTTGCATATTTTTCATCACCGAAATACTTGAAAATTTTATAGAGACTTTGTTGGCTCATTTTTGAAATTACATCATCACAAGAAAAATCATTTAATCCCATTCTCATGTCAAGTTTGCCTTTACTATTAAAAGATATGCCTCTACTTAGATCAGAAATCTGATTTAATGAATATCCCAGATCAAAAATAATTGCTTTAACATTATCTTCTTTTATTTGATCAATATCCGAAAATTTTTTGTTATAAAATTTAAATCTTTTTTTATACTTTGTGTGGAATTGATTAGCTATAATATTGACGGAATTATCTCTATCTAATGCTACTATATTGTTTAAGTTATTCTCTAATATTTTTTTTGAATAACCACCTGCACCAAATGTACAATCGATAAATGTGCCACCATAAAGAGGGGAAATAATACTAACTAGTTCGTTTAGTAATACTGGAAAATGTTTTTCCAGATTTATGGTGGCATTCATTTATTTTTTTGAAGACCATTAATTCTTTTGTCTTCTCAAAAATGCTGGAATTTCTAAATCTTCTTCTTCCTCAGAGTTTATATCTTGTGGTGAAGTTGATAACTCCTCGTTAGCATCTGAATTAAATAGCTCTGGGGTATCATCATCACTCAACTCAAAATTCTCCAAACCATTATTTTCAGTTACTTGCTCATCTACATTGCTTTCAAATTCGGAGTTTACTGAGCTAGCTACAGGTGCATCAGTTTGCTCTAAATCGTCGCCATTTATAGAGCTTGATGCCTCATTTGCATAATTAGTATCTATACTTTTAGAACTCAATTCTTCATTTTTCTCTACTTCCTCTATTTTAAGAGCGTTAGCTCCATTAGTAATAATTGAATTATTATTTGTAAATTGGAAAGAATGAGTTGATGCAGAATTTGAAAACTCAGAATAACCTGGATTTCTATTTTGAATTCTATGGACCATGTTAATTACTGATTTAGGCTCAGGTTGTTGTCCATCTAATGCAGTAGCAACGATTGAAACTCTCATTAATCCATCCAAACTATCATCCGTTATAGCTCCTATAATTAATTCTGCTTCTGGATCGACTTCGGCTCTTACTTTATTAACAGCTTCATCTACTTCAAATAATTTTAAATCTTTACCTCCAGTGATATTAACCAAAAGTCCTTTTGCCCCTTTTAAAGAATAATCATCAATCAATGGATTATTAATTGCTGACTCAGCAGCTTTGACAGCTCTTCCTTCTCCTTCAGCTTGACCTGTGCCCATCATAGCTTTGCCCATTGAACTCATAACAGTTTCAACATCAGCAAAATCAAGATTTATAAGCCCTGGTCTAACCATTAAATCAGTTATACTTTGAACACCATGAAGTAAAACATCATTTGATAAAGCAAAAGATTCTTCAAAAGTTGTTTGTTCACTTGCAATCTTGAATAAATTTTGATTTGGAACAACTATAATGGTATCAACATGTTTTCGAAGTTCTTCTAAGCCTTGTTGCGCTTTTCTCATTCTTGAAGGGCCCTCATATAAGAAAGGTAGAGTTATAACCCCGACTGTTAATATATTGAGTTCTTTTGCAGCTCGAGCAATTACATGAGCAGATCCGGTTCCAGTTCCACCACCCATTCCGGCTGTAATGAAAACCATATTTGCACCCTGCAATATATTTACAATTTCATTTAAAGACTCGTCTGCAGCAGCTTGACCTATATCTAGTTTTGCACCTGCTCCTAGTCCTTTAGTTAAATTTAATCCCATTTGTATTTTTGTTTGTGCCTTACTTAATCTTAAATCTTGAGCATCTGTATTAACTGCAATAAACTCAACGCCCTGAAGGCCGGCATCAATCATTCCATTGATTGCATTTCCACCCGCTCCTCCTACTCCCAATACTAGAATTCTAGGTTTCAGTTCTTTTATATCTGGTGTTTTAAAGTTTATTGTCATATTTTTCCCCTTTTTAGTTATTAAATTGCTTTTCCCATTTAAGACTTGCTCGATTAATATTTGATTTTTTCCTAGCGTTTGCCCTAAATTTTTCAAAATGTGTTGGTTCCCAAATTTGAAATGTTTTACCTTGACCAACAAATAACATGCTATTTTTAATTCTTGCATGTTTTAGTAATTTTGTCGTTATTTGAACTCTGCCTTCACTATCAAATTGTAAATTTGTACTTTCCGATAATATAGATGTTGCAAAATAATCTTTCTTTTCTTCAAACGGATTTAATGAGTCTATTGCATTAGATATTTTTTCAATTCGATCTTGCGGCCATGCTTCAATACATAGATTGTTAAATGATGGATAACAAATTATTCCATTGTAGCCTATGTTTGATAAATATGATCTATATGATGCAGGCACTGAAACCCTTCCCTTTTTGTCCAATTTGTTTTCGTAGGTTGATAAAAACATAAACCATATTATCCTAAATTTGGGTTTTTATGGGATATTATGGGTTTTATTTGTTAGCGTCAATAGCAAATATTATGTAACTCTTGAGTAAAAATTTAATAATTATTTCGATTTATTTTAATGAATTGCCAGATAAACTATAAGCCGGGTTCTGTCTTTTAAACTTATCATTTATCTAGGCTTTAAATCACTTTAAAGCTCAAGCAACTAACCCTGATGACTAGCCAAAGACTGCTTTTAGTTATTTCTAACAGTGTCATCTCTACTCAGTCTTGCTCCCAGTGGGGTTTTCCATGCGCTAGTTGTTACCAACTTAGCCGGTGTGCTCTTACCACACCTTTTCACCCTTGCCTTGATAAGGCGGTTTATTTTCTGTGGCACTATCCCTAGGGTTTCCCCTGCCAGCCGTTAACTGGCACTGTGTCTTTGTAGAGCCCGGACTTTCCTCTTTATAAATTAAAGCGATAAGTCATTTATCTGGCATGCAAAGAAGTATTCTTTTTTCAAAAAATTTCAACTATTTTTAACTCAATTAAATCAAGGATTTTAAAATTTCATAAGCCTCTTGATCAACAACACTACTAATTAATTGTGGCCTGAACCTTCTTTGAAAGCTTTTATAAATTTTAATTTTTTCTTTATTATTGTTTGATGATTGATAACCGAATTTAAACAATAATTTATAAAAATCTTTATTATCTGTTATTTTTTTTTTTCTTAAGTTTTTACATTTTTTTTCATTTAAATTATGCCATAAAGATATTCTTTTTTTATTAAGTAAATGCCAAGGAAATTTCTCTCCCGGATCTTTTTTTCTTAAAGGAGCAATATCAGAATGTCCTAAAATATTTTCTTTTTTAATTTTATATTTTTTTATTAATTTTTTAGACAAACTTAAAACTGACAAAATCTGTTTATGATTAAAATCGCTGTAACCATATTCATGTCCACGATTTGAGATTTCAATACCTATTGAATTTGAGTTGAGAAATACATCTTTTTTCCAAGATGAAATTCCAGCATGCCATGCTACATATAAATCTGGAACAATTCTCACAATTTCTCCATTAAACTTAATTAAGTAATGACAGCTCACTTTTGAGTTGAGGCTTGTTAATTTTTTTATGGCTGCGATTTCAGATTTCATTCCTGTATAATGAAAAATTAGGTACTTTATCATTGATCTACTTCTTTTTTTTGTATTAAAATTTGGAGAGTAATTTATAGACATTTTTTCAACATTTTTATGCATAAATTCAAACAATTTATCTTTATATTACCTTCAATTATACTATAACTATTCTATGAGCAGACAACTATCCATTTTAATAATTATTATTTTTGCATTTATTAATAGTTATGCAAATGCTGGGGATGATGGCAAACTTAAATTAAATGAGAATAAAAATGGATATGTAGAAGTTGGTGATTGTTTTGAAAAAGTTAATAGAGGAATTTTTGCATTCAACCAAGCATTAGATAAGGTAATTTTTAAACCATTAGCAAAAGGGTACAGAATGTTTCCTCAACCTATTAGATCTGGCACAAGCAATGCATTAAGTAATATTGGGAATGTGGTAACTATTCCCAATAATGTACTACAAGGTCAATTTAAAGATGCAGGAATAAATTCTGCAAGATTTGTTATTAATTCAACTCTTGGAATTGCAGGAATATTTGATGTAGCTTCATATTATGGTTTAAAAAAACGTGATAAAGAGGACTATGGACAGACACTTGGAGTTTGGGGAGCTGGTCCTGGTTGTTATTTTGTTTTGCCTGTTTTAGGTCCAACTACTGTAAGGGACTCAATTGGATCTGTAGTTAATATTATAGGTGGAGATGCGTGGTATAATGTTACCGTAGCTAATGATACTCAATATTTTTCCGAAGCAGATTATTATGCATCAAGATTATTAGATGGAGTTGATTTTAGAGCAAAAAATTTAGAATCATTTGATAGTCTTGAAAACAGTTCTGTCGATCTTTATGCATCAGTTAGAAGTTTATATTTGCAAGATAGATACAGAAAAATTAGAAATATAGACAAAACTACCGATACTCTTAGCGACGATGATTGGGAAGAGCTAGATACTCAATAATTTATCTTAAAATGAAATTACTTAGATATTTAATTATATTTTTATTTTTTACTAATTTCTACAATGTATCCTTTGCAAAAGATCCTAGCGCGTTAATTAATGAAATAGTTGATGAAGCAGCAAAAGTATTGTCAAGTGATGATCCTGTTGAGTCTAAAATAATAAAGCTTAATGCGATTGCCGAAAGTAGTGTTGATATAAATGGAATAGGCATGTACACTTTAGGTAAATACAGAAAATCTATTAGTGTAGAACAAAAAGCCAAATATCAAAAACTATTTAGAAGTTATTTTTTAAAAAGTTTCTCAAGTAGATTGGTTGATTATACAAATCCAAGAATTAATGTAGTCTCACAAAAAAAAATTAATGATAAATACACTATAGTAAACAGTATATTAGAGGCGACATCAAAAAGACCTCAAGTAAAAATAGATTGGAGGATTTATACAAAAAATCCAGATATGCCTTTAATAAGAGATTTAATTGTAGAAGGATTAAGTTTGGCAAGAACACAAAAAGAAGAATTTAATTCAATCATACAAAACAATGATGGTGATATAGATGCATTATTCAAAACACTTGAGGAATTTTTAATTAAATAGTTTAATAAAATCCAATTTCACTCAAGCAAATATCTGATTTAAAATCATCAAAACCAGCAACTAAACCGATGGACTTTATATTTTGTCCTATGATACTTTCAGGTTGATAAAAATTAGATTTCTTAAATTCTTTTAACGGAGCCTTAATTTCACTCCAAGTTTGTGTGGTAAAAAAAGTGTAACTATAATACTGCCATGGAGCTAGTGTTAATCCAGTTCTTAAATGAAGATTATAATTTTTTTCATTACCATAAACTTTAATGTATACTCCTTCGTAATCTTTACTATTAATTTCTGGATTTAATTTTGCTCTGATTTGTATAAATCCACCATTGTTTTTAGTGGTCACATCCCCTGTCATTCTATAACATTTCACTCCATCAACTTTCTCAACTATAAATTTTCCTGTTGATAAACCTCCCATTACTTGATCAGTAATAAAATTCCATTGTTGAAATTGATTAGTTAATTTTGGGTTCTTTAATTTATCTAAAATCATATCTTTGGATGAAACTTTTGTTTGACATATTAAAAATAAAATTAAAAATATTAATTTTTTCAAAACAAAATTATTTTTTTTTTGCAAGTTGTTGGAGAAGGTAAATTTCTTTTTCAGTAAGAGTATTTTTTTCTTCTTTTATTTGGTCTTCTAGACTAAATAAAGTTATTAATGAAAAAAAAGATACTAATCCAGTTAATATAATAAAATAAATTGAGCTTAAATTAACAACTATCAATATTACAAATACACTTGTCCATCCTATAAATATACCTCTTAAAATTGTACGATGACTTTTTAAGTCAGGTATCTTTATAAACTGTATAAATAAAAGTATTAAAATAAGCATTATTCCTGAAATTGATGCACGTAACAAGACTAATGTATCTAATCCGCTCCCATACAATTCTTTATGAATTAAATATGCAACAAATCCTTTATAAGCAAAGTAAAAAAGTATCACACAGAAAACTGCTATTGAAACATGGTATGAAATTTTAGGTTTAATGTTAATTTTAAATTTCATTTAATTTATTCTAAGAATACAATTAACTATAAGTTTAAGATACTAAAATTTAAAAAAATAATTTGTCTTAAATGGTGGGCCCGCCAGGACTCGAACCTGGGACCAATACATTATGAGTGTACTGCTCTAACCAACTGAGCTACAGGCCCAAAATTAAACTGTTAATTATAACATTTTTTTTATGTTAGCAATTAAAGATATTTAATAATGGTGGGCCGTGTTGGTTACGCTCCAACTACCCCTGCAATGTCAATGCAGTACTCTACTATTGAGCTAACGGCCCTAGCTTTCTAAGAAACTTTTAAGTTGTTTTGATCTGCTTGGATGTTTTAATTTTCTAAGAGCTTTTGCCTCAATCTGTCTAATTCTTTCTCTGGTAACTGAAAATTGAAGTCCAACTTCCTCTAACGTATGATCTGTGTTCATCCCAACACCAAAACGCATTCTTAAAACTCTTTCTTCTCTTGGTGTTAAAGTTGACAAAATTTTTGTAGTTGCCTCACTTAAGTTAGACTTTATTGCCTGTTCCAAAGGTGCAAGTGCTTTAGTATCTTCAATAAAGTCTCCTAAACTACTATCCTCTTCATCACCTACAGGTTTTTCTAATGAAACTGGCTCTTTAGATATTTTTAATACTTTTCTAACTTTCTCTAAAGGCATTCTTAATTTTTTTGCTAATTCTTCTGGTGTTGCCTCACGTCCAAACTCACTTAATATTAATCTTTGTGTTCTCACAATTTTATTTATAGTCTCAATCATGTGTACTGGTATTCTAATAGTTCTTGCCTGATCTGCTATTGATCTAGTGATAGCTTGTCTAATCCACCATGTTGCATACGTTGAAAATTTGTACCCTCTTCTATACTCAAACTTATCTACTGCTTTCATTAATCCAATATTTCCTTCTTGTATCAAATCTAAGAATTGAAGACCTCTGTTTGTGTATTTTTTTGCAATTGAAATTACCAATCTTAGATTAGCCTCCACCATTTCTTTTTTAGCTATCCTTGACTCTTTCTCCCCCTTTTGAATTCTACTTACCATTTTTTTAAATTCGGTAACTGAAATACCTAGTTTATTACTTATCTCTACTAACCTATCCCGAATATTTTTAAATTCATTTTTATTTTTTTGAAAAAATTTTTTCCAGGTTTCATTTGTATCTAAAAATTGCTTTAAATTAGGATTAATTTCATTTCCAATATAAAATTTTATAAATTCATCTCTTGATATTTTAGCATCTGTAGCAAGTCTTAATAAATTTCCTTCTAAAGAAATTATTTTTTTATTCTCCATATAATGCTTCTGAACTAATTCCTCTAAAACTGAAGGGGATAATTGAAGTGACTTGATGTGTTCGAGTATATCATCAACAATTTTCTTATAATTTTTTTCTTTAGAGGAAGAAAATTTGTTTGAATTTAAAACACAATTAAGTTTTTCATTCTGGTATTTTATTAGCTTATTGTATTCTTTAGTTAGTGTATGGACTGTATTTAAAACTTTAGGTTTAATTTCTGTTTCCATAGCTGCAAGTGTTGGATTAAATTCATCTTCTTCACCATTGCTGTTGTCTTCTTGATTTTGTTCTTCTTCTTGTTTCTTTTGCTTTGAACCATTTGAATTTTCGTCATCATCCATATAGTTTGTATCAATATCAATTATTTCTCTAACTAAAATTTCGTCATTTTGAAGTTTAGTGTCCCATTCAAAAAACTGTTGAGCTGTGATTGGACTCTGAGACAACGCATTTAACATGACATCTTTACCTGCTTCAATTCTTTTTGCGATTGCAATTTCACCCTCTCTGGATAGTAGCTCAACTCCACCCATTTCTCTAAGATACATTCTAATTGGATCATCACTTTTTTCTAAAGTTTTACCTTCTTCTTTAGAAGAAGCATCTTTTTTTCTTAAAACTTTGTAATCCGATTTTTTTTCTACAAGAATAATATTTTCGTCAAGTATGTGAATAAATGCCTGCGCAAGATTTTCGGTTGATAAATTTCTTTTACCTAAAGATTTATTTAACTCTTCATGGGTTATAAATCCTCGATGGATACCGCGACCCATTAATCTGGCAAATGATTTTGTAATTATTCGTTCCACAATAAAAAGTTTGAAGGACTTATATAATGTCTAATACAAAAAAATCTATGTGATTTTTTTTATTTTTAGTTGATTTTTTGTTGTTTTTTTAACTCTTTTATCTCATTAAATGTGCTTTCGCTCATATCTTTTGAAAACTTTGATTCTAATTCAGTTATCCTTTGCTCTAATTCATAATTTTTAAGATCTTGTATAATCTCAATAAAAATTTCTAAAATTTTTTCATCATCATTTAAGTTTTTTGAAATTATATGTTTAACTGAAGCATAATTCATAACTCTATTAATAAGATTTTTATCCACATTTAATTTTTGTAAGTCTAAGTTCAATAAATTTTCCGATTGATTTAAAATCTCGTCAAATAATTGCTTATTTTCGTCACTATATAATTTGACATTATCAATTAGATGAAAGTTTTCATAAATTAATTTAGGTTTAGCAATTAATACATATAAAAAAGAAAATTCTTTAATTTCAAAAGATTTTAATGATTTTGTCTCGTTGTAATAACTTTTAGTTTTGGCAAGAGATTTTGCAAATGTTTTATAATTTTTTCTAATTTTTGAATTAATATTTGGTGTTAACTCTGAAATTTTCTCAAGAAAATACTCTAAAGTATATTTTTTTACGAAACCATCTTTAATATTTGATGCAATCTCTCTTAGTTTTTTTTCGAAAATTGCTCTTGAACTAGGACTTTCAGTTGTTTGACTCATATAATGTTCAAAAATAAATTTATGTATAGGTATAGTTTCCTGATTTGAAATTTCTAAAAATTTCTCTTTACCAAATTTATTTACATAATTGTCAGGATCTAAATTGTCTTTTAATAGTAAAAAAGAAATTTTTTTATCAGGTTTTAATTCATCTATAATGCTCTCTGCAGCTCTTAATGCAGCTTTATAGCCACTTTGATCACCATCAAAGCATATAATGATATGATTATAGAATTGATTTAAAATTTGTATCTGGTTGCTTGTTAAAGCTGTCCCTAAGTTTGCAACTGTATTTTCTATTCCATTTTTTGATAAACCAATAACATCCATATACCCTTCAACTAGATATACATCTTCTAATTTATTTGATAACTTTCTTGCTTTATCAAGATTATATAAGTTTGAACCCTTCTTAAAAAAAGGGGTTTCAGGGGAGTTAATATATTTAGCTAAATTTTTATTATCATCAATAATTCTACCTCCAAAACCTATTATATTTCCTGAAATATTATTTATTGGAAAAATTATTCTGTTTCTAAATCTTGATATATGTTTCTTTCTCTTCTCATCAAAGTAAAATAAACCTGTTTCTTTAATAGTGGTTTCATCAAAATCTTTTTTTAGTATCTCATAATAATCTTGGTCTTCTGTTACAAAACCAAGATTAAAATTTTTAACATCTATACCTGATAGTCCTCTTTCTTTAAGATAATTTTTTGCTAGATGTGATTTTTCATTTTTAAATAATTCATTTTTATAAAATTCAGAAAAATTCTTACATATAGATTTATATAATTGCCATTTATTCTCTCTTTCTTCATCTTGTTTTGAAAATGTATAGGGTTGCATGCCTGCAAGATTTGAAAGCATTTTGACTGCTTCTCCAAATCTAAGATTTTGGGTTTTCATTACGAAATCAAAAATATTGCCATGCTCGCTTGTGCTGAAACAGTGGTAAAATTCTTTTTCATCATTAACTGTAAATGATGGAGTTTTCTCTGTTTTAAAAGGAGACAAACCAACGAATTCCTTACCTCTTTTTTTAAGTTTAACAGTTTTAGAAACAACTGTTGAAACTTTTAATCTAGTTTTAATTTCGTCTAAATATTCTTTTGGATATTTCATTGGCTATTAAGTAAATTTTTAATAATCTGACCTGCCTTCGAAAAATCAATTGTATCAGCATGTTTTTTTTTCAATTCACCCATGACTTTACCCATATCCTTAACTGAAGAGGCTCCAGAACTTTTTATAATTTCTTCACATATCTTTTTCGTATCTTCCTCAGATAATTGCTTAGGTAAATATTCGGATAAAACATCAAGCTCTCCTTGCTCAATTTCTAATAAATCAGACCTGTTATTTTTTTTATATATTTCAATTGATTCGGATCTTTGTTTGATCATTTTTTTTAGGAGTTTTTTTATATCCTCATCATCTGTCTCCTTTTTATTTGGGCCAGATCTGTTGTTAATATCTAAGTCCTTAACTCCAGATAAAATTAACCTATAAGTTGATATCTTATTTTTATCTTTTGATTTTAAAGCATTTTTGTAATCGTTATCTATTTTATCTCTTAAGGACATATTAGAATGTACTTCATAGACAAAATTGTTCAAAAGAAAAATTGTATTTTTAAAAAATTATTATAGATCTGTTGCGGATAAATACGTTTTATTGTATTAACCTTTAACTCATGAGTTGTAATTGACTTTAAAACGAAAAAACAAAACTTCACATCTCTCTAATTTTAACACAGCTATTTTAGCTCTTGATAATAAATCAGTCTTTAAAGGGATTGGACTGGGATATATAGGAGAAGCAACCGGAGAGGTATGCTTTAATACCTCTTTAACTGGTTATCAAGAAATCATATCTGATCCATCGTATGCAGGACAGATAATAAATTTTACATTTCCGCACATTGGAAACGTTGGGGCTAATAAAGAAGATATAGAGTCTGATAAAATATGGACAAGGGGAGTTATTTTTAATTCAGAGATAACAAGTCCTTCTAACTATAGATCTCTACAAAATTTAGATAAATGGCTTAAAAAGAATAAAATAGTAGGAATAACTGGTCTCGATACAAGAAGTTTAACAAATTTTATAAGAGATAAAGGGGCTCCAAAAGGAACAATATCAAACAATAAAAATGGTAAATTTAATATTAATAAACTTATAAATAAATCAATAAAATGGCCCGGTTTAAACGGAATGGATCTTGCTCAAGAGGTCACAACAAATAAAACTTATATTTGGAAAGGATACAAAACTTGGAAAAAAAATAAGGGCTATGAAAAAAATAATAAGAAGAAATTTAGGGTTGTGGCGATAGATTATGGAATTAAAAAAAATATACTTAGGTATTTTTCCGATTTTGATTGCGAAGTTAAAGTTGTTTCCTGCAAGGAAAATGCAAATAATATACTTAATCTAAAACCTCATGGAATTTTTTTGTCAAACGGTCCTGGGGATCCTGCTGCAACAGGAAAGTATGCAATTAAAGTTGTAAAAAATTTAATAAAAAAAAATATTCCATTATTTGGGATATGTTTGGGTCATCAAATATTAGCTTTAGCTTTAGATGCAAAAACCAAAAAGATGAAATTAGGACATAGGGGTGCAAATCATCCAGTAAAAAATTTAATTACAAAGAAAGTTGAAATTACAAGTCAAAATCATGGATTTGAAGTTATTAAACAAAGCTTAAAAAAAAATACAGAAATAACTCACCTATCATTGTTCGATAATTCAATAGAGGGAATAAGATTAAAAAATAAACCAGTTTTCTCAGTCCAGTATCATCCTGAAGCTAATCCTGGACCACAAGATAGTAAATATTTATTTAGTAACTTTTTTAGAGAAATAAAAAAATATGCCAAAAAGAAAAGACATTAAAAAAATTTTAGTTATTGGAGCTGGTCCAATTATTATTGGTCAAGCTTGTGAATTTGATTATTCAGGAACGCAAGCATGCAAAGCATTAAAAGATGAAGGTTATAAAGTAATATTAATCAATTCAAATCCAGCAACTATAATGACTGATCCTGGTGTTGCTGATAAAACTTATATCGAACCAATATCTTTGGAAGTACTAGAGGAAGTGATCAAAAAAGAAAGGCCTGATGCTATTCTACCTACAATGGGCGGTCAAACAGCATTAAATCTTGCAATTAACGCAGAGAAAATTGGTTTGCTTAAAAAGTATAAAATTGAACTTATCGGAGCAAACTCTAGGGCAATAGCTAATGCTGAAGATAGAAAAAAATTTAGAAAGAATATGTCTGATATTGGTATTGATTTACCAAAATCAGAAGTTCTTAATAAATTTTCAGGCGCAAAAAAATGTTTAAACAAAATTGGTCTTCCTGCAATTATTAGACCTTCATTTACTTTGGGGGGATTAGGTGGAGGGATTGCAAGAACAAAAAAAGATTTTTTTAAAATTGTAAGAGAAGGAATGAATGAGTCTCCCCAAAATCAGGTTTTAGTTGAAGAATGTTTAGATGGGTGGAAAGAATTTGAGATGGAGGTTGTAAGAGATCGAAATGATAATTGTATAATTATCTGTTCAATAGAAAATGTTGATCCAATGGGAACTCATACCGGTGACTCTGTTACAATAGCTCCTGCATTAACATTAACAGATAAAGAGTACCAAGTAATGCGAAATGCATCTATTGCTTGCTTAAGAAAAATAGGTGTTGAAACTGGAGGTTCAAATGTTCAATTCGCCATAAATCCAAAAAATGGAAGAATGGTAATTATTGAAATGAACCCTAGGGTTTCAAGATCATCTGCATTAGCTTCTAAAGCAACTGGCTTTCCAATAGCAAAAGTGGCCGCAAAATTAGCAGTTGGCTATACTCTTGATGAACTACAAAATGAAATAACTAAAGTAACACCAGCTTCTTTTGAACCAACAATCGATTACGTTGTAACAAAAATTCCAAGGTTTACGTTTGAAAAATTCTCTGACACAGAAGCAATTTTAGGCACATCCATGAGATCAGTTGGTGAAGCAATGGCAATTGGGAGAAACTTCAAAGAATCTTTTCAAAAAGCCCTGGTATCACTTGAAACTGGTTTATCAGGATTAGATAATATTTTTAACTATTCAAAAAAAGAAATCCTAAAAAATTTAAAAATCAATATTCCAAACAAATTACTTCTGATTGCTGAAGCTTTTAGAAAAAAAATTTCTTTAGATATTATATATAAATTATCAAAGGTAGATCCTTGGTTTTTAAATCAAATTAAGGAAATAGTTGATGAAGAAAAAATACTAATTTCAAAAGGACTGCCCAAAACTTTTGGGGAATTTAATAGAATAAAATCAATAGGCTTTTCTGACAAAAAGATCTCACAATTGACTGGTCAAAAAGAAACGATCGTCAAATCAAGAAGAAAAGCGCTAAAAGTTATGCCTGTTTTTAAAAAAGTTGATACCTGTGCTGCTGAATTCAAATCTTTCACACCTTATATGTATTCTACATATCAAAGAAATTTTTCTATTAAAACAGAATGTGAAGCTGAGCCAAGCAATAAAAAGAAAATAATAATTTTAGGTGGAGGACCAAATAGAATTGGCCAAGGTATAGAGTTTGATTATTGCTGTTGTCAGGCTAGTTTTTCTTTAAAAGAAGCAGGTTTTGAAACAATAATGATAAATTGTAACCCGGAAACAGTTTCTACAGATTATGATACAAGCGATAGATTATATTTTGAGCCTTTAATTGAAGAGTATGTTGAGAATATAATTTTAAAAGAAAAATCAAAAGGAAATCTAATTGGAATTATTGCACAATTTGGAGGCCAAACCCCTATCAAATTAGCTAAATTTTTAGATGAAAATAAATTACCTATTCTAGGGACACAATATAAATCGATTGATCTTGCAGAAGATAGGGACAGATTTAGAGAGTTGCTTATAAAGCTTAAATTAAAACAAGCTGAAAGTGGAATAGCCTACAAATTTGATCAAGCTATTAATGTTGCTGAAAAAATTGGATTACCAGTAGTTGTGCGACCTTCTTATGTTTTGGGAGGAAGGGCTATGGAAATTGTTCATGACAAAAGTCAATTGAAACAATTTATTAATGAGGCCTTCAAGGCATCAGAACAAAATCCAATCTTAATTGATAAATTTATCGACAATGCAATGGAAGTAGATGTAGATGCAATTTCTGACGGAAAAGACGTTTATGTTGCTGGAATAATGCAACATATTGAAGAAGCCGGGATTCATTCTGGAGACTCTGCTTGTTGCTTGCCGCCGGTATCAATAAAGGCAAATCTTTTAAGAGAACTTAAAATACAAACAAGAAAATTAGCTCTGGCTTTAAAGGTTAAAGGATTTTTAAATATTCAATTCGCAATTAAAAATGATGAAATTTTTGTCATTGAAGTTAATCCTAGGGCAAGCAGAACTGTACCCTTTGTTTCAAAAGCAAACGGTATTCCACTTGCAAAAATTGCATCAAGAATAATGTCTGGGGAAAAATTAAGTAAGTATAAATTAAAATACAAAACCAATAAAAAATTTGCTGTTAAGGAAGCAGTATTTCCATTCAATAAATTTCCAGATAGTGATTTATTACTTGGCCCTGAGATGAAGTCTACTGGTGAGGTAATGGGTTTTGATGATGATTTTGGAATGGCTGTTGCAAAAAGTCAAATTGCTGCTTCAAATTCATTACCAACGAAGGGTATGGCATTCTTATCAGTAAAAGACTCGCATAAACAAGAAATAATAGGTGTTGCTCAAAGATTAATCAAACTTGGATTTACACTTTCTGCAACCAAAGGAACTTCAGAGATTTTAAAACAAAATGGAATGAAATGTAAAAAAATTAATAAAGTGAGCAGTGGTAGACCACATATTGTTGATGTTTTAAATTCAAAAAAAATATCTTTGGTAATAAATACTGGAGGCGGGAACTCTGAGCACAGAATTAGTGATGCAAGAGCATTAAGAAGAGGAACTCTTGCAAATAAAATCCCTTACTGTACTAATATGTCTACAGCCTATTCATTCTTAGAAGCAATTAAATCTTTAAAAACAACGAAGTTAAGAGTTAAATCTCTGCAAGATAATTAATTTTAATTGACTTTCCAATCTGTCTCAAATGTAACATAATTTACTTGAAGACATCTTCTCTCATTTACTATTTCTTTTTTTTCCATACCATGCCAAGTATTAGGACCACTTGAGAAGAAATAGCCATAATTATCCTTATAAGGAACAGTTTTTGCTAATTTTAGATTTTCATCATAAAAATCTGTACCTAAATCTTCTTTTTCATTATGCTTATTTACGAATAATAAACATGACATCAGTTTCTCTTTAATATCGCAATGTGGTTTTAACCAGAATCCTTTTCTATCACAGATAACCTCAACTCTTACATATGAATTTGAAAGATCTTTATTTATCATTTCAGAAATTTTTTTATAAGTTGATGGATTTTGAAGTTCTTTAATAAATTCAACAAGATTGGGAAATTGATTTGAGTTTTCTTTGGTCACAAAACATCTAAATTTTAGTGCCTTGCCTCCGTCTGATATACCTTCTCTAAACTTACCTTCGCCTCCATCAATTGCTCTAGTACCATCGTAGTTTAAATTATGCTCTATCGGATTAGCTATATCAGCATTTATAATTTCCTGAACTTGGGCATCAGTTAGTGGTTGATTTAATTCCCAATGTTCAAAGGGGGATTTATGATTTGAAGAATTTTTCAATATTGAATTTAAAAATGCCATTATAATTGAATTTTATCTTTAATGATATTTGCTACTCTATTCGTTTCATCTAATTTTTCATAGTTCCAATTTTCTAGTTTTTCTCCCAATTCTTTTACAATATTCATTTCTTGAAATAATTTTCTAAAATTTTTAAACCTTTTATCACTTTTTTTAGGTGGAATAGTGGCAACATAAATTGGTTTTCCTGTTAAAGCTGCCTCTGAAATCATAGAGCTTGAATCGCACGTAATAACTATATGTTTTGATATTGCAAGCGCACTTAAATAGGCTTTCTTATCAACACCATCTAATACTAAATTATCGTTTCCAAAATATATTTTTGCATGTTCTATAGTTCCCTTTGGCGTTCTCATAGAAGGGATGACTACTAAATTAAGATTATTTTCTTTAACTAAATAATTTACTTTTGAAAAAATTTCTTGGATATTTCTATCTGAATAATCATAATACTGGGTAGGACCACCAATTATTAAAGAAATTATATTTTTATCCCTCAATTTGCTTGAAATACTGAACAAATATTCTTTGTCTTTTTCAATTTCTTCACTTGTTAAATAATGAATAGCTCCTTTTGTTTTTAATACATTATCTCCATCAAGATTATCGTGCTCTGGCACTACAACTAGATCAAAATTATCAAGTTTTATCTTTGGGTTTTGAATATGAATGTTAAATACTTTTTTCTTTGAATTTTTTTTTAAGAATAAAGATGGAATAATACTTTTTCTTCCACATGAAATTATTAAATCAACATCTTCACATTCAATTTTTTTAAAAACTGAGTCGGATATTGGAGTGAATTTTGGCGGTATAACTTTCCAGAAACCTTTTGTTTCAACTGTGTGGTGAGAATAATTTATATCTAAAGCTTTAGCCAAACCTTCAACTTGGCTAATCATCCCATGCATACCTTCTGTTAATAATATACCTTTCAATTTAGTCATTAATCATTATATAGCTTTCATATGAGTGAAAATCCAACTAAACACACAAAAGTGTTAATAATTGGGTCAGGTCCCGCTGGATATACAGCAGCAATTTATGCTGCAAGAGCAATGTTAAAACCAATATTAGTTCATGGCATGGAACCTGGTGGCCAATTAACAACAACAACCGATGTTGAAAATTTCCCTGGATTCAAAGATGTAATACAAGGGCCATGGCTTATGGATCAAATGAAAGGTCAGGCAGAAGTAGTTGGAACTGAAATGATACAAGATCATATTGCATCAGTGGACTTAAAATCTAAGCCATTTAAAGCTGTTGGAGATAGCGGCCAAATTTATGAAGCAGACTCAATAATTATTTCAACAGGAGCTCAAGCTAGATGGTTAAATATTGACTCAGAGCAAAGCTTCAGAGGTTTTGGTGTATCTGCATGTGCAACATGTGATGGATTTTTCTTTAAAGACAAAATTGTAGCAGTTGTTGGAGGTGGAAATGCTGCGGTCGAAGAAGCTATGTTTTTAACAAAATTTGCCTCAAAGGTTCAGCTTATACACAGAAGAGATAGTTTGAGAGCAGAAAAATTACTTCAAAAGAAATTAATGGAAAATAAAAAAATTGAAATAATTTGGGACTCTGTTGTTGATGAAGTTATTGGGGATAATGATCCTAAAAATGTAACTGGATTAAAAATTAAAAATGTTAAAACAAATAAAGTAGATGAACTAAAAATCGATGGATTATTTATAGCTATAGGACATGATCCAGCAACTTCATTATTTAAAGATCAGTTAGAAATGGATAAAGAAGGATATTTAGTTACAAAGAATGATTCGACAGAAACCAATATTCCAGGTGTATTCGCCGCTGGAGATGTAAAAGATAAAATATTTAGACAAGCAGTAACAGCCGCTGGAATGGGATGTATGGCCGCTTTAGAGGCGGAAAAGTTTCTTTCCCACGATTGATTATATTCCAATAAAATTGATCTAGAATAAATATTTGAATTAAAATATAAATTAATTAGATGGAAAATATCGTAAAACAAATCCAGCTTGTCGCTTTAGTAATCATTTTAGTTAGTACAGTGATTGCTTTTGGACAAGAGATGTATCAGATGATACTCGTACAAAGGGTTACTTTAGCAGATCTGCTTTTACTTTTTCTATATCTTGAAGTGCTTGCAATGGTTAGAGTTTTTTGGGAAAGCCAATCAATTCAAATTACACTGCCGTTATTTATTGCTATAACTGCACTTGCTAGATTTATTATTTTACAAGGAAAATCTCTAAATCCAGAGATATTACTATATGAAGCAGGTGCTATTGTTTTAATTGCTTTAGCAATTGTAATTTTAAGATTTAGAAATTCTTCACTAATTGGACTAAATAAAAAAAAATAGGTTTATCCTAAATCCTCACAAAACTTTTTAATTCTAGACATTGCTATTTTAAGTTTTGCCATTGAAGTCGCATATGAAATTCTAAAATATCCATCTAAACCAAATGCTGAGCCCTGAACAGCTGCAACATTTTGTTTTTCTAAAAGCTTTTGGACAAAATCAGTATCTTTTTTAAGTTTAGTTCTTTTATTTAAAAGTTTTTTACAATTCGGAAATACGTAAAATGCACCATTAGGTTTCAAGCAGCTAATACCATCAATATTATTTAAACTTTTTACAACAAAATCTCTTCTTTCTTTAAATGATTTTGCTCTTTTCTTAATAAAGTCTTGTTTTCCATTTAAAGCTTCAACAGCTGCTGCTTGACTAACTGATGATGGATTCGAAGTAGACTGAGACTGAATTTTTCTAATTGCAGAAATTATTTCTTTTGGTCCAGCCGCATAACCAATCCTCCAACCAGTCATTGCATAAGATTTACTCACTCCATTCATTGTTAATGTTCGAGATTTTAATTTTGAAATTTGAGCAATAGTAAAAAATTTAAAATTATCATATTTAACATGCTCATAAATATCATCGCTCAAAATGTGAACTTTTTTGTTTTTTATTAAAACCTTTGCTAATTTTTGAATTTCTGATTTACTGTATCCAGATCCAGTTGGATTAGATGGTGAGTTAAGGATTATCCACTTCGTTCTTTTTGTAATTGCAGCTTTTAATTTTGCAGGTGTAATTTTAAATCCATCTTTTTCACCACATTTTACTATTTTTGGTTTTCCTCCTGCTAAGAGAACCATATCCGGATATGAAACCCAGAATGGAGCAGGAATAATAACTTCATCTCCTTTATTTAAAGTTGCCATAAAAGTGTTATAGAGAACTTGTTTCCCTCCAGTTCCAACTGTAATTTCATCTAGTTTATAATTTAGTTTATTTTCTCTTTTAAATTTTTTTAAAATTGCTTTTTTTAATGCTGGAGTTCCATCAACTGCTGTATACTTTGTATCTCCGTCTCTTATTGCTTTAATAGCTGCATTTTTAACATTGATAGGAGTATCAAAATCTGGTTCCCCTGCCCCAAGTCCAACTACATCTTTTCCTGCAGCTCTTAATTCTCTTGCCTTTTGAGTAACTGCAATAGTTGGGGATGGTTTAATTCTTTTTAAATTATTAGATATTATGCTCATTGAATTATGAAATTATTCAATTACGTTGTTTAATATATGGAGAATACATATCAAGACCTAATTACAGACATTCAGAGTAAAAACCCAAAAATCGGTGGAAAACTCGAAGGTGGAAAAAAATTCAAAATAAAGTCAGATTTTACCCCGGCTGGTGACCAGCCAGATGCAATTAAAAGGCTTGTTCAAGGAGCTAAAAAAAATGAGTTTAATCAAGTATTATTAGGAGTAACTGGATCTGGAAAAACTTTTACAATGGCAAAAGTTATAGAAGCTACAAATAGACCAGCATTAATATTGGCACCAAATAAAACTTTAGCAGCTCAACTTTACGGTGAGATGAAAACTTTTTTTCCAGATAATGCTGTTGAGTATTTCGTATCTTACTATGATTATTACACACCAGAAGCTTACGTGCCAAGATCAGATACTTACATAGAGAAAGAGGCATCTATAAACGAGCAGATTGATAGAATGAGACATTCGGCAACAAGATCCCTTCTTGAAAGAGACGATGTTTTAATAGTTGCAAGTGTTTCTTGTATTTATGGTTTGGGATCAGTTGAAGCTTACAGCAAAATGACTTTAACTCTTCAGAAAAACTATGAATATAATAGAGAACAAATAATAAAATCTCTTGTTGCTCTTCAGTATAAGAGAAATGATCAAAATTTTTTTAGAGGAACATTTAGAGCAAGGGGAGAATATTTGGAAATATTTCCATCTCATCTAGAGGATAGAGCATGGAGATTAAGTTTATATGGTGATAAACTTGAGAAAATTGAGGAATTTGATCCTTTGACAGGAGATCAGGTTAGAGATCTTAGTCTAGTAAAAGTTTATGCTAATTCTCATTACATCACTCCCAAACCAACTGTAGAACAAGCAATTATAAAAATTAGAAAAGAATTAGAGGAGACTTTAAAAAAACACAAAGCAGAAAACAAATTATTAGAGGCGCAACGATTAGAGGAGAGAACTAAATTTGATTTAGAAATGATTGAGGCAACTGGATCTTGTGCGGGAATTGAAAATTATTCAAGATTTTTATCTGGTAGAAAACCAGGAGAGCCACCACCTACTCTTTTTGAATATTTTCCTGATAACACATTAGTTTTTGTAGATGAATCTCATGTTACAGTTCCACAACTTAATGGGATGTTTAAGGGAGATAGATCTCGAAAAAGCACGTTAGCTGAGTATGGTTTTAGATTGCCTTCTTGCATGGACAATAGACCTTTAAAATTTGAAGAGTGGGATTTGATGAGAACACAAACTGTATTTGTTTCAGCAACTCCTGGCCCATGGGAATTGGAACAGACTAAAGGCAAGTTTATTGACCAAGTCATAAGACCTACAGGCTTAATTGATCCACCAGTTGAGATTAGACCAGCTAAAAATCAAGTAGATGACCTTATGCATGAATGTAAAAAAGTAGTTGAAAATAATTATAGAGTTTTGGTTACAACACTTACAAAAAAAATGGCAGAGGATTTGACCGAGTATCTTCATGAAAATGGGATAAAAGTAAGATACCTTCATTCTGATATAGATACACTTGAGAGAATAGAGATTATGAGAGATCTCAGAATGGGTGTATTTGATGTTCTAGTTGGAATAAATTTATTAAGAGAAGGTTTAGATATTCCAGAATGTGCATTAGTTGGAATACTAGATGCTGATAAGGAAGGATTTTTGCGGTCAGAAACATCACTAATTCAAACAATAGGAAGAGCCGCAAGAAACGTAGATGGAAAAGTTATTCTTTATGCCGATAAGGAAACAAAAAGTATAAAGAAAGCAATTAAAGAAACTGAGAGAAGAAGAAAGATTCAATTAGAGTACAATAAGAAAAATAAAATCGACGCTAAATCTGTAAAAAAAGAAATAAGTGATATTTTAGAAAGTGTTTATGAAAAAGATTACGTCAAAATAAGCGAAGGTTCCAATATTGGTGGTAACCTTAAAAAACATTTAAAAGGATTAGACAAAAAGATGAAAGAAGCTGCATCTAATTTGGAATTTGAGGAAGCCGCTAAAATTAGAGATGAGATGAGAAAGCTTCAAAGTACTGAATTAGAAATTACTTTAAACCCCAAAATTAGACAGTACGATGTTAAAAATAAAATTTATCCCAAAGGTAGATCAACACTTGGTATGCCTGGTACAAGAGTTACAAAAAAAAGAGATAAAAAATGGAAGCACGGAAGATAATAATTACTGGAGCAGCAACTCGAATGGGGGCTGCGATAGCTAAAAAATTATCTGGGCCTAATATTGAAATTGTTATCCATTATAACAAATCTAAGTCCAAAGCAGAGAGTCTTAAAAAAGATTTAAATAAAAGTGGTACAAAAATTTATTTGGTAAAAGCAGATTTGACTAAAGAAAAAGAGATTGAGAAAATGTTAAAGTTTTCAAAATCAAAGTTGAAGTATTTTGATTGTTTAATTAATAATGCTTCATTATTTGAGAACGATAAACTTGAAAATTTTACATCAAAAAGTTGGGAAAGCCATCTAAAAGCTAATTTAAAAGCGCCAGCTTTATTATCAAAGGGTTTTGCGAAAAATGCTAGAGGTAAAAACAATAATATTATTAATATAATTGATCAAAGAATATTTAAATTAACACCATATTTTTTTTCATATACATTAAGTAAGTCTGGTCTTTATACTTTAACCAAAACTAGCGCCATGAGCCTTGCTCCGAATATAAGAGTGAATGGAATTGCTCCAGGCCCAACTATTAAAAATAAAAGACAATCTGATAAACATTTTAAAAAACAATACATTGCAACACCTCTTAAAAAACAGACAGATGTTCAAGAAATCTGCAATGCTGTTGACTTTTTTATTAAAAATAGATCTATTACTGGTCAAGTTATTGCAATTGATAGTGGTCAAAACTTGAATTGGCAAACTCCAGACATAATGGGTGGTAAGGAATGAAAAAAAATAATCTCAAAGTTGTAAAAATAGATAAAAATAAAAGCCTATTTAACTATGAAAAGAAGGTCTTAATAAAAGAGTTAGTGTTAGATTTAAAACTTGGTTATTTTGATTTTGAAAAAGAAAAAACACAAAAAGTAAAATTTAATTTAGAAGTAAATTATCAAGATAAACAGCCATCCAATGATAAAGATATTAAATCGATAGTGAATTATGCTAAAATAGTAAAATTAATAAAAAAACTAGTAAAAAACAAACATTACAATTTTCTTGAAACATTGGCAGAAGATGTTTTTGATGAGCTATTCAAAGATAAAAGAATAGATAAAATTACTCTTCAAATCGAAAAATTAGAGATAATGAAGGATTGCAGCTCAGTTGGGATCCAAATTTCTAAAAAAAGAAGCCATGATCAGCTCTGATATAGGTAAAGAAGTAATCAAAAAAGAATTGCCCTTGGTTCCTAAGTTGCCAGGTGTTTATAGAATGCTAAATTCAAAAGGAGAAATTCTTTATGTGGGTAAAGCAAAAAACCTTCCAAACAGACTTAAAAGTTATGTATCAGAGAAAAATCATATCATTAGAACTGAGAGAATGCTCTCTCAGACAAAAAGGCTCGAAATTACCACCACCTCAAATGAAAGCGAGGCTTTACTTTTAGAAGCAAATTTAATTAAAAAATTTAAACCAAAATTTAATATTTTACTTAGAGATGACAAATCCTTTCCTTTTATTTTTATAGGCGACAAAGATAAATGGCCACAGATCAAAAGGCACAGAGGTAAAAAAGGTAAAGAAGGATTTTATTTTGGACCATTCGCATCAGCTGGATCTGCAAATTGGACTATAAAAATGATACAAAAAATATTTCATCTCAGAATTTGTGATGATACTGTTTTCAAAAATAGAGAAAGACCCTGCATACTTTATCAAATCAAAAGGTGCTCAGGACCTTGTGTTGGTTACGTAACTGAGAGTGATTATAAACAAACTGTTGATGATGCAATTGAGTTTGTGTCAGGCAAATCTAGAAAAATTCAGAAAAGCTTATCTAATCAAATGGAAAAGGCTAGTGAGGATTTAGACTTTGAAAAAGCAGCAATATTAAGAGATCGAATTAAATCATTAAATATTATCCAATCTTCTCAAAGAATTAATGAAGCAAATTTAGTCGAAGCAGATGTTATCGCAGGATATAAAGAGTCTGGAAAAACTTGTATTCAAGTTTTTTTTTACAGGTCAAAACAAAATTGGGGTAATCAAGCTTTTTTTCCAAAGCATGATCCAGAAGAAAATCTAAGTGATATTATTAATTCTTTTGTCTCTCAATTTTATGAAAATAAAAGTGTGCCTTCTTCAATAATTTTATCAAATGAAATTAAAGAAAAAGAATTAATTGAAAAAACACTTACACAAAAAGAAGGTAAACAAATCACAATTACTGTTGCAAAAAAAGGGACAAAACTAAAAGTTATTAATCAAGCAATAAATAATGCAAAAGATAGTTTGAATAGAAAACTTTATGAGAGTCAGAATAATAGAGATCTTTTCGATGCAGTATCAAGAAAATTCAATCTTGAAACTAATATTAATTTAGTTGAGGTTTATGATAATAGCCATATTCAAGGCACAAATAGTGTGGGCGCTTTAATTACTTATGGAGATGAAGGGTTCGTTAAAAAAAGGTATAGAAAATTTAATATAAAAATTCAAACAAATGCTCAAGATGATTATGGAATGATGAAAGAAGTTCTTAACAGAAGATTTAAAAGAGCAGTTCAAGAGAAAGATAACTATCTAACTTTTCCTGATTTAGTCTTAATTGATGGAGGGAAAGGTCAATATTCAGTGGCAAGAGAAGCTATGAATGAGCTTGGTCTACATGAAATTCCTATTATAGCTATAGCAAAGGGAAAGATGAGAAATAGTGGAAATGAAACATTTTTTCATAATGGAAAAGAGTTCATGTTCGAAAAAAATGATCCAACATTATTCTTTTTACAAAGATTAAGAGATGAGTCCCATCGATTTGCTATAAGTGCTCATAGAGCAAAGAGAAAAAAAGGTATAAGCAAATCATTATTAGATCAGATTGATGGTATTGGATCTATTAGAAAAAGGGCCTTATTAAATCATTTTGGTTCAGCTAGAGCTGTGGAATCAGCTAGTTTAGATGAAATAAAATCAGTTGATGGAGTTGAGGAAAAAGTTGCAAAAAAAATATATAACTTCTTTCACGAATGAAATTTAAAATACCTAATTATTTAACAATTGGACGAATAATAATTGTTCCAATATTTGTTTTTACTTTCTACCTTCCGGGATTTTATGGAGACATTATACCATTTGCTCTCTTTTTAATTGCCTCATTCACAGATTTTTTAGATGGCCTTTTGGCGAGGATGTTTAAAGAGGAATCTAAACTTGGAGAACTTTTAGATCCAATAGCTGATAAGATTATTGTTGCAACTGCATTAATTTTATTAGTTATGGACCAAACAATAAAAAATTACGAAGTTATTGCAGCTATTATAATTCTAACAAGGGAAATACTAATTTCTGGATTAAGAGAGTTTCTGGCTAAAGGAAAAATAAAGCTTCCTGTTTCTAATTTAGCAAAACTTAAAACATTCTTGCAGATGTTTTCAATAGCGATACTTTTAACCGGAGAAACTGGAAATAAATTAATTAATTTTCAAGATTATAATGCTCAAACAATTGGCATAATTATTTTATGGCTATCTGCATTTCTAACACTTTATACTGGATATGATTATCTTAGAAAAGGAATAGATCATGCAATATCTGAGGATAGTAAAGATTAGGCAGCTTTTTTTTGTCTAACCAACTGATCAAAGCTTTTTGATAATCCTAATATAACATCACAAATTTTGTATTTATGATCTGCTATGCTTGCAACAGGTGTTATTTCGGCTGCTGTACCAGTTAAGAAACATCCATCAAAATTACCTAGTTCATCTGGAGAAATTTTTCTCTCATGAACTCTAATATTTTTTGATTTGGCTAATTCAATTACAGCTTGTCTTGTAATACCATTTAAAAAGGAATCTGGTGTTGGTGTATGTAATTCATTATTTTTATCTTTAAAAAAAATATTTGCGCTTGTTCCTTCTGCAACATTGCCCTCAAAATCTAACATTAATGACTCAGAATATCCTTGTTGTTCAGCTTCGTGTTTTGAAAGAGTACAAATCATATATAATCCAGCTGCTTTTGCATCCCAAGGAATAGTGTTTGGAGCCGGTCTTCGCCATTTAGAAATATTTAATCTTATTCCTTCAGCTTTTAATTTTGGATCAAAATACGCAGGCCATTCCCACGTTGCTATTGCTACATTAATTGTATTTTTCTGTGCAGACACACCCATCATCTCACTTCCTCTCCACGCAAATGGTCTTACATATCCATTTTGAATATTTTGAACCGCTACAATTTTTTTTGAAGCTTCATTTATTTCATCTTTTGTATAAGGAATGTTAATGTCTAATCTCTTTGCAGAATAAAATAATCTATCTGTATGCTCTTCTAGCTTAAATATTTCTCCATCATATACTCTTTCACCTTCAAAAACTAAACTTGCATAATGAAGTCCATGACTGATTACATGGCATTTTGCATCTTGCCATTCAACAAGCTCATTATTGTACCAAATTTTTCCAGATCGTTTATCGAAAGGTATCATTATTTAATTTTATAAAAAAATATATTTGTATATATAATATGTCAATATAACTTACCAATATGAAAAAACTTTTATATTTAAAAGATGAAGACCTCAAACAATATATTGAAAAAATATTTCTTGGCTACAGAGAGACAGTCTCTGATGCTAAAAATGTGTTGAATAAATACTCCATAGGTGTCGCACATAATAAGGTTATTCACCTAATTTCATTATATGAGGGTATTACAATATCAGACCTTTTAAGAAAGTTGAAAGTTACAAAGCAAAGTTTGAATAGAGTTTTGAAAGATCTAATAAATCTAAAAGCTATAAAATATGAAAAAGATCAAATAGATACCAGAATAAAGCATGTCTACTTAACTGAAGAAGGAGAAAAATTATTTAACGAAATTTTCTCTATTCAAAAGAAAAGAATTTACCAAGCATTCTCCACATCTAAAGCAAATGAGGTTGTTAGTTTTGACAATGTTTTAAAAAAAATAATTAATGGAAAAATTTAAAGCACATATTTTGGTTGTAGATGATGATGATGGTATAAGAGAATTAGTAAAAGAATACCTTTCTCAAAATAATTATCTCGTAACTAGTTCAAATAGTGCAGAAGATGCTCTTGAAAAAGTTAAAGTTATAAAATTTGATTTAATAGTGCTTGATATAATGATGCCAGGCAAGAGTGGTTTAGAATTTACAAAAGAAAATAAAGACAAAATATCAACCCCAATAATTCTTTTAACAGCGAAAGGCGAAGCCTCAGAAAGAATTGAAGGTTTAGATATTGGTGCAGACGATTACCTTCCAAAACCTTTTGAGCCTAAAGAATTAATACTTAGAATTAATAATATCTTAAATAAAACAAAATATAGAAATACAAAGAGAAGATTTAAATTTGGTAAAATTGAAATAGATCTTAACAAACAGTTTATTTTCAAAAATGATAAGTCAATAAAAATCAATAATACAGAAAAAATAATTTTAGATAAAATGGTTAACTCTCCTGGAAAAATTTTTAAAAGAGAAGAGATTGGAAATCTTATAAAAATTGATAAAGAAAGATCAGTTGACGTAATCATTACAAGACTTAGGAAGAAAATTGAAGAAAACCCTAAAAGCCCAAATTATTTACAAACAATAAGAGGTGAAGGTTATGTTTTATGGATTGAGTAAATATATAAAAAATATTTTACCTAAAAGACTTTTTTATAGAGGTCTACTCATTGTTGCTGTTCCAATAGTTGTTATGCAAATCACTATTTCGTTAGTTTTTTTTGATAGTCTATGGATCAAAACTAATTCTGGAATGACAAGAGCATTGGTTTCAGAAGTCAAAACTTTTGTAGACGCATATGATAACGATGAAACTAACAAAGATTTTATAATAATTTTGTTCAAGGAACATTTGGGTTTTAACATTAAATATGAAGAAGATAAAATCTTACCAAATAAAATACCAGAAAGATGGTTCAGTCCGGTAGATCGATCACTAAGAAGAGAATTAAAGAAAAAAAATTTAACCTATTGGTTTGATACAACAAATTTCAAAGAAGTTGTTGATTTGAAAATAGGATATTCAAAAGGATATTTTCAATTTTATATTCCAAGGGATAGACTAACTACGAGTTCGGCTAGATTATTTGGTCTTTGGATAACATTGCCAGCATTGTTAATGATAGCAGTAGCAATAATTTTTTTAAAGAATCAAACTAGACCCATAACTAAACTTGCAGAGGCATCTGAAAGATTTGGTCGAGGAGAAGATATTGACGAATTTAGACCTTCTGGAGCACTCGAAATCCGAAAAGCTGGTTTAGAGTTTGACAAAATGAGAAAGAGAATACTTAGACATCTTAACCAAAGATCTGAGATGCTATCCGGTATCAGCCACGATTTAAGAACTCCTTTGACAAGGATAAAACTTCAAATAGCGATGATTAAAGATAAAAACGTTGTAGAGAAACTCTCAAGAGATGTTGATGAAATGGAAAAAATGTTAAATGAATATCTTCAATTTGCAAGATCTGGTGCAAAAGATAAAACTGAAACGTTTGATATCTCTGTTCTTCTTGAAGATATTTGTAAAAAATATGAGAAACCAAATATAAAATATTTTTTAAAAGAGAAGGTTTATTTTGATGGAAGAAAAAATTTAATTATTAGATGTATTAATAACCTTATAGATAATTCTTTAAAATTTGCTGACAATGTTGAATTGTATCTAAAAAAAGGAAGATCAACTATTAATATTTCAATTGAGGATGATGGTCCAGGTATACCACAGAAAGAACATCAAAATGTTTTAAAACCATTTTATAAAATTGACAAAAGTAGATCGGAAACAAAGTCTAGTGTTGGTCTTGGCTTAGCTATATCATCAGATGTCGTAAAATCACATGGTGGAGATCTTAAATTTGATAAGTCTAGTTTAGGTGGATTAAAGGTTATTATTTCTTTGCCCGTTTAGTTTTTTTTTTTATTTTTTTTTCAGCAATTTTTTTTTCTAATTTTTCAATTCTTTTATTTAATATATCGATTTCATCTTTACTGACTAAATTCATTTTAAGGATAATTTCTTCTTTTTTTGATCGTAAAATATTTACGACTTCATCACTAAAATCTTTGTAATTGACCAATCCTTCTTCCAAAAATTTTGCAAATTTATCAAATACGAATCTTGATTTTGACATAATAATTTCTTATCAAAGTTTAGGTAATATTTATAATATTACAATTAAATGTTTATTAATAATTTTGACCCAGTCGCTTTTGAGATCTTTTCATTAGAAATTAGATGGTATTCCTTGTCTTATATATTTGGCTTAGTATTTGGTTGGTATTTTGCAAAAAACAAACTAATCAAAGATAGCGCTCAAAAAGAATATTTTGACGATTATGTAACTTATTTGATCATGAGTATCATCCTTGGTGGAAGACTTGGATATGTTATTATTTATGACCCAATTTATTTTATTAGTAATCCAGTTGAGATTATAAAAATATGGCAAGGGGGAATGTCTTTTCACGGTGCACTAATTGGAATTATTATAGGAACTCATTTATTCTGCAAAAATAAAAATCAAAATATTTTTAGTTATTTAGATGTGGTTGCTGTTTGTTCTCCTATAGGAATTTTTTTAGGAAGAATATCAAATTTCATAAACTCAGAACTTTATGGCATAGAAACAAATGTACCATGGTCGGTAAAGTTTATAAAAATTGATGATTTAAATCGACATCCCTCACAAATTTATGAAGCAATTTTTGAGGGAGTTGTTCTATTTATTATTCTAAGAATGTTGTTTAGTAGATTAAGGAAAACACCTGGTATTATTTCAGGTTATTTTTTAATTCTATACTCATTTTTTAGATTTGTTATCGAGTTCTTCAGAGAACCAGATCAACAACTAGGTTATTTATTTTTCAATTTGAGTATGGGGCAAATAATAAGTTGTATAGCACTATCCTGCGGATTAATTATCATCTATTATAAAAATGCTAATAGGACACAATAAAAAAATCTCATTGGATAGATTTATTTACAAATCTTTGTATGACAAAGATAATGGTTATTATATTAAAAAAAATCCTTTTGGAAAAAAAGGTGATTTTATAACATCTCCAAATATTTCTGTTCTTTTTTCAGAAATGATATCTATTTGGTTAATTTCATTTTGGGAGAATTTAAAAAAACCGAAAAAAATTAATATTATAGAACTGGGAGCAGGCAACGGTGAGATGATGTCACAAATTATAAAAACTTTAAATAATTTTAGTGAAATTAATTTATCTGCAAATTTTTTAATTTTAGAAAAAAGTCCATTACTGATAAAAATTCAGAAGGATAAAATAGACAAAAAAAAAGTAAATTGGATTAAAAATTTAAAAGAAATTCCAAAGGCTCCAACAATATTCTTGGCTAATGAGTTTTTTGATGCTTTTCCTATCAAGCAGTTTTTAAAAAAAAGCAATAATTGGTATGAAAAATATGTAGCATATAAAAAAAATAAGTTTGAAGTTTGTGATCAAAAAGTGTCATCAAAAAAAATTGAGAAATATTTAGGTAAAGATATAAAAAAAGAAAAATTTATTGAATATTCACCTTCAGCAATGAAATTTGTTAACGAAATAGCGAATTTTATTTTTAAAAATAATGGTGGTTTATTAATGATAGACTATGGTTTTACCAAAGGAAAAATGAAAAATACATTGCAAAGTGTTGAGAAGCATAGAAAAATTAGTTTTTTAGAAAATCCTTATAATTCAGATATTACTCATTTAATAAATTTTAAAATGTACAAGAAAGAGTTTGCAAATTCTAATTTGAAATCTTTAATAACTACCCAAGGTAATTTCTTAATTAAATTAGGAATATTAAAAAGAGCTGAGATAATAAGTAAAAATTTACAATTTAGTAAAAAAGCTGAAATATTTTATAGAATAAAAAGATTAATTGATGCAAAATATATGGGCTCCTTGTTTAAAGTATTATTTGTAAGCAAATCCAGAAATAATTTTAATTTGGGTTTTAAGTGATTAAGTCAAAAATTTTTAGAGATCAAAAATCCATTTCACATTATTTTTTTAATAGATTAGGTGGCACCTCAAAAGGAATCTACAAAAGTTTAAATTGCGGAAAGGGTTCAAAAGATAAATTTGCTAATATAAGTAAAAATTTAAAAATAGTTTCAAAAAAAATAGGCTGCACAAGTAGAAATCTAGTTTCTCTTAATCAAATTCATAGTAACAAAGTTTATAAAATAAGTGGTATTCCAAAAAGAAGATTGACTGGAGACGCGATGATTACAAATAAGCGAAATATTGCGATTAGTATACTCACTGCAGATTGTGCACCAATTCTTATTATAGAAAATAAGCAAAAATTTGTTGGTGCAATACATGCTGGGTGGAAAGGTGCTTTTAAGGGAATAGTAAAAAAAACAATTCAGCTTTTAAAAAAAAATGGATGTTCAGAGAAAGATATGATTGCTTGCATTGGACCATGTATAAAAAAAAATAGTTATGAAGTAAAAAATGATTTTTTTAAATTGTTTAAGGAAAAAAATAAAAAAAATGTGAATTTCTTCACATTTAAAAGGAAAAAAATTTATTTTGATTTAAGCGAATATATAAAATCTCAATTTTACGAAAATGGAGTTAAAAAAATAGATATAATAAGAAAGGATACCTATGCTATAGAAAATAACTTTTTTAGTTCTAGGAGATCAAAAAAAAATAAGCATAACGATTATGGTAGAAATATTTCTGCAATTATGATTAAATAGGATATCTCGGATGAAAATTCTCACAGGAAACAGTAATAAACATCTTAGTCAAAAAATATCTAAATTTTTAAAAAATAGACTAGTGAATTCAAACATAAGAAAATTTGCAGACGGAGAAATCTATATAGAAATTAATGAAAATATTAGAGGCAATAGTATTTTTTTAATTCAATCCGTTTCATCTCCTGCAAATGACAATTTAATGGAATTACTACTATCGATTGATGCTTTAAAAAGATCATCGGCCAAAAACATAACTGCTGTGATCCCATATTTTGGATATGCAAGACAAGATAGAAAAGTGGTTCCTAGAACATCTATATCTGCAAAACTTGTGTCTAACCTTATTGCAAAAGCAGGAGCAGATAGAGTCGTTACAGTTGATTTACATTCTGGACAAATTCAAGGATTTTTTGATATTCCAGTAGATAACTTATTTGCAACTCCAATATTTGCTAGACATATAAAAAAGAAATTAAAAAAAAATAATATAATCTGTGTTGCACCGGATGTCGGTGGTACTGCAAGAGCAAGAGCTTTAGGAAAATTGTTAAATGTAGATTTAGCAATAGTAGATAAAAGAAGACCTTCTCCTGGAAAGTCAGAAGTAATGAATGTAATTGGAAATGTTAAAAATAAAACTTGTATATTAGTTGATGATATAATCGACTCTGGTGGAACAATTGTAAATGCAGCTTCTGAACTAAAAAAAAGAGGAGCTAAAGATGTTCATGTGTATGTAACACACGGCGTATTAAGTGGTAATGCTGTTGAAAAAATTAAGAAATCTTCGATAAAAAATTTAGTTGTAACTGATACAATAGATAATTCTATGAAAGTTAAAAAAGCTAAGAATATTGAGGTATTAACAATCTCTAATTTGGTTGGAGAAGCTATTAAAAGAATATCAAATTCTACCTCTGTATCAGATCTATTTAAATAATTTACTTGTAAAATTTAGTTTCATAAGTTAAAAACCCGACACTTTATGAGTTTATTAGCAGCCACAATAAGAGAAACAAAAACTAAGGGTGAAGTTAAATCTCTTAGAACTAAAGGTATGGTTCCAGGAATAATTTATGGAGGAGAGGAGCCAAATCAAAAAATCTCTGTCTCTGTTAAAGAAGTAAAAAATTTATTAAATAAAGAAAATATTTTATCAAATATTATTTCAATTAATATTGATGGGAAAGAACAAAAAGTTTTACCAAGAGTTATTGATTTTGATACAGTTACAGATGAGCCTATACATTTAGATTTTTTAAGAATTGTTAAAGGTGCAAAAGTAATTTTAGAAATTCCTGTTAAGTTTATAAACCATGAATTATCACCAGGATTAAAAAGAGGTGGAGTTTTGAATATAGTAAGACGAAAAGTTGAATTAAGATGTCCTACAGAAAACATACCAACAGAGTTAGTTGTAGATTTAAATAACTTAGATATTGGAGCAAGTATTAAAATATCTTTTATAAATTTACCTGAAAATGTAACACCTACAATTCAAGGAAGAGACTTTGTAATCGCAACCGTCGCAGCACCAACGGTTGTTAAAGAGCCTGAAAAACCAGCAGAAGCTGAGGGAGAAGGTGGAGAAGCTGCAGAGGCAGCTGCGGATGGAGATGCTAAACCTGAAGAAGGTGCAGAAAAAGCTGCAGATGGCGATAAAGGAAAAGAAGAAGGAAAAGCTCCAGCAGAAAAAAAATAATAATCTGTGAAAATAATAATAAAATAAAATGTTGTTACTCGTAGGTTTGGGCAATCCAACCCCAAACAGTCATAATAATAGACATAATATAGGTTTTAAAGTTGTAGATGCGATAAATCAAAAATTTGGTCTTTCAAAGCAAAAGCCAAAATTTAAGGGTTTACTTACAACAGGTAATATCGGGGAAAAGAAAATTTATGCTATCAAACCTCTGACTTTCATGAACAACTCAGGAATATGTATCAGAGAATTGCTTGAATATTTCAAAATAGATGCAGAGGATGTGATTGTTTTTCATGATGATCTAGATGTAGAATTTGGAAAAATAAAGGCAAAATTTGGTGGATCAAGTGCAGGTCACAATGGAGTTGCCTCAATTGATAAATTTATTGGAAAAGACTATTCAAGAGTGAGGATTGGGATTGGAAAGCCAGAGAATAAAATGTCTGTATCAGATTTTGTTTTAAATGATTTTTCTGATGATGAACAAGAACACTTAGAAAAAATTACTCACAATATAATAGACTCTATTGCTATTTTGATAGATAAAAAATTAGATTTATTCTCAAGCAAAGTTAACAATAATTAAATGGGTTTTAAGTGTGGTATAGTTGGTTTACCAAATGTCGGTAAATCTACTTTATTTAATGCACTTACAAATTCAAGTAAAGCTCAAGCAGCAAATTTTCCTTTCTGTACGATAGATCCAAATATAGGCGTAGTTCCTGTACCAGATTATAGGTTAGATGAATTGGTTAAAATTTCAAATTCTAAAAAAAAAATAAATACTACAATATCTTTTGTTGATATAGCAGGATTAGTCGAAGGAGCCTCTAAAGGTGAAGGATTGGGTAATAAATTCTTATCCCATATAAGAGAAGTAGATGCTGTTATTCATTTAATTAGATGTTTTGACTCAGATGATATTCAAAATGTAAATCCAACAGTTGATCCTATTAGAGATTTAGAAATAATTGAAACGGAAATGTCTTTAGCAGATTTGGAATCTATTCAAAAAAGACTAGATAAGAAAAATAAAAAAAATAATGACGAAAATCAAAACCAAATTCTAGAAAGAGCTCAGAATTTAATTAATGATAATGATGATATAAATAAATTATACGAAGAATTTGATAAAAAGGATGTTAAATTATCAGGATTATTGTCAATAAAACCTAAATTGTATGTTTGTAATGTTGATGAAAATAGCATTGATAAAGGCAACGATTATACAAAAAGTTTTATTGAAAAATATGGTTCTAAAAACACTCTAACTATTTCAGCTGAAATAGAAAATCAATTAAATGAACTTGAAAATGAAGAAAGAAAAAAGTATATGAAAATGATCAACGTAGATGATACTGGATTAAATTTATTAATCAAAAAAGGATATGAACTTTTATCTTTAGAGACGTTTTTTACTTCAGGAGTTGAGGAGACAAGGGCTTGGACAATTAACAAAAATTGCATGGCGCCTCAAGCAGCAGGTATAATTCATACAGATTTTGAAAAAGGTTTTATAAGAGCAGAAACTGTGTCTTATCAAGATTTCATTGGTAGTGGTGGTTGGTTAAAATCAAGAGAAAACGGCAAAATGAGATTAGAAGGTAAAGATTATATCGTTAAAGATGGAGATGTTCTAAACTTTAGGTTCAACACGTGACCATATCTTCTTCATTGTAAAATAAACCAATACAGTCAATATTATCAAATAAGCTATAACTCTAAATCCTGTTTTATGTCTTTGCTCTAAATGTGGTTCCGCTGACCACATCAGAAAATTTGTAACATCTTTAGACATTTGCTCAGCGGTAGCTTTTGTTCCATCTGTATACTCAATTAAATCATCAGATAAAGGAGCTGGCATTTTAATTTTATTACCATACATATACTTGTTATAATAAACACCATCATCAAGTTCTACACCCTCTGGTGGTTCAGAATATCCTAACAGTAAGGAATAAATATAATCTGCTCCGCCCTTTCTTGCCTTAACTAGAACAGACATATCTGGTGGATAAGCACCCCCATTAGCAGCTTTAGCTTCTTGCTCATTAGCATATGGCATCACAAATTTATCAGACAATTTGGCCGGTCTTACAAACATTTCTCCAGTGCTGTCAGGACCATCTGTTACCTCAAAACTTGCAGCTATTGCTTTAGCCTCTGCTTCAGAAAATTCTGGTCCACCCTTTTCTGCCAAATTTCTATAGGTTAAATATTTCATAGAATGGCAAGATGCACATACTTCTGTATATACTTGATAACCCCTTTGAAGTGATGCTCTATCAAATTTTCCAAAGAGACCTTTGAAAGTCCATTTAGTCTGTAAAAAAGGAGGTGATTTTTCAGCAGAGTTAGATGAATTTAGTACTATAACTGAGAATATTAATACAAAAAAAATATTTTTTAACTTTCTCACTTTATTGTTTTTTCTATTTTTTCATCACTCCTTGCTGCAGCTAAATTTGGCGAGCCTCCTAAAACTGGCTCGGTAATACTCAAAGGCAGCGGGGTAGTTTTTTCTTTCCATCCTAAAACTGGAAGAATAATTAAAAAATGCGCAAAGTAATACGCTGTAGCAACTCTTGCAATTAACAAGTACAATCCTTCAGCTGGCATCGCCCCTACATATCCTAGAATTAAAACATCAGCTACCAAGATCCAGTAGAACTGTCTAAATAACGGTCTGAAAACTGCCGATCTAACTTTTGACGTATCCAACCATGGTAAAGCAGCTAAAATTAAAATAGCTGATAACATAGCAACAACACCCATAAGTTTGTCAGGAACAGATCTTAAGATCGCATAAAAAGGTAATAAGTACCACTCAGGAACTATATGAGCAGGAGTTACAAGTGGATCCGCCTCGATATAATTATCAGCATGTCCTAAAATATTTGGCTGATAAAATACAAACATCGCAAAAATAATACAAAACATTAATAACGCAAAAGCATCTTTAATCACGATGTATGGATGAAACGGAACCGTATCTTTAGAAGGCTTTTTAATATCAATACCAACTGGATTGTTATTTCCAGGAACATGTAATGCCCATATGTGAAGTACTACAAGCCCTAGTATTAAAAACGGTATCAAGTAATGCAAAGTAAAAAATCTTGTTAAAGTTGGATTGTCAACTGAGTAACCACCCCATAACCAAGTTGTTATACTCTCTCCCACAAGTGGTATTGCACTAAATAAATTTGTTATTACTGTTGCTCCCCAAAAACTCATTTGTCCCCAAGGAAGAACATATCCCATAAAAGCAGCTGCCATCATCAGAAGATAAATTATAATTCCAAGTATCCAAATTATTTCTCTAGGAGATTTATATGATCCGTAAAATAAAGATCTAAAAATATGAATATAAACTGCAAGGAAAAACATAGAAGCACCATTTGCGTGAACATATCTTAACAACCATCCATAATTCACATCTCTCATTATATGTTCGACACTACTGAATGCCATATCTGCATGAGCAATGTAGTGCATAGCCAAAACTAATCCTGTAACTATTTGGGTAATTAAGCAAAAAGTTAATATCCCACCAAAAGTCCACCAGTAATTTAAATTTTTTGGTGTAGGGTAATCTGTTAAGTGATTTGCCAATGTAAGCAAAGGCAATCTATCATTAAACCATTTACCAAACTTTGAACTAGGTGTGTATTCGTGATCACTCATATTTATCCAATCTTAATCGTGTTAGTATTTACAAATTCGTATTTAGGTATCTCCATATTAGTTGGAGCTGGTCCTTTTCTAATTCTACCAGATGTATCATAATGAGAACCATGGCAAGGACAAAACCAACCATCATAATCACCTTTATCTGTTAATGGAACACATCCTAGATGAGTACAAATCCCAAGCATCACTAACCATTCAGGATTCTTTGCTCTATCTTCATCTTTTTCAGGATGCTTAAGATCATTGATGTCAACTGCTCTCGCTTTTTTAATTTCATCATCCGTTCTTCTCTTTATAAAAACAGGTTTACCTCTCCAAAGAACCGTTAAAGATTGTCCTGGTTGCATTGAACTTACATCTACTTCTGTGCTTGCTAATGCTTTTACAGAGGCATCTGGGTTCATTTGATCGACTAATGGCCAAACAGCAGCACCTACTCCAACTGCACCTGCTGCGGCAGTAGCAGTAAACAAGAAATCTCTTCTGTTGGTCTTTTTTTCGTCTTTTTGATCTGACATCTTTAATATTTTATAACTTTGGTAATATATGATTTCATATAATAAAAAAGAGATATTTCTATGGTAACAATGACACAGAAACCTTTAAAACACGGTCTAAAAGTAGCTCTATATCAGCCGGATATTCCTCAAAATACAGCTTCAATTATTCGAACTTGTTCTTGCCTAGGTGCTAGTTTAGAAATCATTGAACCTTGTGGGTTTTTATTTAGCGATAAAAGGTTCAAGAGAGTTGTTATGGATTATTTAGATTACAGTGAAATTAAATTTTACAAGAGCTCTAAAGAATTCTTTGATGAAAATAGAAAAAATAGAGTAGTTTTAATGACGACAAAAGCTAGCAAAGTTTATACAAAGTTTAAATTTAAGCGTAATGATATATTGCTCTTTGGCAGAGAAAGTGCTGGTGTTCCAGAAGATGTACATTCTAAGGTTAATGAAAGAATTAAGATTCCAATGCTAAAAAATAAAAGATCGTTAAATATTTCAATATCAGTGGCCATAGGAGCTTCAGAATTTATAAGACAGTTAGGTTAAATGGATCAATACATAAAAAAGAAATTAGCAAAAAATTGGTTTAAAACTTTACAAGAAGTGCTTTGTAGAGAAATAGAGGAAAAAGAGGGCAAAAAAACCAAATTTAAAATTACTAATTGGAATAGAAGTAAAAGTAATGATGAAGGTGGAGGACAATATAGAATTTTAGAAAACGGTAAAATTTTTGATAAAGTTGGAGTAAATTTTTCAGAAGTTTATGGAAAATTTTCAAATGAATTTAAAAATAAAGTTCCAGGCACTAAAACAAGCTCTAAATTTTGGGCATCTGGAATATCTGTTGTTATGCATATGAAAAATCCTCATGTGCCGGCAATGCATTTTAACACGAGGTATATAGTTACTTCATTTGGTTGGTTTGGAGGTGGAATGGATGTTACACCTTGTATGAAAGATAAGAAATTAGAAAATTGGTTTCATTCAGAACTAAAAAAATCATGCAATAAACATAACAAAAATTATTACAAAAAATATAAAAAGTGGTGTGATGAATATTTTTATTTGCCACATAGGAAAGAGCCAAGAGGTATTGGTGGGATTTTTTTTGATTATAAAAAAAATAATTGGGAAAAAGATTTTTCTTTTGTTCGAGAAGTGGGAATAAGTTTTAAAAACATTTCTAATGAAATAATTGAGAAAAAAAATAAATTAAAATGGACAATTAAAGATAAAGAAATCCAATACAAAAAAAGAGGTAGATATGTTGAATTTAATTTATTACATGATAGGGGGACAAAATTTGGTTTACAAACTGGTGGAAATGTTGAAGCTATACTTATGTCATTACCACCAACAGCTAAATGGTAAATTATGGATAAAGAACCAATTACTACTGAAGGATTAGAAAAATTAAAAAGTGAATTAATTTTTTTAAAAGAAAAGAAGAGACCCGAAATTGTTGCAGCCATTGCTGAAGCAAGATCACATGGAGATTTGAAAGAAAATGCTGAATATCATGCTGCAAAAGAACAGCAATCTCATAACGAGGGAAGAATTCAAGAAGTTGAGGATTTAATTGCAAGAGCAAATGTAATTGATATCACCAAGATTAGTAATGATGGGAAGGTGATATTTGGATCTACAGTCTACCTTCAAAATTTAGATACAAATGAAAAAATAAATTACAAAATTGTTGGTAAAGACGAGGCAGATCTAAAACAAAAGCTTCTTTATTTTCAATCACCAATAGGAAAAGGTCTTATAGGTAAAAATAAAGGAGATCTTGTAGAGATAAATACACCAGCAGGGACAAAAAATTTTGAAATTGTAGACGTAAAATACGTTTAATTTGATAAAACTTTTTCCATATCTTTTTTTGATAAACTAAAATTATTTTCAATCCATTTCATTTCTAAATTTTTTAATTTTTGACCCAATTCCCTTCCCTCCTTTAATCCATAATCATTTATTAATAACTGAGCTTTTATTGGAAATTCTGGTTTATCTAATTTTTCAAAGTAAGTTTTTAATTCTGAAAGTTTTTTACTTTGTTTAAAATATAACAAATTGAAATCAATTAAATCGATTGTGCTAGATTTACCCTCATAATAAAATATTTTTTGTAAATCTTTCTTGTTAAAAATTTTAGTACTATCTTTATTTAGCGAATTATTTTTTAGAAAATTAATTTTATCTTTTAACTCATTGGGTAAATTATATTTATACACAAAATATTCAGAATTGTCAGTTTCATCGATTACAAGAAAAGAAATGACGAAATTTAAACTTTTATTTTTTAATATCTTTTCTTGTGGTTTTGATAACTTGCTCAATTTTTTAAAATTTTTTAGTTGAGGGAAAATTAATGAAAATAATTCACAAGAGGTTTTATTTTTAAATAACTTTAAAAAGTTATCTAATTTGAGAATTTTTTTTAATTCATTGAATTGTCTTTCTTTTGATATTTTTCCTAAACCCTCTATATTTTTTTTAATGATTTTTATTATATTAATTTCATGATCGATTTTGCTATATTCAGTATAAAATCTTAAATATCTAATAATTCTTAAATAATCTTCTTTTATTCTAGTTTCTGGATCACCTATAAATTTAATTATTCCAAAATTTAAATCTTTATGACCAGAATTTGGATCATATAAATTCCCGTCTAAATCTGAATATATTGAATTTATTGAAAAATCTCTCCTTAATGAATCTTCTTTCCAATTAGTTGTATATTCTACAACAGCATGCCTTCCATCTGTTTTTACATCTTTTCTTAATGTTGTAATTTCAAAATTTTGATCCTCAATCACTGCTGTGATCGTGCCATGTTCAATTCCTGTTTCAAAAAACTTTATTTGGTTTTTATCTAAACATTGCCTAACCTGATCAGGAGTTAAATTAGTTGCAAGGTCGATATCATCTGTTTTTTCATCATTTAAAATTTTTCTTACGCAACCACCAACATATCTAATCTCGCTGGTTTCATTGTGGTTATTTATTGCACCAAATATTTTATTTACTCCCTTATTATTTTTTAAATCTAGAAATTTGAAATCTTTATCGCTTGAAATTTTTTTGTTTTGAAAAATTTTTTTAAGTAAAGCTTTCATATATGGCTGGGGTGCTAGGATTCGAACCTAGGAATGGCGGTACCAAAAACCGCTGCCTTACCACTTGGCTACACCCCAAGATGTTTTTCATATAACACAAAAAAAAAGCTTTATATAGTTTTAGAGTAAATACACCAATAGTTTTTATATTTATTTTTTAATTTTTTTTGAGCTTTTATTGCCGCATTTTTGGTTAAAAAATAACCAATTATAGTCGAACCCGAGCCTGTCATATTTGCAAAGTAAATATTATCTAAATTTTGCAAGTAACTTTTAATTCTTCTTAAAATTGGATATTTATTAAAAGCTGCTCTCTCTAAATCGTTATTCGAAACTTTTAATAAATCTTGTCTGTTAATGTTGTTTGATTTATGGAATAGGCTCTTTGAAAATCCTCTGTGTTTTGCATAAATCATCTTAGTAGAACATCCAAAATTAGGCTTTATTATTAACAAATGAAAATTTAATTTTTTATTAATTTTACTTATATTTTGCCCTTGTA
>CACARD010000005.1 GCA_902534735.1 uncultured Pelagibacteraceae bacterium
AGCTCTTAAAAAAGGCTGGAGCAATAATTATGGGCAAAACTGTAACTTGTGAATTAGCTTTCTTATCGCCATCAAAAACCAAAAATCCACATGATTATTCAAGAACACCAGGAGGTTCATCTAGTGGTTCTGCAGCTGTTATTGCATCTGATATGGCACCATTATCAATTGGAACTCAAACGGGTGGATCTGTAATCAGGCCAGCCTCTTATTGTGGAGTTGTTGGTTATAAACCTACCTATGGATTAATTTCTAGAAATGGTATTTTGCAAACATCATATAATTTAGATCAAGTCGGAGTATTTGGAAAAACAATTAGTGATGTAGCACTATTATCGAAAGTTTTGTTTGCTAGAGACGATGCAGATGAAACAACAACAAATATTAATTTTCTTAATAAAAAAATTAAAATAAAAAAATCAAAATTTGTTTTTTATAAAACCAAACGCTGGAGAAATGTTGACAGTATTTCAAAAAAATCATTTAACAAATTTATTTTAAATAATAAAAAAATAGTAAAGGTTGAAACTGCTCCTAAATATTTTGAAGATATGATTGATTGTCATACAATTATATATGAGACAGAGATGGCTCAAAATTTCCATCATTATTACAAAACTTCAAAAGGAAAACTTTCTATAGAAATTAAGAGAGCAATTATTAACGGACTAAAACATTCGGCAAAAGATTATGCTTTAGCTTTAGATGCGATGAGAACATACTCAAAAAACTTAGATAGTATATTTGAAAGGTTTGATGCAATTATAACGCCAAGTAGTTGTGGAATTGCTGACAAAGGATTTAAGACAACTGGGAGTCCAGAATTTAATAAGATTTGGTCTCTTGCACATGTGCCCTGCATTTCACTGCCAATTTTAAAAGGCGAAAAAAATTTGCCTTTAGGAGTTCAAATTATAGGCAAACAATTTGAAGATCTAAGCATGTTAAACCATGCCAAAATATTCAATAATTAAAGATAATTCATAAACATTTACAATCATAGATTGTAATTAAGTGAAAAATCCTCACTTTTTTAAAATGACTCTAAGAAACATATATGCTTTAAATGCGTCAGTTAATTAACTTAAAGAGGAGAAATAATGATTAAAGAAAAAAAACTATTGAAGGGTAAAACTCCTTCAAGACGTAAATTCTTTAAGGCTGCTGCTGCGACTGGTGTTGCTGCTGTAGCTGCATCATCTTTAGCTGCTCCAGCCGTTGCCAAAGAAAGAATTGAAGCTTCTATGGTAGCTACATGGGGAAGAGATTTCCCAGGTTTAGGAACTGGTGCGCAAAGATTTGCTCAAAGAATTACAGACATGAGTGATGGAAGAATTCAAGTCACTTACTATGCAGCAAACGAGAGGGTTAAAGCGTTTGACTCATTTGATGAAGTTGCTTCAGGTAACTCGCAAATGTATCACGCTGCTGACTACTACTGGGTTAAAAAAGATCCAGCTTGGGGTTACTTTACAGCTGTACCTTTCGGTTTCACTTACACTGAAATGAACGCATGGATTAGATTTGCTGGTGGTCAACAATTATGGGATGAACTATCAGACAAATTCGGTCTAAAAAACTTTATGTGTGGAAGCACAGGAGTTCAAATGGGTGGATGGTTTAACAAGAAAATTAGAAGCCCTAATGACTTCAAAGGTCTTAAAATGCGTATGCCTGGATTAGGTGGACAAGTTATCGGTAAACTTGGAGGATCTCCAGTTTCACTTCCTGGTGGACAAATTTACGAAAACCTTGTTTCTGGTGCAATTGATGCAACAGAGTGGGTAGGTCCATGGAATGATGAAGCTATGAAATTCCAAGAAGCTGCTAAATACTACTACTATCCTGGAATGCACGAGCCAGGATCTATGTTAGCATGTGGTACTAACAAATCTTGGTTTACAAGCTTATCAAAATCAGATCAGCTATTAATTGAAGCTGCAGCTGCGATGGAAAATGACGTTATGATGTCAGAGTACAACGCTAAAAATGGTGCTGCGCTTGCAAGATTAATAAACGATCATGGTGTTAAACTAGAGAAGTTTAGCGACAAAGTTTATGATGGTTTTGCTAAAGCTGCTAATGAAGTATTTGAGGAAACAAGAGCAAGCAGTGGTCTCGCTGAGAGAATCCACTCTAGTTTCTTACAGGCTAGAAAAGACATTGGTTCTTGGACCAACCTGTCTGACTCACCTTACATTTCTCAAAGAAACAGAGCATTAGGAATGTAATCTAACTAAATTTAGTTATTAAAGGGCCCTTAATTGGGCCCTTTTTTTTTAAACAAAAACGAGTATTACTTAGGTATTTTAAAATACTATGGTGACAAAAAATTCAAATCTTTCTCTATATCTTAGAATAATCAGTTATTCAGTTTTAGCTTTTACTTTAGCATTTCTTATTAATAATGTTTTAACAGTTTGGAGTGATTGGCCAGGAATAAAAAAAATTTTTTCGCATCATGAGATGTTTGGATATAAGAAAAAAGCTCTAGAGGGATCTGATTTAAATTATGGTTATATGCAAATTGGATTGTATTTGATTTGTATTGCTGCAGTCGTTTTTTATGTTTTTAAAACATATAGCCAAACTTTGGAGCAAGATTCAAAAATTTTATCAAGATTTTCAGCATATCTTGTTAGATCATCATTTTGGGCAGTATTTTTAGTTGGCGTAGCTGACTTTGTTATATCTTTTATGGTTGTTGAAAGATTATGGGAAGCAATCTTCAGTCCTGAAGTAAAAGCATTGATGGTTAAAGCCCCAGTCAGAATTACTTATATTCACTTTCCAATAATATTAATTTCTTTCGTGATTGGATATTTTACGAAATCAGTTGGCTTTATTTGGCTAGCAGTATTGGTTGTAGTAAGTGAATTCGTAATCGTATTATCAAGATTTATATTTTCATACGAACAAGCATTTCAAGGGGATCTAGTTAGATTTTGGTATGCTGCACTTTATTTGTTTGCTAGTGCATACGCCTTAATTCATGAAGGGCACGTAAGAGTTGATGTACTCTATTCTTCTTTTAGTGAAAAAAAGAAGGCATGGACAAATATGGTTGGATCGGCAGTTCTAGGAGTACCACTTACATTAATAGTTATATTTTTAGGTCTTAACGGAAAAGCCAGCATAATAAATGGTCCTGTTGTAGCTTTTGAAGTTACGCAACAAGGATCTAATGGTCTTTATCTTTTATATTTGATGGCTGTTTATCTAGCTGTTTTTGCTGTTACGATGTTAATTCAATTTACTAGTTATTTTATGGAAAGTAGTCACAAAATTTTAAAAGGTGTCAAAAATTAAATTATGGAAACATTCTTTTTAGCTGTTCTAGTTGTGATAATGATTGTTGCTCTTGCATCGGGTTACCCGGTTGCTTTTGCACTTCCTGGTTCAGCTATAATTGCAATTGGTTTAGCTGCATTTTTTGGCTACATCTTCGAGGGAGACTCCAGTGCCTTTTTTGCTGTAGATGGACCCATAGAATGGCTCGTTGCTGGTATTACAAATTTTAGGAGTAATTACTGGGATGTAGAGACAGATACTTTGATAGCAATTCCTTTATTTATATTCATGGGAATTATGCTTCAAAAATCAAAAATTGCTGAAGACTTATTAATAACAATGGGCCAATTATTTGGACCAATTCCTGGTGGTTTAGGAATTTCAGTTATATTTGTTGGAGCTCTATTAGCAGCAACGACTGGTATCGTTGGAGCAACTGTAATTGCGATGGGACTAATTTCGTTACCAACAATGTTAAATAACAAGTATGACAGACAACTTGCTAGTGGAATAGTTTGTTCATCAGGAACATTAGGTCAAATTATTCCTCCATCAATTGTTTTAATTATTATTGCTGACCAGTTGGCAAGTGCATCTGATGTTGCAAACAACTTAAGACAAAATGATTATAAAGCCTTAACTGGTGAATTTAATATGCCAGGTGAATTTAGAGTAGGTTCATCAAGTGCAGGTGATATGTTCTTAGGAGCACTTTTACCAGGTCTTGTTTTAGTTGCTCTTTATATGATCTATGTGTTTATTTTTGCTAGAATAAAGAAAGGTGTTGCACCACCAGTTCCATTTAAAGGAAATTTTGATTTAAAATTTTGGTTAAGAGTAGTTGTAATTATCATTCCACCACTTGCATTAATATTCGCTGTATTAGGTTCAATTTTAATGGGTATTGCTACTGTAAACCAAGCAGGTTCAATTGGAGCAATTGGTGCCACTTTGATGGCTGGTTATAGATTATATGAAGGAAAGAAAAGTGCTTTCTATCCTTTAATTTTAATTATTGGATCTCTAATTCCAATTACATTCTTTGCATCAAATTATGAATTAAATGTAAAAAATTTGGAGGAAAGAGATTTAAGTGCAATCTTTATAACCGCTTTCTTTGTGGTCATACTTGTATACGGAATAGGTTGGAGTTTTTGGAGAACTTTTAAAACAGAAAATGTTTTAAAAGAAGTTGTAACAGAAACTTGTGTGACTACTTCAATGGTATTTATTATCCTTTTAGGAGCAGCAATGCTTACTTCAGGATTTAGAGCTTTTGGGGGAGAAGAATTAGTAAGAGACTTTTTACAAGATTTACCGGGTGGTTTTTGGACACAATTTGTTGTTGTGATGATTGTAATTTTCTTGCTAGGATTTTTCTTAGACTTTATTGAAATTGCAGTTGTTGTTGTTCCAATAATTGCACCAATATTATTAGCTGAAACAGGGGCTAACGTCACAGCCGTTTGGTTGGGAGTTATGATTGGTGTTAACTTGCAGACTTCCTTCTTAACGCCGCCATTTGGATTTGCACTCTTTTATTTGAAAGGTGTAGCTCCTAAAATTGTTAAAACACTTGATATTTGGAAAGGTGTTGTGCCTTTTATAATTCTTCAGCTTATAGGATTGGGAATAGTCGGTGCATACCCTAGCTTAGTAAATTATCTACCAAATAGAGTATATTTAACTTCGAATGTTGCTCCTCCACCAATGAATCCTAAATTACAGTACTGTTTGCAAGAGTACAAATTTGCAAGATTTGATTCAAACGGTGAGACAATTAAAAATGCAATATTAAAATTCCAATCTGAGGCTCCAACTAATCTGCCAGATGATAAAATGGAAATTTTAGAAGATCATTTTGATAGTGCACTAGGAACTTTTGCTCTAGTCGATAAATTAAAAAAAGTTGAGGTCGAATACAATGCATATGCTGTTGATTATAGGGATCTGCATTTCACTGTTAGAAAGAAGCAAAAGAAAATACTTAAATTAAATAAAAAAATAGAAAAATATAAAGCAGAGATTAGAAATTTAGATGATGATGAATTAGATGAGAAAAACAAAATAGAATTAAGAATAGAGGATGTAAAACTTGAAATTGAGGAAATTCAAAACTCAATTCCAGATACTTGGCAAGCTAAGAATTCAGAATTCGACAAAATAAATAAAGCTAAAAATACAACAACAAAAAGATATAGAAAGAATGTAGATGAAGCCTACGATTTACTTGATCAGTTCGCAATGTTCATAAACGATGGAGTAAAACTTCAAGAAGTATCAAAAGATATTAAACAGTTAGATTATTTTATAGCTATGGAAAGCAATACAAAAGTATATGAAAGATCAGTTACAATTATGGATGGATTGTTTGACAAGTTGAGTGAGATCTCTGGAATGGATGAATTTTTAAATAGTGTAGATGATTTATTATCAATGGTAGACTCAGACGAACTTGATCCAATGGCGATTAGAACAAAATCAAAAGAAGTTGTTGAGTTATTCAATAAAGAAGTTAGCTGGAGAGCAAATGCTAAAGAAAACTTAATGCCAAAACTTGAGGAATATAATAATGCAATCAAAGAAACAATTGGACTAAGGTTGCAGTCTAAACTAACAAAAGAGCAAGCTATCTATGTATCTAAATGTAATTCAATACATAGAGATATTTCACTAAATTTTTAAACTGTTAATTTATCAATTAATTCTGATCTTGTATAAAGACCCAAGTCTTCTGCCTTGGACTTTAATTTTTCATTAATCTCTTTTAATTTTGGAACATTTAAATCAAGCTTATTTGCAATTTCTATAATTGAACCAATTATTGGATCTATTTCTAGTGGTTTGCCAGCATTTAAATCTTGAGCGGTCGAAGGTCTATGTCCTATAATTGAGACTCCACCCTTAATTCGATCCTCAATTGATATATTGAATTTAACTCCGATTTTTTCTCCAACTTGTTGGCACTCCTGCATTAAAACTTTTATTAAATTGTAAGTTTCAGGATCATTACCCATTTCATCCATAGTTTTATTTGTTAGAGCACTTACTGGGTTGAATGAACAATTCCCCCATAGTTTCACCCAAATTTCGTCTCTTAAATTTTTCTTCTGAGGAGCTTTTAAACCGCCTTCTATGAATAAACTTGAAATTATTTTTAGTCTTTCTGATCTGGTTCCATCTGGTTCACCTAAAGAAAATCGTTCACCATTACCATTATGTTTAATAACACCTGGCTCTAATATCTGACAAGCTGGATAAACTACACAACCAATTGCTCTTTCAGGTCCTAGAGTTTGCCATATTTTTCCACCTGGATCCACACTTTCAACTATTTGATTGTCTAATTTGGTACCCGTATTAGCTTTATGAAAGTACCACCAAGGCAATCCATTAATGGCGCATATAATTGAAGTTTTTTTACCCATAATTGGTTTTAAGCTTTCTGAAATTTTACTAATAGCGTTAGCTTTTACAGAAATAATTATGAAATCTTGTTCATCCAAATCTTTAGGATTGTCTGTTACATCAAATTTAAAATTAACTTTATTATCATCTCTTATAAAAGTTAATCCATTTTGCTCTATTGCTTTTTTATGTTCTCCTCTAGCAATTAAAGAGACTTGTGCGTTTGTTTTTTTTAAACTTGTAGCAATAAATCCACCAATAGACCCAGCTCCAAATATACAAATTTTAGTCATTAGTTCACTAATCCAAACTTTTTAGCTAAAGTATTTCTTTGTAGTTTACCTGTTGCACCTTTAGGAATTTCATTTACAAAAAATATTTTCTTTGGAATTTTAAATTTTGCAAGTTTTTCATTTGCATAAATTTTTATATCATCTTCAGTACACTTCATGCCCTCTTTTATGATTATTGCGGTAGCTATATCTTCCCCAAGCATTTTATCTTCATATCCAAAGCAAACAGCTTGCTCAATATTTGGATGATCCATAAGAATGTTATCGACTTCTAAAGGTGAAATCTTTTCACCACCTTTATTAATTATTTCCTTCAATCTTCCTGAGATTTTTAGATAACCATCTTTATCAAAATATCCCTGATCTCCTGTTCTAAACCAACCATTTGAAAAGCTATTTTTATTTGCATCTGGATTATTTTCATATCCGGAAGTAACATTTTCACCCCTAATGCAAACTTCTCCCTCTTCTCCTTGATTTAAAATCTTGTTATTAGTATCCATAATACAAACTTCTGGCCCAGCAGGAATTCCTACAAAGCCAGGTTTTTGGGACTTAGGCGGTAAAGGATTTGAGGTCATTTGATGAGTAGCTTCCGTCATCCCATATGCTTCTATTACTGGACAATTAAATACCTCATTTAGTTTTTCAAATACAGCTGGAGGTAGAGATGCTGATGATGATCTTAAAAATCTAAGATTTAATTGTTTAGCAGTTTCTAGATTTTTATCTGCTCTCATCAATATTGCTTGATGCATTGTTGGTACTCCAGAATACCAAGTTATTTTCTCTCTTTTTGCATTATCTAAAAATTTTAATGCATTAAATCCACTACTTGCACATACAGATGCCCCTACTTTCATAGAGGCTGCAAGAACTGCAATTAAGCCATGTATATGAAATAATGGCATAATATTTAGACAATGATCTTTATCAGTTAAATTAAGACTTTTGGAGATATTATCTGCTGAAGAAAAAATATTTTTATTTGTTAATGGAACAATCTTAGGTCTTGATGTAGTGCCCGAAGTATGCAGCACAAGAGCTTCATGATCTTCGCCTGGCAAAACATAATCACTGCTTTTTTCAAAAAGATTGAAATCTCCGCTTAAAGTATTTCCGTCTGATTTTATTTCGCAAACAGGAATTTTTAATTTATTTGCGACTTCTACTACTGGATTTTTAGAATTTTTCTCTACAATCACTATCTTTGGTTTTAAATCCTCTAGGTAAAATTCGAATTCTTCAGATTTATAGTTAGGGTTTAAAGGTGCAGCAGACATGTAGCTTGAAATCGCCAAAAAACTAGTTGCCATGTAAGGACCGTTTGGCAAAACTATTGCTGCACGATCTTTATTATTAATACCATTACCTGATAATTGTTTTGAAATTCTTTCTATTAATGATTTTAAATCAACAAATTTTAGTGGAGAACTACTTTCAGATGTTATTGCAATTCGATTATCATTTTGTGTTTCTATAATATTTCTAACAATTCTAGAGTTCATTTAAATTAATAACCTTTTGCGTATCCATCTTTTCTTGGATCTGAACCGCCAACTAAATTTCCTTTTTCTCTATCTATTTGAATTGCTTGTCCACCTCCATGAGTACCATCTATATACTCAACATTATGACCGACTTCTTTTAAATTATTAAAAATTTTTTCATCAATACTTTTCTCTAATTTATAAATGTTATTGAAATGGAAAGCTCTAGGAAATGAAATGGCTTGTTGAGGAGTTAAGTTATAATCAATAATGCTATTTAAAACATGAACTTGTCCAACAGGTTGATATTGTCCCCCCATTACTCCATAAGATAATTCACATTCTCCTTTGTTGTTCATAACTATTCCAGGAATTATGGTATGTAGTGGTCTTTTTAATCCCTGAATACAATTAGGATGACCTTCCTCAACTCTAAAATTAGTTCCTCTATTGTGAAGAACCACTCCAGATTTATCACCTGTTATTCCAGATCCAAAAGCATAGCAAACAGAATTTATTATTGAAACTACATTTAAATCTCTGTCTACCACACTTAAATAAACTGTTTCAGGATGGTTTGGAATATTTAGATCTCCTACATCTGCACAGCCATTAATAGATATATTTTTTGAAATATTATCTATATTTTGTTCACTTAATATTTTTTTCAAATCTAAATCCACAAATTCTGGATCACCAATATTTTCCTCTTTAAGTTTATATGCCTGCTTTGTAACTTCTGCTTCAAGATGAAATCTTTCAAATGAATTCACATCATATTTTTCAATACCTAACTTTTCTAATAACTTCATCATTATTAAAACTGTTATTCCAGGTCCGCTCGGAGGACATTGATGTATGATAATATCTCTATATCTATCTGATAAAGTGTCTGATTTAATAGTTTTTTGCTTATGGAAATCTTCAATTGTATGTAAGCCTCCAAACTCTTTTAAAGTTTTAACTAAATCTTCAGCAATTGATCCTTCATAAAATTCTTTAACTCCATTTTTTGAAATTTTTTCAAGAGTCTCTCCAAGTGCAGGATTTTTATTTACCTCGTTAAATTGATAACTCTTACCATTATTTAGCATATGTTTTCTAGAATATGTGTTATCGTTTAATTTATTAAATACGTTGCTCCAGGCGTTAGCAACAACTTTAGTCACTTTAAAACCATTCTTTGCAATATCTATACCTTTGTGAAACAACTCCTCAAAATCGAGTTTTCCAAAATCATTATGAATTGAATTCCAAGCATCTAATGCACCAGGAATAGTTACTGCGTGAGGACTTGTTAAACCGATTTTATCTATATTCTTTTCCTTGAAATAATCAAAATTTGCTTTTGCTGGAGCAATACCTGATCCATTATATGAAACAGGGTCTTTGCCATTCATTTTTATTATTGCAAAACAATCTCCACCTATACTTGTAGCATTAGGCTCTGCAACAGAGAGAACAACAGAAGCTGCAATAGCTGCATCCACTGCATTTCCACCTTTTTGCAATATTCTAAGAGCTTCTTCTGTAGCTATTGGATGTGATGTTGCGGCCATACCATTTGAAGAAATGGCATCTTTATCTTTTGTTGAATGATTATTCATAATAGAACTGTAATTTCATAAAAAATATAAATGATCAATAAAATAAATAAAAGTATTCTAATTTTTTCTGTATTTGCCTTTGGCTTTTTTATATCAAATTTACTGAGATCAATTACCGCAACATTAACACCTGCTCTTTCAACTGAATTCAATTTAAGTGCTGCTAATCTTGGACTTTTAGCTGGAGGATATTTTCTAGGGTTTTCGCTCATGCAAATTCCTACTGGTATGTTATTAGATAGATTTGGTCCAAAAAAAGTTATCGGATATTTATTAATCATTGCTCTTATTGGAACTATTTCATTTGCTTTTGCTAAAAGTTTTGCAGGTTTATTAATTTCTAGAATTTTCATTGGTGTAGGTGTTGCTGCTTGTTTAATGGGTCCTTTAACTGGTTACAGAGTATGGTTTGAAGAAAAATATCAACAACGTGCAAATTCATGGATGTTGATGGTTGCAAATTTTGGATTTGTTGCATCAACTCTACCAGTTCAAATTTTATTACCAATAATTGGTTGGCGATCAATTTTTTTAATTATAGCCTCTTTAATTTTGATAAGCATAATATTAATATCAATTTTAATACCTTCGTGGGAAACTAAGAGGGATGAAGACCAAAATAATAATCTTCAAAATCTTTCCCACATATGGAAAAATAAATTCTTTATTAGCTTAGTACCGCTTGCATTTTTTAATTATGGAGGTGTTCAAGCAATACAAACATTGTGGGCTGGCCCATGGATGCTAAATGTGACGGGTTATGATGCAATACAAAGTGCGACAGGTTTATTTTGGATAAATGTAACTATGCTTTTTTCTTTTTTAATATGGGGATATTTTTTGCCAAGACTATCTTCCAAGGGAATTGACAGTATGAGAATTGTAAAATTTACACTTCCTGTAAGTTATATAATTTTATTTTTAATAGTCATAATGGGAGACAAAGCTGGTGCAACCATGTTCACTCTTTATATTTTATCATCAATAGTAATTTCTTTAACCCAACCAGCAATAGCATTAAATTTTCCTACTAAACTAGCAGGAAAATCTTTAACTTCATTCAATGTATTTTTATTTTCTGGTACTTTTTTTGTACAATGGATAATTGGTTTAATAATAGATTTTTCTAGAAATTTAGGTGCTACTATTACAATGAGCTATCAAATTTCTTTTTCAATTTTTTTATTTTTATGCGTTTTAAGTTACTTATTTTTTTTAATATTAAATAAAAATGAATAAAAATTTTATCGGATATTTTCTATTATTATTTCAGCCACTTTTTATGGCTAGTAATTTAATTGTAGCAAGAGGTGGTGTTGATGATGTTCCTCCAATATCTTTATCTTTTTGGAGATGGTTTATTTTTTTCATTATTTTATTCGTCCTAAATTATAAGTATTTATTTGATAATTTTCAGACTATTAAAAAAGAGAGTAAAAGAAGTTTTTTTCTAGGTTTGATGGGATGTGGTGTTTGTGGAATATTTCCATATATGGCTGGTTCATCTACAACCATTGTTAATATGGGAATTCTTTATACTTCTTCACCAATATTTATAATTTTAATCTCATATTTTCTTTTTAAAGATAAGATAAATATTTTCCAATTTATTGGCTTACTTTTTTGTCTAGTTGGAGTGTTTGCTGTAATTTTAAAGGGCGATATCAATTTACTTCTTGAATTAAAATTTGCTTCTGGAGATTTTTGGATGTTAGGAGCAGCATTAGGTTGGGCGATTTATACAGTTATGCTTTTTCAATGGAATTCAGAACTCAATTTTTTTCCAAGACTAACAATTATATCTTTCTTTGGTTTTTTATCTATTTTGCCTTTTTATTTTATAGAGCATATTTATTTTGAAAAAACTTTATTCAATGAAGAATTTTATTATTGGATTTTGTTTGCAGCAATTTCTCCAGGTATAATTGCTTTCTCACTATACACATTAACTATTAAATACTTAGGACCATCAACAACCGGTTTCACACTATACCTCTATACAATTTATGGAGCTTTTTATGGAATAATATTTTTTTCAGAGATTTTGGAAAATTATCATTTAATAGGTACCATATTTGTGTTTTTTGGTATTTATTTGGTAAGAAGAAAAAGTAAAAATGAAATTAAAGCCTAAAATGTTATTTGCAAAAATTCTGTTTTATATTTTTATTATTTACTTTGGAGTTTCTCTAATAGTTTATTTTTATCAAAGAAAATTATTATACCATCCTGGAGAAAATAATTATTTAGATGAGGGACCTCTATCTCACAAAATCGAAAAAGTAAGTATTCAATCTGATAATGATCTAGTTGGATGGTATTACAAAAAAAATAATAACTCTAAAACTTTGCTTTTTTTTCACGGAAATGCTGGAAAATTAGATAATAGAATTTATAAACTAAATGAGTTTGCAGATTTAGATTTAAACTATTTAATTTTTGCATATAGAGGCTTTAGTGGAAATAAAGGCAAACCAACAGAAATTGGACTTTATAAAGATGCAATTAAAGCCAAAGAATGGCTTAATCAAAACAATATAGAAGATAAAGATATTGTTCTCTATGGAGAATCTCTTGGCACTGCTGTAGCAATAGAGACCGCAAGTAACAATTTATTTGCAGGTATAATATTAGAGTCCCCATTTACATCTATGGAGATTTTGGCACAAAAATATTATCCATATCTTCCTGCAAAAATTATTTTAAAAGATAAATACAAATCTATTGAAAAAATTAACAAAATAAAGTTTCCCATGCATGTGATGCATGGGAAAAAGGATAATATTGTGCCATTTTATATGGGCGAAGAAATATTTAATAAATATGGTGGTGTTAAGTCAAATTATTTTAATGAAAACGACGACCATATGATGGAATTTAATAAAAATTTAATTCAATCAATCGACAATTTTATAAAAAGTTTAAATTAAGACATAATTTAAACAAATCCACATCACTTTTAAATTCTAACTTTAGATATGTTTAAATTCCTTTTATTACTTTTTTTATTAATATTGCCAACAAAACTTAGTTCAGAAATAAATAATGAGTACTATGATAACAATTATTTTCATATTGGAAAAATGAACTCTTACAATAGTGAGTTCACTCTATATTTTAAAACACGGAAGAAAGCTATCTTAGCAAAGGGAGAATTTTATAATTATATTAATGATTTTCCACAGGATTTATACTTATATGATAAAAATTTAAATAAAGATTACCCTCTGATTTCATATGACTGGTTTCCAAAAAAAGTTAAAAAAATATCAAAAAAATATAATTACCCACTTTTCCCAGAGGATTTTGCTTACTATTTATTAAATGACAACAACACTTTAATTTTGATAAGTGCAAAAAAAAATTTTTATGAAAATTTAAAATATGACATAAAAAATAATAAGCTAGAAATTGCTAATACCTCTGGCAAATTAAATTTTATAATCTCTTCTTATGCTGAAAACTGTGGTTATAAATCTCTAAAAAATAATTTTGAGTGCAACATTTATAAACCTTTAATTTCTAAAAATTTGCTTAATTAACTTGGGTAAATGCACTTGCAAACTTCTCAGCTTCAAATATTTGTAAGTCATCCTCTTTTTCTCCAAGCCCGAGACCAACAATAGGTACTTTATATTTCTTTGAAATCGCAATCAATATTCCACCTTTTGCAGTTCCATCAAGTTTTGTCATTATGATGCCTGTGATTGGAAGTAATTTATTAAATTCTTCGAGTTGATTAATTATATTTTGTCCCGATGTTGCATCTAAAACTAAGATAACCTCGTGAGGTGCTGTTTCATCACTTTTTTTAATTACATTTCCTATTTTTTTTAATTCATCCATTAAATTCTTTTTATTTTGTAATCTTCCTGCCGTGTCTACTATTACTTGATTTATGTTTTGACTTTGAGCTATTTCCATTGCTTTAAAAGCAACTGAAGCTGGATCTGAACCAGGATCTGATTTTACAATTTTAGCATCAACCCTGTTAGCCCATTCTTCTAATTGATCAATAGCAGCTGCTCTAAATGTATCGCATGCTGAAAAAAGAACTTTATTATTATTTTGTACAAATATTTTTCCTAATTTTCCAATAGTAGTTGTCTTACCAACTCCATTAACACCTGAAACTAATATTATATTTGTCTTTTCTTTTTTTAAGAAAAAATCTTTCTTTTCTAGGGGTTTCATTAGTTCTAAAATATAATTATTAAGTATTTCAAAAACTTCCTTTATTGGATCATTTTTTGGATCAATCTTTTTTTGAGCAATTATAGATTTTATCTCTGATGCTGCATCTAAGCCCACGTCTGAGCCGATCAAGAATTCCTCTATTTTATCAAGAGTTGTATCGTCAATTTCTTTCTTAACTATTATTTCTTTAAGACCTGATGCTATATTACTTGCACTTCTTTTAAATCCGATTTTAAATTTTTCAAAAATACCCATTATATTTTGATATTAATTTTTTCAATTTCAGATACAGGACCTCTCATTTTTATATTTAATTCATTATCAATTTGAATATTTAAAATTCCTGTTGAAAATTCTATTTTTGAATTACTATTTTGTAGTTGATTTAAATTAGCTGCGACTGCCGTTGCACATGCTGCAGTCCCGCAAGCTTTTGTCAAACCAGCGCCCCTCTCCCAAACTTTAATTTTGTAATGTTGTTCACTAATTTTTTGAGCTATTGTGACATTACATTTTTCAGGGAAAACTTCATGATTTTCTATTAATGGTCCATACTTTTTTAAATTTATTTTTTCTATATCCTCGCAAAAATATATGACATGAGGGTTTCCAACATTCACTGCAATACCACCATTCATTTTATTTCCGTCAATATCAATCATACCAAGTGATAGATTTTTAGTATCAAGATCTTTACTTAAAGGAATTTTGTTCCACTCTAAATTTGGAGTTCCAATTATTGTTTCAACATCTTTATTATTAAGGACCTTAGATTTTAATATTTTTGAGGATACTGAAATTTCAATTTCTTTTTTATTTTTTTCAATACTTAGTAAATAAGCAACGCATCTAGTTCCATTTCCACATGCATCTGAGCGGCTTCCATCCGAGTTAAAAAAAGCAACATCAGCATCAGCTTTTTGACTTTTTTTTATGTAGATCAACTGATCGCACCCTATGAAATCTCTGTCACAAATTTTTAAGATTTGGTCATTTGATAAGTTTAAATTATTTATTCTCTGATCAATAATAACAAAGTCATTACCTAATCCATCCATTTTAAATGCTTCAAATTCCATATAAATAATACTTAACTTATTTATTGACTTTTTGAACCTCTAATATAGTTTACGCGCACTTCCGCAAAATACAGCAATTTGCGGTGTCTTTGGAAACAAAGAGATCGACACCAGTCAGCGAGGGTTCGCCCACTGGTGCGATACTTGCTGTGCGAAATTATGTTTGAAAATTTAACTAATAAATTTGAAGAAATTTTTTCTTCATTAAAAAAAGCTCCTTCTCTTGATGAAAAGCAAGTTGATGAGGGTTTAAAAGGTATAAGGTTGGCCTTATTAGAAGCCGATGTTTCTTTAGACGTAGTTAAGGAGTTTATTAGTAGAGTTAAGCCTAAAGCGCTAGGTCAAGAAATTATAAGATCAACTTCTCCCGGGGATATGGTTGTAAAAATCGTTTATGACGAAATAGTATCTTTTTTAGGTGATAAGAATTCTGAAATCTCCCTTAATGCTGTCCCTCCAGTTCCAATCATGCTAGTTGGGTTGCAAGGTTCAGGAAAAACTACAACAACCTCAAAATTAGCGAAATTTTTAGAAAAAAATAACAAGAAAAAAGTTATGATGGCTAGTTTGGACGTTTACAGACCTGCCGCGCAAGAGCAATTGAGACTTTTGGGTGAACAAAATAATATTGAAACTTTGCCAATTATAGAAGGCCAGCTTCCTGCTGATATTTGTAGAAGAGCTTTAAGTGCTGCAAATTTAAATGGTTGTGAAGTAGTTTTATTTGATACTGCTGGAAGAACACAAATAGATTTTCAAATGATGAATGAAATCAAACAAATTGAAACTATTATTAATCCTGCAGAAACTATACTGGTAGCAGATTCTCTAACAGGTCAAGTTGCTGCTAATGTAGCAAAGGAATTTAAAAATACAGTAAATTTGAGCGGCATTATACTTACAAGAGCAGATGGAGATGGAAGAGGTGGAGCTGCATTGAGTATGAAATATGTTGCTGAGGTCCCCATAAAGTTTCTTGGTGTTGGAGAAAAAATTGAGAATTTTGAAGTTTTCCATCCTGATCGAATTGCAAATAGAATTTTGGGAATGGGAGATATCGTTTCCTTAGTTGAAAAAGCTTCAGAAGATTTAGATCAAGAAAATTTAAAGAAAACAGAAGAGAAACTTAAAAAAGGTCAATTCTCGATGGAAGATTATCTTTCTCAATTACGTCAAATGAAAAAGATGGGTGGAATTGAAGGCATAATGTCATTTCTCCCTGGAGTTTCAAAAATTAAATCACAAATGGACCAATCAGGAATAGATGAAAAAATTATAACTCAAAATGAAGCTGTTATTTTATCAATGACAAAGCAAGAAAGAGAAAATCCTAAAATTATAAATGGATCAAGAAAAAAAAGAATTGCTAATGGCTCAGGTACAGACATTGCCACTATCAATAAGTTGTTAAAACAATTTAAGATGATGTCAGAAATGATGAAAAAAATGTCTAAAGGAAACATGAAAGGAATGGCGGATAAAGGGATCCCGCCTGAACTATTTAATCAATTAAAATAAAGGAGATATAAGTAATGTTAAAAATGAGACTATCAATGGGAGGTACTAAAAAAAGGCCAGTATATAAAATTGTTGTGGCTGATAGTAGATTTCCAAGAGACGGAAGGTTTATAGAAAAATTAGGTTTTTATAATCCGTTATTACCGAAGGATAAAAAGGAAAGGATTGGCTTAGATTCTGAGCGAATTAAATATTGGTTAGGTCAAGGAGCTCAGCCAACAACAAGAGTTGCAAGGTTATTGGGAGAAAACGATATAATGCCAATGCCTGAAAAAGGAAACAATCCTCAAAAAGCAATTCCTAAAAAAGATAGAAAAAAAGCTGACGAAGGTGGAGAAGCGAAACCAGAAGGAGATGCATCTAAACCAGCAGAAGCACCTAAGGAAGAAGCTAAACCAGCAGAAGCACCTAAGGAAGAAGCTAAGCCAGCAGAAGCACCTAAGGAAGAAGCTAAGCCAGCAGAAGCATCTAAGGAAGAAGAAAAAAAATAATGTTAGAAGCTCGTATATTCACACTCTATCCAGATTTTTTTCCAGGTTATTTAGGTCAAGGTATTTTTGGTAAAGCACTATCAGAGAATAAATGGAAAATAGATACTGTGGATATAAGAGAGTATGCATTTGATAAACATAAAACTGTTGATGACACTCCCTATGGAGGAGGTGAAGGTATGTTAATGAAAGCAGATGTATTAGCAAAATCAATAGATATGAATGTTAAAGATGGCGAAAAGATTATTTATCTAAGTCCGAAGGGTAAGTTGTTCAATCATCAATTAGCAAAACAACTATCTCAAGAAAAAACAATAAATATAATTTGTGGACACTTTGAAGGAGTTGATGAAAGATTATTAAAAACAAGAAATATTGAGGAATTAAGTATAGGAGACTTTGTTTTATCTGGAGGTGAAGGAGCTTCATTTGTAATTCTTGATGCAATTTTAAGATTTATTCCTGGTATTCTTGGCAATACAAATTCAGCTAAAGAAGAAAGTTTTGAAAACGGACTTTTAGAGTATCCTCAATTTACAAAACCTCAAATATGGGAGGAAAAAAGTGTTCCAGATGTGCTATTATCAGGCGATCACGCCAAAATTAAAGACTGGCGTTTATCTCAATCTGAGGCTATAACACGCGACCGAAGACCAGATTTGTGGCAATTATATAAAAAGACTAAAGAGAATTAAAATGAAGACAATTGAAGAAATTAATCAATCTAAAGTAAAAAAAATTATTTCTGAGAGAAAGCATCCAGAATTTTTCCCAGGGGACATTGTTAAAGTTGGAGTTAGAATAACTGAGGGAAAAAGAGATCGTATTCAATATTTTGAAGGTGTGTGTATTGCAAAAAAAAATAGAGATATCAATTCTTCTTTTACTGTAAGAAAAATTTCTTTTGGTGAGGGTGTGGAAAGAACATTTGCTTTATATAGTCCGATTGTAGATACAATTAAAGTTGTAAGGTCAGGAAAAGTTAGAAGAGCCAAGTTATATTATTTGAGAGATAGAACAGGTAAATCTGCAAGAATTGCAGAAAAAATTAAAAAGAAAATAGGTATAGATGTTGAAACTAAGATTCACGAAGTAACAGAAGAAAATGTTATGCCTGATACAGAACAAAAAACAGCAGATAGCCAACAAGATTCCAATAAAGATGCTCCAAAAGTAGAAGCAAAAAAACCAGAAGAAAAAAAAGAAACTAAAGAAGAAACCCCATCAGTGGAAAAAAAAACTGATGAAAAAAAAGAAAATCCTGAAGTAAAAAAATAATTTTTTACAATGCCTCAAACTATATACGATAAAATATGGAATGATCATCTTGTTCATCAACAAGAGGATGGGACTTCACTTTTATTTGTTGATAGACATTTAATTCATGAAGTTACTAGTCCACAAGCATTTGAAGGTTTAAGAAATTCTAATAGAAAAGTTAGACAACCTTCTTTAACTTTAGCAGTAGCAGATCATAATGTTCCAACAACGGATAGATCAGTGCCTATTACTGACGAAGATTCAAAAATACAAATTGAGACACTAGAAAAAAACTGTGCAGAATTTGGAATAAATCTTTTTGGAATGAACGATAAAAGACAAGGAATAGTTCATATTATTGGTCCAGAGCAGGGATTTACACAACCAGGAACGATTATTGTTTGTGGTGATAGTCACACTGCTACGCACGGAGCATTTGGTGCATTAGCATTCGGAATTGGAACTTCGGAAGTGGAACATGTCTTGGCAACACAGACTTTAGTTCAAAAAAAATCAAAAAATTTTAGAATAAACGTTAATGGATCTCTTCCTGTTGGAGTAACATCTAAGGATGTAATATTACAAATAATCGGAAAAATTGGTACAGCTGGTGGAACTGGTTATGTAATTGAATATGCTGGAAACTTAATTTCTAATTTAAGTGTCGAACAAAGAATGACTATTTGCAATATGACAATTGAAGGTGGAGCAAGGGCTGGACTTATAGAACCAGATGAAAAAGTTTTTAATTATTTAAAAGGTAAACCAATGTCTCCAAAGAATTCAAATTGGGACAAAGCATTAGAATATTGGAGTAAATTAAAGTCTGATGGTGATGCAGTATTTGACAAAGAAATCAGTCTTGAGGGCAAAGATATTAAACCAATGGTAACTTGGGGAACTTCGCCTCAGGATGTAGTAGATATTGATGGAATTGTTCCCGATCCTGAAAATGAGCAAAACGAAGACAGAAAAAATTCTATTAACAGGTCATTAAAATATATGGGTTTAAAGCCGAAAACTAAAATAAAAGATATTAGAATTGATAAAGTTTTTATTGGAAGTTGCACAAATGGAAGAATTGAAGATTTAAGAGAAGCTGCAAAAATATTAAAAGATAAAAAAATTGCTTCTCATGTAAATGCAATGATAGTTCCTGGTTCAGGATTAGTAAAACAACAAGCAGAGCAAGAAGGTTTAGATGTAATATTTAAAAATTCTGGATTTGAATGGCGTGAGCCAGGTTGCTCAATGTGTTTAGCTATGAATGCAGATAAGTTGAAGCCAGAAGAAAGATGTGCATCAACATCAAATAGAAATTTCGAAGGAAGACAAGGACGAGGTGGAAGAACTCATTTAGTTAGTCCAGCTATGGCTGCTGCAGCTGCTATATCTGGAAATTTAGATGATGTAAGAAAATACAATAGTTAAATGAACAAATTCTCAACATTAAAAAGTATTCCTGCATATTTACCAATTGTAAATATCGATACAGATATGATTATTCCAAAGCAATTTTTAAAAACAATAAAAAGAACAGGACTTGGAAAAAATTTATTTTATGAAATGAGATATGACGAAGAAGGTAAAGTAATAGATGACTTTATCTTAAATAAATCTCCATATGATAATTCTAAGATTTTAATTGCAGGGAATAATTTTGGATGTGGATCATCTAGAGAACATGCGCCATGGGCACTTTTAGACTTTGGTATCACTTGCGTTATAAGTACTAGTTACGCAGATATATTTTATAATAATTGTTTTAAAAATGGAATATTGCCTATTAAAGTTAATGATGAACAGATAAAAGAACTTTCTGAATATTCTAAGAGACAAGAAGAAATTGCAATAAATTTACCAGATCAAAAAATAATTTTTGGGAATAAAGAAATCAAATTTGAATTAGATGAATTTAAAAAAAAATGTTTAATTGAGGGACTAGATGATATTGCACTGTCTTTGGAAAAGTCTAATAAAATAATTTCATTTGAAGAAAAATTAAAATCCACAAAGCCTTGGATATTTAATGATTAAAGTCAAAAAAAGAAAATTCTTATTATTACCAGGTGATGGTATTGGTCCCGAGGTTATTGGTGAAGTTAAAAAAATTATAACTTGGTTTAATGTAAATAAATCTCTTGATTTTGATATGGAAGAGGCCTTAGTTGGAGGAGCATCTTACGACAAGCACGGAACACCGATTACAGATGAAGTATTTTATAAATCATTAGAATGTGAAGCAGTCATTTTAGGAGCTGTGGGTGGACCAAAATATGATAATTTAGATTTTTCCAAAAGACCTGAGAGAGCTCTTCTTAAGCTAAGAAAAGAATTAAAATTATTTGCAAATTTGAGGCCTGCAATTTGTTTTAAACAATTAGTTGAGGCATCTACCCTAAAACCTGAAATCGTATCAGGTCTAGACATCATGATTGTTAGAGAATTGACAGGTGGCATTTATTTTGGTGAGCCGAGAGGCATTAAGCCAATTGATAATGGTGAACGTAAAGGAATAAACACTCATACTTATACTTCATCAGAAATTAAAAGAGTTGCTAGAGTTGCATTCGATCTAGCAAAGAAGAGAAACAATAAAGTTACTTCCTGTGAAAAATCGAATGTTATGGAAGCAGGTCAATTATGGAAAGAGGAAGTTCAAAATCTTCACGATAAAGAATTTAAAGATGTTGAGTTAAATCATATGCTTGCAGATAATTGTGCAATGCAACTTTTGAGAAATCCAAAGCAATTTGATGTAATTGTGACAGATAATTTGTTTGGTGATATGTTGTCAGATGAAGCATCTATGCTGACGGGATCTTTAGGTTTATTACCCTCAGCTTCTTTGGGTGCAAAAAATAAAGATGGTGAAATGAGAGCAATGTATGAGCCTGTTCATGGATCTGCTCCAGATATTGCTGGAAAAGGAATTGCAAATCCAATTGCAACCATCTTGAGTTTTGCAATGGCCCTGAGGTACTCCCTTGACTTAGATAAAGAGGCTGATGACTTAGAAAAAGCAGTGCAAAATGTACTAGATGATGGGTTAAGAACTAGAGATATTATGTCAAAAGGAACAAAAGAAATTTCAACTTCTGGTATGGGAGATGCGATTATTGCATATTTGCAAAAATAAAAAAATTAACTTAATTTGATACTATTAAATTTATGACTGTTTATTCCGCACCTGTGAAAGATATGATGTTCTTATTTGAACATCTAAAAGATAATAAAAATTATAACGAAATTGAAAAATATAAAGAAGTCACTTCTGATTTAGTAAAAGATATCTTAGAGGAAGCTGCAAAAATTAATGAAGAAATGCTTCTTCCTTTAGCAAAAGCTGGAGACGAAAATCCTTGTGTCTATGAAAATGGAGTAGTTAGAACTCCTCCAGGTTATAAAGAGGCATATTCAAAATTTATAGAAGATGGATGGGTATCTTTAACTTGTGATCCAAAATATGGTGGTCAAGGAATGCCAAAAACTGTAAGTGCTTTTTTTGATGAAATGCTTTCATCATCAAGTTTATCTTTTAAATTATATAGTGAATTAAGTATAGGTGCATACAATTGTATTTTGAGTCATGCAACTGAAGAAATCAAAAACACATATCTTCCTAAAATTGTTGAGGGTAAATGGAGTGGGACAATGTGTTTAACAGAGCCTCAATGTGGAACAGATTTAGGATTAATAAAAACAAAGGCAATTAAAAATGAAAATGGTACTTATAATATAAGTGGACAAAAAATCTTTATTACTTCTGGTGACCACGATTTAACTGAAAATATTATACACCTTGTTTTAGCAAGAACGCAGGACGCACCAAAAGGAACGAAGGGAATAAGTTTATTTTTAGTACCAAAATATGAAATTAATGATGATGGATCAATTGGTCCAAGAAACGGCGTCAATACTGTTTCAATTGAATCAAAAATGGGTATTAAAGGTTCACCCGCATGTGTATTAAGTTTTGATGATGCCAAAGGGTATATGATCGGACCAGAGAACAAAGGCTTAAATTCTATGTTTACAATGATGAACTTAGAAAGAATCGTTGTCGGTATACAAGGATTAGGTCTATCTGAAACAGCTTATCAAACTGCTTTAAGTTATTCTAAAGAGAGAAAACAAGGTAAATCAAATAATAATTCTAATGGAGAAACAGATTTAATTATTAAGCACGCAGATATTCGAAGAAGTTTATTAAATATGAAGTCTATAATTGAGGGAGAAAGATCCTTATCTTTTTGGATGGCTCAGCAGGTAGATGTAAGCTTAAGTCATAGTTCAGAGGAAGTAAAAAAAGATGCATCGGATATTGTAGGTCTTATGACCCCAGTAATTAAGTCATTTTTTACAGATATGGGTATGGAAATAACCAATGAAGCAATTCAGGTTTTTGGTGGCTATGGTTATACCAAAGACCAAGGGATAGAACAATTATTTAGAGATAATAGAATTACACCTATTTACGAAGGAACTAATTCTGTGCAGGCAATTGATTTTGTATTTAGAAAAATTAGTCAGAAAAAAGTTTTTGAAAATTTTATGAAATATGTAGATACAGAAATTCAAAATTGTTCAAAAGTAGACAATTTAAATGAACATGTAAAAAAAATATCTGAATTAAAAAATATATTGTCAGATTTCACGGACTGGATATCTCCTAATGGCAATACGCCAAAAGACGATATAAGCGCATCATGTAACGATTATTTAAGATTTTTTGGTTATTTTTGTCTTTCATTTATATGGCTAAAAACAATGAGAAAAAGCTATGAAAATTTGGAAAACAATAAAGAGTTTTATGAAGATAAATTAAATACAGGAAATTATTATTTTGACAAAATTTTGCCTAGAGCTGAGAGCCATTATAAATCTGCTATTTCTGGTAGTAAATATACTATGAGCGCAAAATTTAACTGATGAATAAATATAATCAGAACTTAGATAAAAATCCTTCAAATTATGTCCCGTTAACACCGCTTAGCTTTCTAGAAAGAGCAAAAGATATTTATCCAAATTATGAGGCTTTAGTATATGAAACAAAATCTTTCACATGGACTGAAGTATTTAACAGGTGCACCAAATTTGCAAGTGCACTAGAGAAAATTGGTATTGTTGAAGGAGACACAGTTTCAGTTATGACCTTTAATACTCCAGAGATTTTTGAAGCACATTATTCTGTTCCTATGACGGGAGCCGTTTTAAATACAATTAATTCAAGACTTGATGCAAAAACTGTTGCTTATATTTTAGAACACAGTGAAGCAAAAGTATTAATAATAGATAGACAATTGCATGCAGTTGCAGAAAAGGCTTTATCAACTTTAAAAGAAAAACCAATCGTAATTGATGTTCAAGATGATTTTGCTGACCAATCCTTGTTAAAAAAAATTGGAGATAGAGAATATGAGGAATTTTTAAGCACTGGTGATGAAAATTATATTTGGAAAAAACCAAAGGATGAATGGCAAGCAATTTCTTTAAGTTATACGTCTGGAACAACCGGAAATCCAAAAGGTGTTGTTTATCATCATAGAGGTTCTTATTTAATGTCAACAGGTAGTGCTGTTGCTTGGAATATGCCAAATAGATTAAATTTTTTAACAGTTGTACCAATGTTCCACTGTAATGGATGGGGGTACCCGTGGACAATACCAATGTTAAATGGAAAAACAGTTTGTTTAAGAGCTATTGATGTAAAAAAAATATTTGAATTAATTGAAAAGCACGACATTACCCATTTTGGAGGGGCACCTATTGTACTTAATATGATAACAGGTGCATCACAAAATGATATCAAAGAATTAAAAAACAAAGTTTATGTTTTAACTGCTGGAGCACCACCTCCAAGTATTATTTTCAAAAAAATGAAAGCATTAGGATTTGAGGTAATGCATGTCTATGGTTTAACAGAAACATATGGACATGTTTTACAATGTGCTTGGAATGATGAATGGAATGGTTTTGAAGAAGACAAAATTAATGAAATTAAAGCAAGACAAGGTGTGAGATTTCCAAACACAGAAGGAGTGGTTGTTTTAGATCCAGAAACTATGAAACCCGTGCCTATGGATGGAGAAACCATTGGCGAGATAATGATCAAAGGTAATGTTGTTATGAAAGGGTATTTTAAAGACAAAGAGGCCACTGAAAAGGCTATGAAAGATGGATGGTTTCACTCTGGTGATTTGGCAGTTATTTATCCAGATGGATACATCAAGGTTAAAGATAGGTCGAAAGATATTATTATTTCAGGTGGAGAGAATATTTCTTCTATCGAAATCGAAAACACACTTTCTAAGCACCCAGCTGTTTCAATTGTTGCTGTAGTAGCAAAACCAGATGAGAAATGGGGAGAAGTTCCATGCGCATTTATAGAGAAAGTGGCAGATAAAGAGACAAATGAAAAAGAATTAATCGATTTTTGTAGAGAAACTCTAGCAGGGTTCAAAATTCCAAAAAAAATAGACTTCTGTGAACTTCCAAAAACATCAACAGGTAAAATCCAAAAATTTGAATTAAGAAAAAGAGCTAAGGAACTTACTTAGATTTCTTTCAAATAAACAACTTACTTTCTTTACAAATAGATAAAAAGATGACACTAAGCTAAAAAATGAAAAACTTTTCTATTGCAAAATCAAGAAGACTTAGAGGTACGCCTTATACATCAAGAATTGAAAAACAAGGTGTTACAGCTTACACAATATACAATCATATGTTGCTTCCTGCTGCATTTGGTTCTTTAGAAGACTCATATCATCATTTAAAAGAGCATGTTCAAGTTTGGGATGTGGCTGCTGAAAGACAAGTAGAGATTACTGGAAAAGATGCTGCAAAATTGGTTCAACTTATGACTTGTAGAGATCTTTCGAAATCAAAAGATGGAAGATGTTATTATTGTCCAATCATAGATGATAATGCTGGATTAATTAATGATCCAGTTGTTCTAAGATTTAATGAGAATAAATGGTGGGTTTCTATTGCAGATACGGATGTAATCTTATTTGCAAAAGGATTGGCAATTGGAAATAAATTTGATGTAAATATTATCGAACCCGAAGTTGACATTATGGCTGTGCAAGGGCCTAAATCTTTTAAATTGATGGAAAAAGTTTTTGGAGAAAAGATAACAAAATTAAAATTTTTTGGTTTTGATTATTTTGATTTTGCAGGAGCCAAACATTTAATTGCTCAATCAGGATGGTCTAAACAAGGTGGATATGAAATTTATGTAGAGAATAATGAGGCGGGTTTAAAACTATACGATCATTTATTTGAAATTGGAGATGAGTTTAATATTAGAGCAGGATGTCCTAATTTAATTGAACGTATCGAAAGTGGATTACTTTCTCAAGGAAACGATATGGACAATGGAGACAACCCATACGAATGTGGCTTTGATAAATATATTAATATTGATAGTGATGTTGAATTTTTAGGAAAAGAGCAATTAAAAAAAATAAAGTCTGAAGGAATTAAAAGAAAACTAATGGGCGTTAAAATTGATACTGATAAAATAAGCGTAACTGGTTCAATGAATTTAACAGATGAAAAAAATAATATAATCGGAGAACTACGATCAGGTTGTTACAATCCAACTTTTAAACAGGTAATTGGTATAGCTATGATAAAAAAACCATATTTTGAAGCAAAGCAAACATTCAAAATTGATATAAATGGTAATAGTTTTAACGGAACAGTTTGCGATTTACCTTTCATTTAGTATAAATCTTTAAAATGACTAATATAGCTATCATCGGTGCAACCGGTAATGTTGGAAGAAAGACACTAGAAGTTATAGAAAAAAAGGATATTAAATTTAATAACCTTTTTTTAGTAGCTTCTTCTAATAGTGCTGGAAAAAAAATAAGTTTTAAGGGCAAAGATTATGAAGTCCATGATCTTGAAAAATACGATTTTTCAAATGCAAATATAACTTTTTTTGCAGCAGGTGGTAAAATTGCAGAACAATATGCAGAAAGTGCAGCAAAATTAACAACTGTAATTGATAATTCTAGTTTTTTTAGAATGGATCCTGACGTTCCACTTATTGTACCTCAAGTGAATGCAGAAAAAATTAATGAAATGAAAAAAAATATTGTGGCAAATCCTAACTGCTCAACAGCTCAGTTAGTATTAGCTCTTAAACCATTACATGATTTATATAAAATAAAAAGAGTAATAGTTTCCACCTATCAATCTGTTTCTGGAGGCGGAAAAGCACCAATGGATGAATTGATTGAACAAACTAAATCTTATCTTGATGGAAATTCTGTTGAATCTAAAAATTTTACTAAACAAATAGCTTTCAATATAATTCCTCACATTGATGTTTTTTCGGATGATGGATACACAAAAGAAGAATTGAAAATGAGTAATGAAACAAAAAAAATACTGGACAATAATATAGAGCTAACAGCTACGTGCGTTAGAATTCCTGTTCTTGTATCACATTCAGAATCAGTAAATATAGAGTTTGAAAATCCTTATTCTCTAGAACAAATTAGAGAAGCATTAAATAATGCTGATGGTTGTAGCGTTATAGATAAAAGAGAAAATGGAGGATATAGTACACCAATAGAAGCAACTGGTTGTGATGAAACATTTATCTCAAGAATTAGAGATGATAAAACAAAAGAGAATTCAATTAATTTGTGGATCGTTTCAGATAACCTATTAAGAGGCGCCGCATTAAATTCCGTTGAAATTGCAGAAACAATAATGAAAGCAAATCAAAATGGAAAATAATCCTTTATCTCCTCATATTCAAATTTATAGATGGCATGTATCATCTTTAGTTTCAATATCTCATAGAATTACAGGAATAATAAATATATTAGCAATAACTTTAATTTGTATCTTTTTTATTTTTTTTTCATTTAGCGAAGGAAGTCATGAATTCATAAAATTATTCCTCCAATCTTTTATTGGGAAATTTTTCATCTTGGGTATTACATGGTCTTTTAGTTTTCAAATCTTAAGTGAGATAAGACATTTAATCATGGATTTTGGTTATGGATTTGAGTTAAAAACCACAAAAATTACTGGCTTAATTGTAATATTTGGATCTTTTATATTAACCGTTTCAATTTATTTAATAGGACGAAATTTATTTTAATGAGAGCAGTAACAAAAAAATGGGTATTTTTAAAAGTGAGTTCTCTCATATTAGTACCTTTGATGTTATGGTTTGCTTTAAATTTGGTTAGTATTTATGACAAAAGCTACTTAGAGATATTAACTTTTCTAACTTCTCAACCTTCAAAGTTTATATTTAGTCTTTTTCTTATTTTTGCTTACTTTTTCTCGGCATTAAGCATCAGCGAGGTTTTTGAAGACTATATTAAAGATGAAAAAATCAAAAATGCCGCAAACAAAGCTTTAAATTTTTTTGCTATAACAATTCCTTTAATTACAATATTTGCAGTATTTAAAATAACTATATGAAATCTTATAATATTATAGATCATGAATACGATGTCGTTGTCCTTGGCGCTGGAGGTTCTGGCCTAAGAGCTGCGGTTGGCTTAAGTGAAGCTGGATTAAAAACTGCATGCATTTCTAAAGTCTTTCCAACCAGAAGTCATACATCAGCTGCTCAAGGTGGAATTTCAGCAGCCCTTGGAAACATGGGAGAAGACGATTGGCGTTGGCATATGTACGATACTGTAAAAGGAGCAGATTGGTTAGGCGATCAAGATAGTATTGAATATTTGTGTAAGGAAGCTCCAAAAGCAGTACTAGAATTAGAAAAGTATGGTGTTCCTTTTAGTAGAACAGAAGATGGAAAAATTTATCAAAGACCATTTGGTGGAATGACAAAAAATTATGGAAATGGAATTGTACAAAGAACTTGTGCTGCAGCAGACAGAACTGGTCATGCAATTCTCCATACATTATATGGTCAAGCACTTAAACATAATACAGAATTTTTTATTGAATATTTTGCATTAGACTTAATTATGAAAGATGGACAATGCAAAGGTTTAATTGCTTGGAATTTAAATGATGGAACAATTCATCGTTTTAGATCTCACATAACAATTATAGCCACAGGGGGATATGGGAAGGTATACTACTCAGCAACATCTGCACATACTTGTACTGGTGATGGTAATGCAATGGTATTAAGAGCTGGATTACCTCTTCAAGATATGGAGTTTGTACAATTTCACCCAACAGGAATATATGGACACGGAACACTTATTTCTGAAGGTGTAAGAGGTGAAGGTGGATATTTGGTAAACTCTAAAGGTGAAAGATTTATGGAGAGATATGCTCCCAACGCTAAAGATCTTGCTTCGAGAGATGTAGTTAGCAGATCAATGTCTATTGAAATCAATGAGGGAAGAGGTGTTGGTAAAGATCAAGACCATGTTCATTTATATTTAAGTCATTTAGATAAAAAAGTTATTGAAGATAGATTGCCAGGCATTACTGAGGCAGCAAGATTATTTGCAAATGTAGATGTAACCAAAGAACCGATACCAGTTGTTCCAACAGTTCATTATAATATGGGTGGTATACCAACAAATTATAAAGCTGAAGTTTTAACAGTAAATGGATCTCAAAAAACAGTCCCAGGTTTGATGGCGATTGGTGAGGCTGCGTGCGTATCTGTTCATGGAGCAAATAGATTAGGTTCAAATTCACTTATTGACTTGGTTGTTTTTGGAAGAGCAGCAGCAAAGAGAGCAGCGGAATTGGTAAAACCTGGAACGCCTCACGAAGAAGTTAGTGAAAGCGAAACTGAAAAATGTCTAAATAGATTTGATAAACTAAGGTATGCAGAGGGAGATAATGGAACTGCTGAACTTAGACTGGCGATGCAAAAAACAATGCAGTCTAAATGTGCTGTATTTAGAACTGAAAAGAATCTTAAAGAGGGTGTAGATGAGATCAGAAAAACATATGATGGCATGGAATCGATTTCTGTTAAAGATAAATCGTTGGTATTCAATACTGATTTAGTTGAGACTTTAGAATTTGATAATTTAATTAGACAAGCGATAACAACTGTAGATTCTGCATATCACAGAAAAGAAAGCAGAGGAGCTCATGCTCGTGAAGATTATCCGAAAAGAAATGATGAAAAATTTATGAAACATACATTATCTTGGTGTGATGGAAAAAATACTAAAATTGAATACAGAGATGTACATACTTCAACATTAACAAATGAAGTCCAATATTTTCCTCCACAAGAAAGAGTGTATTAATGGTTCAATTAAATTTACCACAAAACTCAAAAGTTAATAAAGGTAAATATTTTAAAGACAAAACCGGTTCAAAGAATATCAGAAAAGTAAATGTTTACAGATGGGATCCATCAACTGGAGAGAACCCAAGAATAGACACATATGAAGTAGACATGGATAATTGTCCATCTAAAGTTTTAGACATACTAAATAAAATTAAAAACGAAATTGATCCAACACTTGCATATAGAAGATCTTGTGCGCATGGAGTTTGTGGTTCTTGTGCAATGAATATGGGTGGAAAAAATGGTCTTGCATGTACTAAGCCACATGCAGAAATTAAGGGAGATATAGATATATACCCTTTGCCTCACTTAAAAGTAAAAAAAGATTTAATAGGAGACTTAAGTGGATTATATAAACAATACCAATCCATTGAACCTTGGTTAAAAAATAATTCAAAAAGTGAAACAACAGAAATTCATCAATCTCCAGAAGATAGAGCTAAACTTGATGGAGCTTATGAATGTATAATGTGTGCTTGTTGTTCTACTTCATGTCCTAGTTATTGGTGGAATGGCGATAAGTATTTAGGTCCTGCAGTTTTATTACAAGCTTATAGATGGATAATGGATAGCAGAGACGAAGATAGAAAGGAAAGACTTCAAAAGGTTGCAGATGAACTTAAGCTTTATAGATGCCATACGATTTTGAACTGCACTAACGCATGTCCAAAAGGATTAAATCCAGCAAAAGCTATTGCTGAGATAAAGAAAATGCTTGCAACCACATAATTACTTATTTAAATACATCCATGAATTTAATAGAGCATTTTATCGATGGTAAAATTGTTTCAGGTACATCTGATAGAAAAGGAAAAGTATTTAATCCTGCTATAGGCAAACAAGAGTCCGAGGTTAGACTTGGTACAAAACAAGATCTTGATTTAGCAGTACAAAAAGCAAAAAAAGCATTTGAAACATGGTCAAATGTAACTCCAATACAAAGAGCGAGAATAATATTTAAATACAAAGAAATAATTGAAAAAAATTCTGACTTGCTAGCTAAGATGATTGTATCAGAGCATGGAAAAGTTTATGAAGATGCCAAAGGTTCTCTCACAAGAGGTTTAGAGGTAGTTGAATTTGCATGTGGAATTCCACAAATGCTAAAAGGTGACTTTACAGAAAATGTAGGTACAAACATTGATAGCTGGTCAGTGAGACAGCCATTAGGTGTATGTGCGGGTATTACACCATTTAATTTTCCTGCAATGGTTCCAATGTGGATGTTTCCAATGGCAATAGCTTGCGGAAATACATTTGTATTAAAACCTTCTGAAAAAGATCCATCTTGTCCATTAAAACTTGCAGAGCTATTTAGTGAAGCTGGTTTACCAGATGGGGTTTTGAATGTTGTTAATGGAGATAAAGAAGTTGTAGATGCAATTTTGGAACATAAAGATATATCCGCAGTAAGTTTTGTTGGATCAACACCTATTGCTAAATACATTTATGAAAATGCAGCCAAAAATGAAAAACGTGTTCAAGCTCTTGGAGGAGCTAAAAATCATTGTGTTGTCATGCCAGATTGTGATTTAGATCAAGCAGTAAACGGTCTAATGGGTGCAGCATATGGGTCTGCAGGAGAAAGATGTATGGCTCAATCTGTTGCTGTTGCTGTTGGTAATGTAGGTGACAAACTAGTCGATGAATTATCTAAAAAAGTGGAAGCTTTAAAAATTGGACCAGGCATGGATAAGAATTCTGAAATGGGTCCTTTAGTAACAAAAGAGCATCTTGAAAGAGTAAGAGGTTATGTTGATTTAGGTATTAAAGAAGGAGCAGACCTTGTGGTTGATGGAAGAGATATCAAACTTCAAGGTTATGAAGACGGTTATTATATTGGTGGTTGCTTATTCGATAATGTTAAAAAAGATATGAGAATTTATAAAGAGGAGATATTTGGACCTGTATTATCTGTTGTCAGAGCTAAAGATTTTAACGAAGCATTAAATTTAATTAATGACCATGAGTTTGGTAATGGAACAAGTATTTATACAAGAGATGGAGATGCAGGAAGAACGTTTGCAAATCAAATTAAAGTAGGAATGGTTGGAATTAATATCCCTATCCCTGTACCAGTTGCTTTTCATAGTTTTGGTGGATGGAAGAGATCATTATTTGGAGATCAACATATGCACGGGCCTGAAGGAGTTAGATTTTATACTAAATTAAAAACAATTACTTCAAGATGGCCCTCAGGTGTTAGATCAGATCCTGAATTTATAATGCCAACAATGAAATAGTAAAATGTCAAAAATATCATTAATAGGAGCTGGACAAATAGGTGGAACTTTAGCACATTTAATTGGACTAAAGGAGCTTGTTGATGAAGTAGTATTATTTGATGTAGCAAGTGGAATTGCTAAAGGTAAAGCATTAGATATTGCACAGTCTTCATCCGTAGATGGATTTAATGTAAAATTTTCAGGTACTGATAATTATGAAGATATAAAAAATTCAGATGTAATCATTATTACAGCTGGTGTTCCAAGAAAACCAGGAATGAGTAGAGATGATTTATTAGGAATAAATTTAAAAATTATAAAACAGGTTGCTGAAGGTATAAAGCAGCATGCACCAAATGCCTTTGTTATATGTATTACAAATCCATTAGATGTAATGGTTATGGCTTTTCAAAAATTTTCTGGACTATCGCCTAACAAAGTTGCTGGAATGGCTGGAATATTAGACACATCGAGATTTAAACTGTTTTTATCTTTAGAGTTAAATGTGCCTGTTAGAGAAATTGAGGCAATGGTAATGGGAGGACATGGAGATACTATGGTTCCTCTACCAAGATTTACAAAAGTTTCAGGAAAACCATTATTAGATTTAGTCAAAGAAGGAAAAATATCAAAAGATAAATTAGAAAGTATAAATCAAAGAACTAGAGATGGAGGTGCTGAAATTGTTAAATATTTAGAAAAAGGTTCAGCATTTTATGCACCAGCAGCGTCAGGTGTTGAAATGGCAGAAGCATACTTAAAAGATAGCAAAAAAATGCTCCCTTGTGCTGCACATTTAAATGGACAATACGGAATAAGCAATATTTATGCTGGAGTACCAGTAATTGTTGGAAAGAACGGTATAGAAAAAATCGAAGAAATTGAGCTAGATGAAAATGAAAAATCTGAGTTTAATAACTCAGTAGATGCTGTAAAAAAATTATGGGAAGCTGCATCCAAAATTGATCCTAGTTTAAATAACTAGTTAATGAATATTCACGAACACCAAGCAAAGAATATACTTAGAAAATATGGAGCTAAAGTTCCGGATGGAGTTTATGCTCTAGATGTAAATGAATTATTGGAAAAAGCTAAAAATCTTAAAACTGATAAATATGTGTTGAAAGCACAAATTCATGCTGGAGGCAGAGGTAAAGCTGGTGGAGTTAAAATAGTAAATAATTTAAAAAGTCTTGAAACAGAGGCAAAATCCTTGCTTGGAAAAAAATTAATCACTCATCAGACAGGACCTAGCGGAAGAATTGTTAAAAGATTATATGTCGAAGTTTCATCTAACATTGATAAAGAATTTTATTTGTCTTGTGTTGTAGATCGTGCGAGCTCAAAGATAGCTTTTATCTCAAGTGATCAAGGGGGTATGGATATAGAAGAAGTCGCAATCAAATCTCCTGAGAAAATTTTAACAACAAAAGTAGATTTAGATAACGAAATATCTGATGAAAATTGTAATAAAATAATAAGTATTTTTAATCTAGATGAAGAAACAAAAGAACAAGGAATTAGTCTAATCAAGTCCATATACAAATTATTTATAGAAACCGATGCTAATTTAATCGAAATTAATCCTTTAATTTTAACAAAAGAAAAAGAGTTGATTTGTTTAGATGCAAAAATGAATTTTGATGGAAATGCTTTATTCAGACATCCAGAGCTAATTGAGTTGAGAGACCTCAATGAAGAAGAAGAAACAGAGATAGAAGCTAGCAAGCATGATTTAGCATATATTAAACTTGATGGAACAATTGGATGCATGGTTAATGGAGCTGGGCTTGCAATGGCAACTATGGACATAATTAAATTATATGGAAAGGAACCAGCAAATTTTTTAGATGTTGGTGGTGGGGCTTCTAAAGAAAAAGTGGCAGCTGCTTTTAAAATAATTTTATCAGATAAAAATGTTAAAGGAATATTGATTAATATTTTTGGCGGAATAATGAGGTGTGATGTTCTTGCCCAAGGTGTTGTGGATGCAGCAAAAGAAATAAAAATGAATGTTCCTTTAGTTGTAAGATTGGCCGGAACAAATTTTGAAGAGGGAAAAAAAATACTTGATAATTCAGGTCTTGAGTTAATTTCTGCTTCTGATTTATCAGATGCTGCTAAAAAAATTGTAGAGGCTATTAAATAAATGTCAGTTTTAGTTAATAAAAACACAAAGTTAATTTGCCAAGGTTTTACGGGTAGTCACGGAACTTTTCATTCAGAGCAAGCAATTAAATATGGAACAAATTTAGTCGGAGGAGTTACACCAAAAAAAGGTGGTCAAACTCATCTAGATAGACCAGTATTTAATACAGTAAAGGAAGCAGTCGATGAAACTGGTGCTAACGCAACTATGATTTATGTTCCTGCGAAATTTGCATCCGCAGCAATCATAGAGGCCATTGAAGCTAACTTAGAATTAATCGTTTGTATCACTGAGGGTATACCAGTTCTTGATATGATTAAGGTCAAAAAAAAGTTACTTAATTCAAAATCAAGATTAATCGGTCCCAATTGTCCAGGGATAATTACGCCTGATGAATGCAAGATCGGAATAATGCCAGGAAATATACATAAAAAGGGTTCTGTTGGTATTGTATCAAGATCTGGAACTTTGACCTATGAGGCTGTCGCACAAACTACAGAGAATGATTTGGGACAATCAACATGTATAGGTATAGGTGGTGATCCAATAAATGGTACGAACTTCATTGATTGTTTAGATTTATTTTTAAAGGATGAGGAAACTAAATCAATTTTAATGATTGGTGAAATAGGAGGATCAGCTGAAGAAGAAGCAGCTGAATTTGTAAAAAATCATGAAATAAAAAAACCCATGGTTGGTTTTATTGCAGGTGTTACAGCACCACCGGGTAGAAGAATGGGACATGCAGGCGCCATAATATCAGGTGGCAAAGGCGGGGCCAAAGATAAGATCAAAAAAATGGAAGATTGTGGTATAGAAGTTGCCACATCCCCTTCAGAAATTGGAAAAACATTGTTAAATAAATTGTCCAATTGAAAACAAAATTTAGTATTATATTAAAATAAAATGAGCTCTCCTAAAAATCTGGAATATAAAAAAACATCATTTCTAAATAAAGCTAATAGTGCATTTATTGAGGAAATGTATGTAAAATTTATAAATAAAGATCCATCTCTATCTGAAAGTTGGATTGAATATTTCTCAGGTGTAGATGAGGATATGAAGATATTAGTCGATGAGATAAATGGACCGTCGTGGAAACCTTTCTCAAAAAAAATTAATATAGAAGATGTTGAGAAAACAGCTAAAGAAAATGAAAAAAACAAAGATAATTCTAGCAAGTTTAATTTTCAGGTAATTGCAAATTCAAATAAAAATTCAATAAGTGCCGTAGCCTTGATAAGAGCTTATCGCTTAAGGGGACATCTATTATCAAAATTAGATCCTTTAGAATTGATGAAGTCAGAATATTTAGACGAATTACATCCTGAGTACTATGGTTTTAAAAAAGAAGATTATGACAAAGAAATTTTTCTAAACGGAATAATAAATAAAAAAAGTGCAAATATTAGAGAAATACTGAAGTTTTTAAAAAAAACTTATTGTGGTCCCATAGGTTATGAATACATGCATATTTCAAATCCAACTGAGAGAATGTGGTTTAGAGATAGAGTTGAAAAAGATGAGAATGCACTCAAGTTTACAAAAAATGGAAAGCAAGCAATTTTAAATAAATTAATACAAGCAGAGGGATTTGAAAAATTTTTAAACACAAAATATGTTGGTACTAAAAGATTTGGTTTAGATGGTGGAGAAAGTTTAATACCTGCTCTTGAGCAAATTATAAAAATCGGAGGACAATCCAAAATAAAAGAAGTTAAAATAGGAATGTCACATAGAGGAAGACTAAATGTCTTAGCAAACGTTTTACAAAAGTCTTATAAAAGAATTTTTAATGAATTTGCTGGTGAAATGGATGGTTCAGAAGATGGTGCTGGAGATGTCAAATACCATTTAGGAGCCTCATCTGATAGAGAATTTGATGGAAATCCTGTACACGTTAGCTTAACAGATAATCCTTCACATTTAGAGGCAGTTAATCCTGTTGTTCTTGGCCAAACTAGAGCTAAACAATTTTTTCACCAAGACAAACAAAGAAATAAAGTTATACCAATATTAATTCACGGCGATGCTGCATTTGCAGGGCAAGGAATAGTAGCAGAGTGTTTTGCGATGTCCGGACTTCCTGGTCATAACACTGGAGGGACAATCCATATTATTGTTAACAACCAAATTGGATTTACAACAAGTCCTAGATTTGCGCGATCTTCCCCTTATCCTTCTGACGTAGGTAAAATGGTTGATGCACCAATCATCCATGTTAATGGAGATGATCCTGAGGCAGTTGTTTACGCAACTAGAATAGCAACTGAGTTTAGATTAAAATTTAATAGAGATGTTGTGATTGATTTAATATGTTACAGAAGATTTGGACATAATGAGGGAGATGAGCCATCTTTCACCCAACCACTTATGTACAAAAAAATTAGATCTCATCCATCTACAATTAAAATTTATGGTGAAAAGCTCGTAAATGAAGGACTTTTTACGAAACAAGATTTAGATCAACAAATTATTGATTTTAAAAATTTATTAGATGATCAATTTAAAAATGCGAAAGATTATAAACCTAAAATTAGGTGGTTTGAGGGAACTTGGTCGAGATATAAACCCGAAAGAGGTAAAGATAAAAGAGGTGTAACTGGATCAGATTTGAAAATTTTAAATAATATTTCTGACAGAATACATGTTTTTCCAACTGATAAAAATATTCACAAAACCATAACAAAAATTATGGAAAATAGAAAAAAAACTATTAATGAAGGCTCAGGAATTGATTGGGCAACAGCTGAGTCTTTAGCATTTGGTTCATTATTAGTTGAAGGTTATCCAGTAAGGTTAGTAGGTCAGGACTCAGGTAGAGGTACTTTTAGTCAAAGACACTCAGTTTTAAGAAATCAAATTGATAATTCAAGGTACATACCTTTAAACAATATATCTAGTAACCAAAAAAATTTTGAAATTGTAGATAGTTTTTTATCTGAACTTGCAGTTTTAGGATTTGAATATGGATACAGTTTAGTAGAACCGAATACATTGACAATTTGGGAAGCTCAATTTGGAGATTTTGCAAATGGTGCACAAGTAATTATTGATCAATTTATATCATCTGGTGAAAGAAAGTGGAAAAGAGCATCAGGACTGGTTATGTTATTACCCCATGGTTATGAAGGACAAGGTCCAGAGCACTCTTCTGCGAGATTAGAGAGATTTTTACAATTATGTGCAAATGATAATTTACAAGTTATGAATTGTACTACACCTGCAAATTATTTTCATGCTTTAAGAAGACAGATGCACCGTGATTTTAGAAAACCTTTAATTATAATGACACCTAAGTCACTTTTAAGAAATAAATATTGTGTATCAAATTTAGAAGATTTTAGTAAAAAAAATTCTTTTCATAGAGTGCTATGGGATCATGCTAGAGATACTAAGCAAAAAGGTTTTATTAAGTTAAAAGAAGATAAAAAAATTAGAAAAGTAATATTATGCTCTGGAAAAATTTATTTTGATCTTCTCGCGGCAAGAGAGAAACTAAAAATCAATGATGTGATTTTGTATAGAATTGAACAACTATATCCTTTCCCTGCAAAAAGTTTGGTTAAAGAGCTAAAACCATTTGCAAAAAATTCAAAATTTTATTGGTGCCAAGAGGAGCCCAAAAATATGGGTGCTTGGTTTGCTGTTAGAGATTATATACAATGGACATTAGAGACTATTAAGGCTAAAAACAATGCAATTTCTTACATTGGAAGAAATCCAGATGCTACACCTGCTACAGGTTATGCAAGAAGACATAATTCTGAACAACAAGAAATTATAAATAAAGTATTTGAATAAATGAGTGAAAAAATATTAGTTCCAGTTTTGGGAGAAAGTATTACAGAGGCTACGGTCACGAAATGGCTAAAGAAAAAGGGTGATAACGTAGTTGCTGATGAAGCTGTAGTAGAATTAGAAACTGACAAAGTAAACTTAGAAGTTCCTGCACCTGCGAGTGGTGTTATATCAGAGATCAACTCAAAAGATGGTGATACAGTCGAAGTTGGAACTGTATTAGGAATGATTTCAGAAGGTGGTGCTCTTAAAGAAGAAAAGGAAGCTGAGCCGGTTAAAGGAAACGTTGAAAAAAATAATGTAATAAATTTAGAAATCGAAAAGAAAAAAGATACAAAAAAAACTCAAGAACCTTTATTGCTTGACGAAGAACCATTGGTATTAACTGATGAAGTTAAAGAAATCAAGCCTATTAAACAAAATAAAATACTTTCTCCTGCTGTAAGAAAAATGGTTGTTGAAAATAAAATTAATTTAGATGAAGTAAAAGGGACAGGTAAAGATGGTAGAATTTTAAAAGGTGATTTAATAAGTTTAATGGGAGCTAACCCTCAACCTAACGAAAGAAAAATTCAATACGGCGAAGAAGAACGAATTAAAATGTCAAGACTAAGACAAACGATTGCTAAACGTTTAAAAGAGGCTCAAAATAATGCAGCTATGCTTACAACGTTTAATGAGGTTGATATGTCAAATATAATTTCAATGAGAAAAGATAACCAGGAAGATTTCCAAAATAGTTATGGAATTAAACTTGGCTTCATGTCCTTTTTTGTTAAAGCTTGTATAGTAGGATTAAAATTATTTCCTGCAATAAATGCTGAAGTTGAAAATGATGAAATGGTTTACAAAAATTATTATAATGTGAGCTTTGCAGTAGGAACTGAAAAAGGATTAGTAGTTCCAGTATTAAAAAATGCTGATGAAATGTCTTTTGCTGACATTGAAAAAAACATAAAAGATCTGTCAGACAAAGCAAAAAATGGCAGTCTTACCATAGAGGATCTTCAAGGGGGAACGTTTACAATTAGCAACGGAGGTGTTTATGGATCAATGTTATCTACTCCTATTTTAAACCCTCCACAATCAGCAGTTCTTGGAATGCATAATATTGTTGAAAGACCTGTTGTTGTTGATGGTGAGATAAAAGCTAGACCTATAATGTTTTTAGCATTGTCTTATGATCATAGAATAATTGATGGAAAAGAATCTGTGAGTTTTTTAAAAACTATTAAAGAAAACTTAGAAGATCCAAGAAGGTTATTTTTAAATTTATAATATGTCAGAAAAATTTGATGTTACAGTAATTGGTGGTGGTCCTGGTGGTTATGTTTGTGCAATTAGATTGTCTCAACTTGGACTTAAAACAGCATGCATAGAGTCTAGAGGATCTCTAGGAGGGACATGTTTAAATATTGGATGCATCCCATCAAAAAGTTTACTTAATTTATCTGAAAAATTTCACAGTGCAAAAAATTTTGAAAAAATTGGAATCGAGACTGGAGAAATAAAACTCAATTTAGATAAAATGATGAAAAATAAAGACAAAGCTGTAACAGTTTTGACTAAAGGAGTTGAATTTTTATTCAAAAAAAACAAAGTCACTTATTTTAAAGGCAAAGGTTCATTTGAGAACGAGAATTCAATAAAAATTGAAGGCTTGGAAGGCACTAAAATAATTCAAACTGATAAAACAATAATCAGTACAGGATCAGTGCCAGTTTCATTGCCTGGAGTAGATTTTGATGAAGAGAGAATTCTTTCTTCAACTGGAGCCCTATCTATTCCCAAACTCCCAAATAAAATGATTGTTGTTGGTGGAGGATATATAGGGTTGGAAATGGGATCAGTTTGGTCAAGACTTGGCACTGAAGTCACAGTCGTTGAATTTTTAGATCATATCACGCCTGGAATGGATCGAGATATTTCAAATGAATTTATGAAAATATTAAAGAAACAAGGTATAAAATTCAACCTTAATACTAAAGTTGATAAAATAACTAAAAACTCTAACGGTGTGACGGTTGAGACTTCACAAAATGATGGCCAAAAAGTTAAACATGATGTTGATGTTGTTTTAATTTCTGTAGGAAGAAGACCTTATACTAAAAACTTAAATTTAGATAAAGTTGGTGTAAAGTTAGATGAAAAAGGAAGAGTTAAAGTAAATAAAAATTTTGAAACGAATGTTAAAAATATTTATGCAATAGGTGATGTTATTGATGGCCCAATGTTAGCCCATAAAGCTGAAGAGGAAGGAATTGCTGTTGCAGAATTAATAGCAGGTCAATCAGGTCATGTTAATTATGATATTATTCCTGGAGTTGTTTATACATCTCCCGAAGTCGCTTATGTTGGCAAAAGCGAAGAGCAATTAAAAAAAGAAAACATAGGGTACAAAATTGGTAAATTTCCTTTTATGGCAAATTCAAGAGCCAAAGCAATTGATGAGCCAGAGGGTTTTGTAAAAATTTTGGCAGACCAATCAACTGATAAAGTGCTTGGTGTACATATTATTGGTCCTCATGCAGGAGAAATGATAGCTGAGATGGCTGTCGCAATGGAATTTGGAGCTAGTTCCGAAGATATTGCAAGAACATGTCACGCACACCCAACATTTTCTGAAGCTATAAAAGAAGCAGCATTATCAGTAGATAAAAGACAAATTCACTCTTAATAATTATTTTTCTACATTCAATAAAGCAAATCTTTTAAATTTTTCTTCAAGTTTTATTTTATTATTATTTGCAAAGTCTTTTATTGCTTTTTCAACACTTTCAATTTTTGTAATACCTGCAAAATCATCACAAACAATTCTAGAATTATTTTTCATGTTGTCATAAAGTTTCTGTAAATCACTTAAAACTGTATCGTAACTATGGCCTCCATCTAAAAATACGAAATCAATTTCACTTAAAGGAACTTTTTCTAAAGTCACCCTTGTGTCTCCTTCTATTAGTTCAATATTTTGTGAAAATTTCTTTAAAAAATTTTGAACAGATATCTTTGAATTTAAATTTTCTTTTTTTATGAAATTATAATAGATAGTTTTAAGTGGATTCGAAAACTTTTGATTTTCAAGAAATTTAGGTTCGATCTCATCTACACTTGATGTTTTAGTAGATCCAAATAAATCTAATCCGTAATATCTAAAATCACTACCAAAATTTGTCTTTAATAATTCACATATATTTCTTGATGTAACACCACAAAAAACACCGATTTCTAATACATTTTTTGGCTTATATTCCTCAACTAAACTCAAAAAATTATCCCCATAAGGTTTTTTTAAACCTGATTTTCTCCAGTAATAATTATATTTCATTTGATCTATTTATATATTTTTAAGATATAAAAAAACTAAAATTAAATATTTATGAAATATCCAGTTTTGTTGCCAAATATATTTGATTATCCTTTTACTTATGAAAGTAATATTAAATTAAAAGCAGGAGATTATGTAAAAGTTCCATTTGGTAAGAAAAATATTATTGGTGTAATTTGGGATTTTTTTGAAGAAAAGAATAATAAGGAATTTAAATTAAAATCTATAATTGAAAAAATTCAAATTGAACCACTAAGTAAAAAGACAATGAATTTTCTAAAGTGGTTTTCTAATTACAATCTTGTACCCCTAGGAATGTGTTTAAAACTACATTTGATTAATGACGAAAATTTAAAAATAAAAAATGACAGCGATCTATTAAAATATGCTCTATCAAGCAAAAAAGAAAGTTATCAACTTTCTGAAGAGCAAGATAAGGCTTATAAAGAATTATCTAAAAATGATAGCAGTTTTAGAGTTCATTTACTGCAAGGTACAACCGGTTCAGGAAAAACAATAGTTTATTTTAAAGCTATTGAAAAAATTATAAATATAGAATTGCAAGCTCTAATTTTATTACCAGAAATAGGACTAACAAATGAATTTGAAAAAAAATTTAAATCTTATTTTGGATTTGAAGCTGCAGTTTGGCATTCAAAAGTCAGCCAAAAAAAAAGAAAAATTATATGGAATGGATTATCAGCAGGAAAAATTAAAGTAGTACTTGGAGCAAGATCATCCTTATTTCTGCCATTCAAAAAATTAGGTTTGATAACTGTAGATGAAGAGCACGATCAATCTTATAAACAAGATGAAGGAATTATCTATAATGCTAGAGATATGGCAATATCAAGAGCTAAACACGAAAATATTCCAATAAATTTAGTAACTGCAGTTCCATCAATCGAAACATATGAAAATATTAAAATTAAAAAATATAATTACTCAAGATTGCTTAATCGATATAAGGGTGCAAATTTACCTAAACACCATGTTATCGATCTTTATCAAAATCAACTAGCGACCAAAAGTTCTATATCTCTCAAAACTCTTGAAAAAGTAAAAGAACATTTAAATAAAAAAGATCAAGTTCTCTTTTTCATAAATAGAAGAGGTTTTGCACCCTATGTTTTATGTAAAAAATGTTTAAATGTTTTTACATGCCCAAGGTGTTCTATAAATTTAGTATTTCACAAAAATAAAAAAATTCTTTTGTGTCATTACTGTGGATATAATTCAAAATTAAATAGAGATTGTAAAAAAGGAAATGTTTGTGAGTTTGTATTTAGTGGACCTGGGGTAGAAAAAATTGCAGAGGAAGTTAAAAACCTTTTTCCTAATAAAAAAACAATAATTTTTTCTAGTGACACAATGAATAAAGCATCTGGCAAAGATAAATTGAATAAAATTATATCTGGTGAAATAGATATTCTTGTAGGCACTCAGTTGATATCAAAAGGATTTCACTTTCCAAAATTGAATTGTATTGTTGTATTAGATATTGATTTAACTTCTCAAGGACACGATCTTAGGAGCACTGAAAAAAATTTACAACTTTACCATCAGTTATCAGGAAGAGCAGGTAGAACCGGCAAACCGGCTAATATTTATTTCCAAACATACAATTTAAAACCAGAAGTTATAAATCAAATTACAAATGAAGATCCTTTTAAATTTCTAGAAAATGAATTAAATTTAAGAAAGAGGAATAATCTACCACCCTACGAAAGATTTATCGCTTTAATCTTATCTTCATCAAATGAAAAAAAACTTGATATAGATGCCGTAAAACTTAAAAATATTTTATCAAAATCTATAGATGCAAAAATTTTAGGACCAGTAAATGCTCCAATATATAGAATTAATCAAAAATTCAGAAATAGACTATTAATAAGGGCAAAAAAAACATCTAACGTTCAGAAAAAATTGAAAGATGTATTGAAAAATTTTCAACTCTCCAAAGGAATGAAACTTTCAGTTGATGTTGACCCTATCAGCTTCAATTAGCCCATTAAATCTTACCATTTTTCACAATCTGAGCCTTGAAGACTGATAATTCGTATGTTATCTAAGCGAAATTTTTAACATCTTCACAATTGAGAGTATAAATTGAGCGAAAATAAAATATCAATAACTTCTAATAACAGTTATGCCCAAGCATTATTTGAGCTGGCTAACGAAGATAAATCTCTAGCAAAAGTAGAGGAACAAGTCGTTGCAATTTGTAGCCTCATAAATGAAAGTGAAGAATTTAGATATTTAATCAAAAACCCTACGACTAGTATTGAGGATTTAACTAAAGTTATTGAAACAATTTCTGAAAAAAACAATTTTGATAATCTTTTAAAAAGATTTCTAGTTTTTTTAATTCAAAAAAGAAGATTTTTTTATTTAGAAAAAATTTTAAGTGACTTTATAGAGGTATGTTCGAAAGCTAGAGGTGAAATAAAAGCAGAGCTTTTTTCAGCTAAAGAACTTAATGAAAAAGATATTTCTAAAATTAAAGAAGAGCTATCTCAAAACTTTGGAGCAAAGATACAGTTAAATTATAAATTTGACCCAAGTTTAATTGGTGGCTTGGTATTAAAAGTGGGAAGTACAATGGTAGATAATTCTATTAAAAATAAACTGCAACAAATTCAAAAACAAATGATAGAGGCATAAATGGAAATAAATCCTTCAGAAGTAACAAAAATATTAAAAGAACAGATAAAAAAACTTGGCGATAGAGCTGAGGTTTCAGAGGTCGGACAAGTATTATCTGTTGGAGATGGAATTGCAAGAATTTATGGCTTGGATAATGTTCAAGCAGGAGAAATGGTTGAGTTTTCTGATGGCTCTAAAGGAATGGCATTAAACTTAGAGAGTGACAATGTTGGTGTTGTTATATTTGGCGATGATAGAGAAATTAAAGAGGGTGATACTGTAAAAAGAACTGGTGCGATTGTTGATGTACCAGTTGGAAAACAACTTTTAGGAAGAGTTGTTGATGGATTAGGAAATCCAATTGATGGAAAAGGAGCTTTAGATAAAAGTTTAGAAAGAAAAAGAGTTGAAGTTAAAGCTCCAGGAATTATTCCACGACAATCAGTTGGAGAACCAATGCAAACAGGTTTAAAAGCAATTGATAGCTTAATTCCTGTTGGAAGAGGGCAAAGAGAACTTATAATTGGAGATCGTCAAACTGGTAAAACCGCAGTAGCTATCGATACAATTATCAATCAAAAGAAAATTAATGAGTCAGACGACGAAAGTAAAAAACTTTATTGTATATATGTTGCAATTGGACAAAAAAGATCAACTGTTGCTCAGATTGTAAAAACTTTAGAGGACGCTGGCGCAATGGAATATACGACTATAGTTTCCGCAACAGCCTCAGACTCTGCGCCTCTTCAGTTTTTAGCTCCTTACACAGGATGTACTATGGGAGAATATTTTAGAGATAATGGAATGCATGCTTTAATTATTTACGATGATTTATCTAAGCAAGCAGTCGCATATAGACAAATGTCATTATTATTAAGAAGACCACCGGGGCGTGAAGCATACCCAGGAGATGTGTTTTATTTACATAGTAGATTATTAGAGAGAGCTGCTAAATTAAGTGATGAAAATGGCGGAGGTTCTTTAACTGCGCTACCAATTATTGAAACACAAGCAGGCGATGTCTCTGCATACATTCCAACAAATGTAATATCTATTACAGATGGGCAAATATTTTTAGAAACTGAACTATTCAATCAAGGAATTAGACCAGCAGTAAACGTTGGATTATCCGTATCTAGAGTTGGATCAGCTGCACAAACTAAAGCTATGAAATCTGTGGCTGGATCAATTAAATTAGAGTTAGCTCAATACAGAGAAATGGCAGCTTTTGCTCAATTTGGATCTGATTTAGATGCATCTACACAAAAACTTTTAAATAGAGGTTCGAAGTTAACTGAACTTTTAAAACAAGGACAGTATTCTCCCATGACAGTTGCAGAACAAGTTATATCAATTTTCTGTGGCGTAAAAGGTTATTTGGATGATATTGAACTTAAAGATGTAGCAGACTTTGAAAATAAAGTTCTACAAAAGTGTAAATCTAATAAGCCTGAGATTATGGAGTCTATTGCCAAAACTGGGAAGATCGAGGAAGACATTGAAAAACAATTAGTAGAATTAATTAAAGGAATTAAATAATCATAAATGCCAAGTTTAGACGATCTTAGAAAAAGAATTACGAGTGTTAAATCAACTCAGAAAATAACAAAAGCTATGAAAATGGTGGCTGCAGCCAAGTTAAGAAAAGCTCAAGAGAATGCTGAAAAAGGCAGACCTTATTCTGAAAAAATGAATAATGTAATTTTAAATCTTTCAAAAAGTATAACAGATAAAGAAAATGCTCCCAAGTTACTGGTTGGAACAGGTGAAGAGAAAGTTCATTTATGTATTGTACTCACTGCTGATAGAGGTTTATGCGGAGGTTTTAATACTAACATTATTAAAAAAGCAAAAAGTTATTTCGAAAAAATAATATCTGAAAATAAAACTTTAAAAATTATTACTGTTGGATCTAAAGGATATGATCAACTTAAAAGACAGTATAAAAGTTATATTGTAGAGAACATTTCTTTCAAAGAGTCAAAAAATATAAATTACTTTGATGCAGATAAAGTAGGAAAAATTATAATTGAAAAATTTGAAAAAAATGAATTCGATGTTTGCGCAATATTTTACAATAAATTTAAAAATGTAATTACACAAATTCCACAAGAACAACAAATAGTTCCACTTAATGAAAATAAAGATGATAAAGATGACTCTGGTAATGATAATGACTATGAGTTTGAACCAGATGAAGATGAGATTTTAAGTAATTTATTGCCGAAAAATATTTCAACGCAAATATTTAAAGCAATGTTAGAGAATTCTGCCAGTGAGCAAGGTTCGAGGATGACAGCAATGGATAATGCAACCAGAAACGCAGGCGAATTGGTTGATAGGCTTACAATTGAGTATAATAGAAGCCGTCAAGCAGCAATAACAAAAGAGTTAATTGAAATTATATCAGGAGCAGAAAGTTTATAATTATGAGCAAAAAAGGAAACATAACACAAGTAATTGGTGCAGTCGTTGACGTAAAATTTGATGGAGAACTGCCAGAAATATTAACAGCCTTAGAGTGTGATAATGGAGGTAATAGATTAGTTTTAGAAGTTGCGCAGCACCTTGGAGAGTCAAGTGTTAGAACCATTGCTATGGATAGTACAGAGGGACTCAAAAGGGGTGACGAAGTAAAAGATACAGGCGCTCCAATTCAAGTTCCAGTAGGTCCAGAAACATTAGGAAGAATTGTAAACGTTATAGGTGAACCAATCGATGAGAAAGGACAAATTTCTACTAAAGAAAATTGGCCTATACACCGACAAGCTCCTTCTTTTAATGATCAGTCTACAGAAACAGAAATTCTAGTAACTGGAATAAAGGTAATCGACTTATTAGCACCTTATGCCAAAGGTGGAAAAATCGGATTGTTCGGTGGAGCAGGAGTTGGAAAAACTGTAATTATAATGGAACTTATAAATAATATAGCTAAGGCCCACGGTGGATTTTCAGTATTCGCTGGAGTGGGAGAGAGAACAAGAGAAGGGAACGATTTATATCACGAAATGATCGAGTCAGGAGTGATCAAGCCAGAGGGAACTGGTTCTAAAGCTGCGTTAGTTTATGGACAAATGAATGAACCTCCAGGAGCTAGAGCTAGAGTAGCTTTAACTGGTCTTACTGTGGCAGAGTATTTCAGAGATCAAGAGGGTCAAGATGTTTTGTTCTTTGTTGATAACATTTTTAGATTTACTCAGGCAGGTTCAGAAGTATCAGCTCTTCTAGGAAGAATTCCTTCAGCGGTTGGTTATCAGCCTACTCTTGCAACAGATATGGGAAACCTGCAAGAAAGAATTACAACAACTAATAAAGGATCAATTACATCTGTTCAGGCAATTTATGTACCTGCAGATGATTTAACAGATCCAGCTCCAGCAACTTCTTTTTCACACTTAGATGCAACGACTGTACTTTCAAGACAAATTGCTGAATTAGGCATTTACCCAGCTGTTGACCCTTTAGATTCTACTTCTAGAATTTTAGATCCAAGAGTTGTTGGTGACGAACACTATCGGGTAGCAAGATCTGTTCAGAAAATTTTACAAACATACAAATCTTTGCAAGATATTATTGCAATTCTAGGAATGGATGAGCTATCAGAGGATGATAAACTAACCGTTGCTAGAGCTAGAAAAATTCAAAGATTTTTATCACAACCTTTCTTTGTGGCTGAAGTATTTACAGGATCTCCAGGTAAACTTGTAGATTTAGAGTCAACAATTAAAGGGTTTGACGCAATATGCAAAGGAGAATATGACCATCTTCCTGAAGCTGCTTTTTATATGGTTGGCACAATAGAAGAAGCAATAGAAAAAGCTGAAAAAATGGCAAAAGATGCAGCTGCTTAATGAGTAATCTCTTTAATATAGATATTGTTAATCCAGAACAATCTTTTCTTTCTAAAGATAATGTATTTGAGGTTGTAATACCTGCTGTAGAAGGAGAGATTGGTATTCTTAAAGACCATATTCCAATCATCTCTTTTTTAAAACCAGGTATAATTAGAGTATTCTCTGAGTCTGAGGAACAAAGTTTCTATGTTGAAGATGGTATTGTCGAATTTAAAGACAATACATTATCTGTATTAACTAGTTCAATTTTTGATTTAAAAGATGCTGATAAAAATTTTGTATCTGAGTCGATAAGCAGTGCTGAAGCAGAATTATCAAAAGATAATATTGATGATCAAAAAAGATTTCTTTTAAACCACAAAGTCGAAGTTCTAAAATCTATAAGTATTAATTAATTACTTTTTCTAGTTCTTTTTGAATTTCTTGATAAACATGAAGTTTGAAATCCACAACTTTAGTTGTTAAATCTTTAATATCTATCCATTTCCAATCTAAAAATTCAGGATGTTTAGTCTTAATGTTAATCTCATTTTCCTCTCCATTAAACTTTACAATAAACCACTTTTGCTTTTGGCCTTTATATTTTCCTTTCCAAATAATTCCTAAAAGGCGATCAGGAAGATCGTAAGTTGTGTATTTGCTTATTTCTTTAACTAGTTCTACTGACTTTATGCTTGTTTCTTCTTTAAGTTCCCTCAACGCTGCATCAAAATAATTTTCACCTTCATCAATACCGCCCTGAGGCATCTGCCAAAAATCAGCAGGATTATCAATTCTTTTTGCAACAAATATCTTATTTTCTTTATTTAGGACTGCGATACCAACACCATTTCTTAATGGAAGTTTTTGAAATTTTTCTTTCATTCTTAACCATTTAATAATTTAAGAGCAAATTCCAACTGGTTATCAGTATCTGTATTTATTCTAAATTCATCTGAACCTTCAGCAATAACTATATCTGGATTTACACCTACTCTTGAAATCGATTTACCTGATGGGAGATAGTATTTAGAAACAGTAAGTCTTATGGCACCTTCGTTTTCTAAAGGAATAATTGACTGGACTGACCCTTTTCCATATGTACTCTCTCCTACTAATATAGCTCTTTTGTGATCTTGTAGTGCTCCTGCAACAATCTCAGATGCTGATGCAGACCCATAATTAATCAAAATAACCATTGTTTCTCCATCAATAATATCTCCTTTTTTTGCAAACCATTTTCTATTTTCATACTTCCTTTTACTTTTTGTTGAAACTATTTCTCCATTTTCTAAAAAATAATCTGATATTTTTATCGCTTGAGATAACAATCCACCAGGATTGTTTCTTAAATCTAATATGTAATTTTTAATTTTCTTATTTTTCTTAAATTCTTTGATTTTATTTTTTATTTGTTTACTACTATTCTCATTGAATGATGTTAATCTTATATAAGCTGTTTGATCATCTTTAATTTCTGACTTTACAGATGCAACTTGTATTATTTCTCTTGTAATTGTAAATATAAGTGCTTTTCTTTCTCCTCTTCTTCTGACAGTAATTTCTATATCAGATCCAACTGGGCCTCTCATCAATTCTACAGCTTCAGAAAGAGTTTTTCCTTGAACTTGAACATCATCAATTTTAACGATGTAATCTCCAGCTTTAACACCAACCTCCTCAGCTGGCGAGTTATCAATTGGAGAAATTACTTTTACGACACCTGCCTCCATACTGACTTCAATGCCCAATCCTCCAAATTCTCCGCTAGTCTCAGTTTGCATATTTTTAAACGAGTCTGGAGACATATATGCTGAATAAGGATCCAAAGATTGCAAAACGCCGTTTATAGCAGCATCCATTGCTTCACTCTGATTTACTTCATCAACATATTCTTTATTAATTTTATCTAAGACTTCGCTGAATAAATCAATTTTTTTGTAAATATCGTTTTCATTACTCAAAATTGGATTTGTAAATACGAAAAAAATTAAAGACGCTATTAAGTATACTTTTTTCATATGATCAGTTTTTCTTTAGGAATTAATTCTGACCACATTTTCTCTAATTCATAAAATTTTCTTTTTTCAGGATTGAAAATATGAACAATTAAGTCTATTCCATCCACAAGCTTCCAATCATTGCTATCTTTTCCTTCAATTTTACAATTATTCACACCATTAATTTTTAATTTTTCAAAAACTTGTTCAGACAAAGCTTGAATATGTCTTGATGATGTACCACTAGCTATAATCATGAAGTCTGCAACTGATGATTTTCCCTCGAGATCTATTGAAACTATGTCTAAGGCTTTATTAATATCAAGCGTTTTGATTATTTCATCTTTAAGAGCTGATATTTTTTCCATTAATTGAATTTAGAGTATCAAATTTTTCTTAATTGAGAAGATGAAATATTGACTTTATTAAACTTTATAAATTCAACTGCTTTTTTATTATATTTCTTAAATGATTTAGATCTAAAAGCCTTTGATTTGTATCCATTTCGATCAAATACCAATATTTTGCACATTTTAGTTATTGAATTGTACCCCTTCCATTTATGAAAATTTATTAGGTTATCTGCCCCCATTAAAAAAAATATTTCTGAATGTTTAAATTTTTTTTTTAAATGTTTAATTAAATCTACTGTACGATTAGATTTTATTATTTCTTCAAAACATTTAACTTTTATAAATTTATTATTTTTATTAATTTTTTTTGCATAAGCTGTTCTTTTGTATAGATCATTTGGATTATTTTTTTTAAATGGATTTTGTTTTGTTATAGCCCATATAACTTGGCTCAAATCATAATTTTTTTTTGCTAATTTAGAAATTCTTACATGACCAACATGAGCTGGATCAAACGATCCACCGAGTATACCAATCTTTTTATTTTCTAATTTGCCCCGAACCATAAACTTCATATTTATAACTTACTAATTGATTTAAACCGACAGGACCTCTTGGTGGTAAGGTGTTTGTTGAAATTCCAACCTCTCCACCAAATCCAAATTCGCCTCCGTCAGCGAATTGTGTTGACGAATTTTGAATAGCAATAGAGCTTTTTACATTCTTAATAAAGAATTTTGCTGTATTTTTGTTTTTGGTTACTATTGCATCTGTATGCATAGTTCCATATTTGTTGATATGGGCAACTGCTTCTTCGACATCATTCACTAATTTAACCGAAATAATCGGTGAAAGATGTTCTTTTGACCAAGTATTATTATTTGCAGGATATGTTTTGCCTTTAAATAATTTACTTATTTTTTTATCAGCTAAAATTTTACAACCACTTTCAGCTAGTGAATTTAAAATTAAATTTACTGATTTTGATTTACTTTTATGTATTAAGAGAGTTTCAGTTGCACCACATATACTAGTATTTCTCAACTTAGCATTTAATACTATTTTGTTTGCCATATTATCTTCTGCCTCTTTATCAATATATGTATGACAAATCCCTTCCAAATGACCAATAACTGGCACCTTTGAAAGTTGTTTAACTTTTTTTACTAAATTTTTTCCGCCTCGTGGTATTACAACATCAATGGAGTTTTCCATTTTTGATAATAAATAATCTACGAGTTTTCTGCTTTTATTGTTTATAAACTGGACGTAATTTTCGTTTACTTTATTTTTTTTTAGAGCTTTCCTAAATAAATTTACTAAAATTTTATTACTATTGTAGGCTTCGGAACCACCTCTTAATATAACAGCATTCCCAGATTTAAAACATAGTGCTGATACATCCGATGTAACATTGGGTCTACTCTCAAATATTACACCTATAACTCCTATTGGTATTGTAACCCTTCTAATTTGAAGTCCATTTGGCCTTTTCCATTTGGAAGTTACTTGATTAACTGGATCTTTAAAAGAAGTAATAGTTTTAATAGAGTCAATTATACTTTTTAATTTATTATTATTAAGAGCGAGTCTTTGAATTAAGTTTTCTTTTAATTTTTTTTCTTTTGCATAAAAAATATCTTTCTTATTTTCACTAATTATTTTATTCTTATTAATCTCAATTAATTTTACAAAATCTTTTAAAACTTTATTCTTTTTTTTTGGACTAATACTTGAATTCAAAGCTTTTCTAGAATTTAATCCAATTTTTTTAAGTATTTTACTCATTAAATTTTAACCATATCATCTTTATGTATAACTTCAGACTTTGTAACATAGCCTAAAAGATTACTAATTTTGTTAGAATGTTCTCCTTTTATTTTGGATATCTCATCAGATGTAAAACTACTCAACCCTCTAGCAAATTCTTTGTTATTTTTATCCAAAATTCTAACATGATCACCTTTAACAAATTTTCCTGAAACTTTTTTAATACCTGCAGCTAATAAACTTTTTCCATTTTTTAAAGCATTTAAAGCACCATCATCTATTATAATTTCTCCTTTTGGAGATATAGAGCTAATTATCCATTTTTTTCTTGCATCTAATTTAGATATTTTTGGCAAAAACCATGTCCCAGAATTATGTTCCAGTATATTTTTAATTGGTCTTTTAATTAAACCATTTGCAATAGCCATATAGCAACCTGAGACTTGACAAACTTTTGCAGCATCAATTTTCGTTTTCATTCCACCAGTACCATACTCACTTGTGCTTTTACTTGAAAAATTTTCAATTTTAGAATCAATATTTTTTATTTCTTTAATCAATTTAGCATTTTTATGAATTTTTGGATTTTTAGAATACAATCCATCAACATCAGATAGTAATATTAAGCAATCTGCACCTGATATTTGAGCAACTCTTGATGCTAATCTGTCATTGTCTCCGTATTTAATTTCAGAAGTTGCAATACTATCATTTTCATTAACAACAGGTACAAAATTAAGCTCAAATAAGTTTTCGAAAGTTCTTTTAGCATTTATAGCTCTTCTTCTTTGTTCAGTATCTTCTAAAGTAATTAGAATTTGAGAAATATTTATTCTATTTGAGCTAAATGTCTTTTTAAAAAGATTCATTAATTCTATTTGTCCGATTGATGCAACAGCTTGACTTTTATCAAGCTTTAAAGTTTTTTTATTTAATTGTAATTTTTTACACCCTAAAGCAATTGCTCCAGAACTCACTATAACAACGTTTTTTTTAAGTTTTTGTAACTCTTTAATATCTTTAGCAAATTCCAAAAGCCATTTTTCTCTAATAATTTTATTGTCATTTATTAATAAAGATGAACCTATTTTTATTACTACAGTTTTGGAGTCCTTAAGATACATAGTTTACCAACTTTGACTTTATATCTGATACTGATTTTTTATCCATTGTTGACATGAAAAAGATATTTTTTTTTAATTTATTCTTGAGTTTTTTTATCTTCTCTTTTTTTTCCTCTTCATCTATTAAGTCAGTTTTATTTAAAACTACTATTTCTTTTTTTTTAACTAAATCTTTACTGTATTTTGATAATTCTTTTCTGACTTGATTGTAAGAAATAAATAAATCATCTTCAGTTATATCTATTAAATGCAGCAAAGTTTTGCACCTTTCTATATGTTTTAAAAATTTTATTCCAAGACCAGTTCCGGTATGAGCACCCTCAATTAAGCCTGGTATATCTGCTAAAGTAACTTCTTTGTCATCATAACTAGCAACCCCAAGATTTGGATTAATTGTAGTAAATTTATAGTTTGCTATTTTTGGATTTGCACTCGTCATTGATGCAAGCAAGCTGGATTTCCCAGCATTGGGCAATCCTATGATACCGATATCAGCAATCGTTTTTAGTTGAAGCCAAATCCAAAATTCCTCTCCTTGACCCCCTTTTGTAAATTTCTTTGGGGCTCTATTGGTTGAGGACTTAAACCTTGTATTTCCAAATCCCCCTTTACCTCCGGTTGCTACTAAAAATTCCTCTTTCTGACTTTTAAAATCATAAATAAGTGTTTTATTATCTTCTTCAAATACTTGTGTTCCTAAAGGTACTTTTAAATATAAATCATCACCACCTTTCCCAGTTTTGTTTTTTCCACTGCCATCCTTTCCTCTTTCAGCTTTGAAGTGTTGTTGATACCTGTAATCAATCAAAGTATTAAGATTTCTCTCACTTATAAGAATTACAGATCCTCCTTTGCCTCCATCTCCGCCATCAGGGCCACCAAACTCTACAAATTTTTCCCTACGAAAGCTTGGAGATCCTGACCCTCCGTTGCCAGCTTTTACATATATCTTAACTTGATCTAGAAATTTCATATAACAACTATGTGAGTGTTGTAACTATTAATTGGGCTTTACAGAAACGTAAGTTCTATCAGATTTTGATTTTTTAAACTCTACTTTACCTTTAACAACTGAAAAAATCGAATGGTCTTTACCCATGCCAACATTTTCTCCAGGAAATATTTTAGTTCCCCTTTGTCTTACAATAATGTTGCCAGGCACAACCATCTCGCCGCCATATTTTTTCACACCCAGTCTACGACCTGCACTATCTCTTCCGTTTCTTGACGATCCACCTGCTTTTTTCGTTGCCATAAATTACTTTTTATTTAGCTGCTTCCTTAGTTTCAACTGTTTTTTTTGATGGTATTTCTTTTCTTTTTTCTGCTTCAGAAATAACTTTACCATCTTTTGAATAGATTTTACTTATTCTTACCATTGTAAATTTTTGTCTATGACCATTCTTTCTTCTCGAATTTTGCCTTCTTCTTTTTTTAAAAATAAGAACTGTTCTATTTTTTCCATTTTTTATTAATTCAGCTTCAACTTTAGCTCCACTAATAGTTGGCTCTCCTAACTCTAAATTTTTATCATCTCCGTAAGCTAGTATTTCATTAAACTCTATTTTTGAATTTTCTTTTGAATCTTCGAGTTTTTCAACTTTAAGAATCTCTCCAGCTTTAACTTTATATTGTTTACCACCTGTTTGAATTACCGCGAATGACATAGTTAGCCCTAATTTTTATAGGGAGCAATATAGTCCGGGTTGTATTATAGTCAAGTTTAATAACTTAAAAATTATCCTTTAAATCCCGCAATTTTTTGAAATTTTCTAGATCGTTTGACTTAAGAAAAATGTTACAATTAAGTTCCTCACCAATCGTCGATGGCATACTAGTTTTGCCTTGTTTAATTTTTTCTTTAATTTCTTTAATTTTGTTTAGTAATTCATTGTTATTGGAATCTTGTGCTAAACAAAATTCAGAATTCTTTAAAGTATACTCATGTCCACAATAAATTTTTGTATCTTTATCTAAATTTTTTAAAACTCGTAGTGAGTTGTACATTTGCTCATAACTCCCTTCAAAAATTCTTCCACATCCCAAAGAGAATAAAGTATCTCCTGTAAAAATTAACTTATTTTTAAAAAAATGAAAACAGATATGACCTATTGTATGGCCAGGGACATGATATATTTTTGCTTCAAAAATATCTTTCTTCCAAATTTCACCATCACTTAAGCAAATATCAATTTGAGGTATTCTGTTTTTATCTCCAACATAACCTACTACTTCTGCATTAAATTTTTTTTTTAATTCCTCATTCCCGCCAACATGGTCATGATGATGATGTGTATTTAATATATATTTTAAATTTAATTTATTTTTCTCTAAATAATTTATAATTGGATCTGCTTCACCAGGATCAACAACACAACAATTTCTATTAGCTTCATTAATTAAAATGTAAGAAAAATTGTCTTCCAGACACTTAATAATTTCTACTTTCATTTAATTTTCTATTAAAAATATACCTAAATGAGAGTCAAGATTTTTATAATTTAAATTTGATTTATTTATTTCTGAAATTCGACTTTTTTTTAAAGCGATAGACTTAAATATTTTAATATTCTTACTACTGCAAAAATTATAAAAATCTTTAATTGTGCACATATGTAAATTTGGTGTATTGTACCATTCATGAGGTAAATTTTCTGTTACAGGCATTGTGCCTTTAAACAATAATTGTAGTCTAACTCTCCAGTAACCAAAATTAGGTATAGTAACAATTACTTTTTTTCCTACTTTTAGTAATTCATTAATTACTAATTCAGGATTAAGGAAAGCTTGTAATGTTTGGCTTAAAATAACGTAATCAAAAGACGATTTAGGAAATTGTTTTAAATCGCTTTCAGCATTCCCCTCAATTACAGTTAATCCCTTTGATAAACAATTTTGAACTTTTTCTTTAGAAATTTCTAATCCACGAATATCTTTAGTTTTGTTTTCTTGTAAAAATTTCATCAAGTCTCCATTGCCACAACCGACATCTAGAACTCTAGTATTTTCCTCTATCAAATTAGATATAATGTTAAATTCTTCTTTCATTTATAACTTTGTAGGTTGAATTAATATAATCGCCAAGTGTCTTTAGGAAACTTGGAACATCAAGCAAAAAAGAGTCATGCCCCTTATCAGATTCTATTTCAACAAATCCGACATCTGCACCAATAGAATTTAGTGCCATAACTATTTCTCTATTCTCCGATGTTGGATACAACCAATCTGATGTAAATGATATTACGAAAAATTTTGTTTTAGTTTTTTTGAATGCATCAGATAAATTTCCTTTGTGCTGTTTGGATAAGTCAAAATAATCCATTGCACGAGTTATATATAGATAACTATTAGCATCAAATCTATCAACAAATACAGATCCTTGGTATCTAAGATAACTCTCAATTTGAAAATCTGCCTCAAATCCATATCTTAGGCTATCCCTATCTTGCAATTTTCTTCCAAATTTTTCCTGCAATCCTTTTTCAGAAAGATAAGTAATATGTGCTGCCATTCTTGCTACTGCTAAACCTTTGTCAGGATTTAATTTGTAATTACTATAAAATCCATTTTCCCACTTACTGTCAGCCATAATTGCTTGTCTTCCTAATTCATTAAAAGCTATGTTTTGTGCTGAGTGACTAGATGTGCAAGCAATCGGTATTGCGAGTTTTGCTTTATCTGGAAAATTGGAAACAAATTGTAGCACTTGCATTCCACCCATTGAACCACCTACTACAGCAAAAAGTTTTTCAATTTCTAAATATTTAATTAGCTCATATTGAGCGTTAACCATGTCGTTAATAGTTATAATTGGAAAATCAGTTCCTATTTGTTTACCAGTAGTCTCATTTATTGTGCTAGGTCCGTAAGATCCCATGCAGCCTCCAATAACGTTTGCACAAATCACAAAAAATTTATTTGTATCAATTGGCTTATTTTCTCCAACAACATAACTCCACCAACCATCTTTATTAGTTATTGGGTTTTTTCCAGAAACATATTGATCTCCAGTCAAAGCATGGAAAACTAATATTGCATTACTTTTTTCACTGTTTAATTCCCCATATGTCTCATATGCTATTGGAAAGTTATTAATTTCCTTACCACAATCCAATTTAAGGGGATTTGATATAATTATTTTTTTTGTATCAATATTCTTATTCATAATAATTGTACTGATTGAATTGTGAGAAAAAAAACATTTTAGCGGTTTTTTTATAGCGCTCGCAATTCAGTATAAATCAGCGCATGCAGGTTTTACTTCAAAGGAATTTATATGTCAAATATTGCTCAATTAATTATTGTTTTATCTAGTTAAAAGACTATTTATAGTGAAATATTTACTATGACAGCGCTAAGATTTAAAAAGATAAAATTACAGAGTTACAAACCAGGAAAATCCTTATTGGCTGGTAATAAAAATATTATTAAGTTATCTGCAAATGAATCTGCTTTAGGTGTCAGTAAAAACGTTGAAAAAATTGTTAAGTCTAAATTTGATATATCAAAATATCCAGACAGTAAATTTTCGGAATTAACACAAAAAATATCAAAGAAGTATGGTTGTGATAAATCCAAGATAATTTGTGGCTCTGGTTCTGACGAAGTAATTCAAATGCTTTGTCAATTGTTCCTTAGAGAAAATGATGAAGTTGTTGTTCCTCAGTACAGTTTCCTCATGTATAGGATATATTCCAAAATCGTTGGAGCAAATGTAAAATTAGCTAAAGAAATTAATTTTAAAGTTTCAGTTAAAGAAATTCTTAAAAAGACATCAAAAAAAACAAAAATTGTTTTTATTGCAAATCCAAATAATCCAACAGGAACTTATTTAACAAAAAACGAGCTATTAGACTTAAGGAGAAGATTAAATAAAAATATTTTATTGGTTGTTGATGATGCATATTTTGAATATATGAAGAATAAAGATTACAAATCTGGAATTGAGTTATTTAAAAACTCTAAAAATGTATTTATTTTAAGAACATTTTCAAAAATCTATGGTCTAGCTTCATTAAGGATAGGCTGGGGATACGGTGATAAATCTATAATTAAAGAATTATATAAAATTAAACCACCTTTTAACGTAAATAAATTTGCTCAAATTTGTGCTGTTGAATCACTTAAAGACAATAAATTTGTTAAAAAGTCAGTAATACATAATCTTAAATGGTGCAAAAAAATTAAAAATGAGATGTTAAAATATAATATTGGTACAAACAAAATATCTGGTAATTTCTTTTTATTAGATTTCAAAAAAGCAAAATTTACCGCAGACATAACTTTAAAAAAATTACAGAAATATGGAATTATACTAAGAGAAATGAATTCATATGGCATAAAAAATTGTTTAAGACTTACAATTGGTAACACAAAAGAAAACCAAATATTCCTTAAAAGAATGAATACTATTTTTAAAAATGTTTAATAATATTCTTATTATTGGTTGCGGATTGATAGGCTCGTCAATATTAAAGGCGTCAATACAAAAAAAAATTTCTAAAAATTTTTTTGTATTTGAAAAATCAAAAAAATATAAATCTATTATTAAAAAATTTAACAAAAAAATTAAATTTTTAACAAGGTTAGATAAAAATTTAAAACAAATTGATCTTGTGATTTTAAGTACTCCTATGAGTGAATATCCTAAATTTTTTTCGTCATTAAATAAAAATCTCAATCATAATTCAATTGTAACTGACGTTGGTTCAACAAAAAAAAATCTAATTTCTTTAAAAAAAAAAAAATTATCAAAAAATCTTGATTGGGTGATGAGTCATCCTATCTCAGGATCTGAAGTTAGTGGGCCCGAATATGGTAATGCTAATTTGTTCAAAAACAAGTGGTGCATAATAATAAAAGATAAAAATGATCTAAAACAAAAAAAAGTAGAGAAATTTTGGAAATCTTTAGGATCTAAAATAATTATTATGAACCCTGATGATCATGATAAAATTTTTTCAGTCACTAGCCATCTACCTCACTTGATTGCTTACAATTTAATAAAAACTGCTCAGGATTTTCAGAAAAAAAAGAATAAAAATTTGATTAAATTTAGTGCTGGTGGATTAAGAGATTTCTCAAGAATTGCTGCATCCAACGAAATAATGTGGAGAGATATATTTTTCGAGAATAAAACTAATATGATTGAAGCAATAAATCTTTTTATGAAAAATTTAAAAGATTTTAAGAAGAATATAAGCAAGAAAGAAAATTCAAAGATAATAAAAAAATTAATCAATTCTAAAGTAGTAAGAAAACAAATAATTTCTCAAAAACAAGATATATCTAAACCTGATTTTGGTCGAGAATAATTCAGATCCTTGTTACTTTCTTTACATCTAATTTCGCAGTTTCTTTAATTAGTTTTATCGTTTTTTTAATTGGCATTATGATCACTCTTTTTTTTGGACCATAAGCGTGAATAAGATCATTTGTATTGATGCATATAGCAACATGTCCTTTCCAAAAAATAATATCACCTTTTTTAAATTTTTTTTTGGATTCCACACCTTTTTTTAATTTAACTTGATCAATCGTATCTCTTGGAAAAAAATTATTATTAAATTTATAAAATATTTGTAATAGAGCTGAACAATCAATTCCTTCGAATGTTTTTCCACCCCATTTATATTTACAATTTAGAAAACTCTTAAATATTTTTACAAAATCAGTATTTTTTTTTTGAATTGGAAATATATCTTTTGACCTTAGCCATTTATCTTTTTTATACATAATGAAATTTTGATTTCTTTTTAAAATTTGTATTTTGCTCGTAAATGGTAAAAACTTATTTGATTTTTCTCTTTTATTACCCAAATAAATTCTAGCCTTTAAAATTCCAACTTTGTGAGTTGGATTGAATTTTTTATAGCTATCAACTTTTTTTATAAAGCCTGAATATTTGTCATATGAAGTCTTTATTTTAAAATAATTTTTTTTTTTACTAATTATTTTAAAACTCTCACCGTAGATAAGTTGAGAGCTAATATTAGAGTTCTTCTTTGGTTCCTCTAATATATCAACAAAAGGTTCTTTTAAAAAAAAACTATTTTGCACCAATTTTAATTTTATTCCTTATAAACCATAAACAAATTAAAGACGGGATAACCATTAAAGTGGTAATTATAAAAAAGGTTCCCCAGTCTCCATTTAGCCAATCAACTAAAGCACCGGATGAAGAAGCAAGGGTCGTTCTTCCTGCAGTTCCAATTGAAGCTAGAAGTGCATACTGTGTAGCGGTATAAGTCCTATCCACTAAAAGAGAGATAAAGGCTACAAAAGCAACAGTTGCAAATGCTGCAGATATATCATCAGCGATAACCGCTAAAGCAAACAACCACTCAGATTTTCCTGACCACGCGAGAGCAGCAAATAATAAATTTGTTGCTGCCATAAATCCACCGGCAACAAACATTGTTTTTATTGTGCCAGCTCTCATAGCAAATATTCCACCTAATAATGTAAATACAACTGTCGTTATCCAGCCTAGAGTTTTAGAGTATATCGCTATTTCACCTTTTGAAAATCCAACCTCTTTATAAAAAACTATAGACATTCTTCCAAGAAAGGCCTCTCCAATTTTAAAAAGGAAGACAAAGCCAAGGATTCCAACTGCAATTGAGAAACCATTTTTTTTGAAGAAAGTAATTATTGGACCTCCTATTGTACCAGTAATATAAGCAACAAATTTTGTTATTACATTATTTGATCCAAGTTTTGATTGTATTATTTCATCTGTTTCTTTTTGTTTGTTTTGCCTATCTGTTGTTATAGGCTCGTGTATAAACATTAAACCTATATTCATCAGGATTACTACAACGCCAAGAACTAAAAAAGTAGTTTGCCAGTAATCTTCAATTCCAATGTTTTGAAAAAATTCGGCAGTAAACAATGCTATAACACCACCTAACTTATATCCGGTCCACCATCCAACTACAGCCATAGCAGCACCTGCTGCCATAGATTTTCCTTCATCAGCATTAATTTGTTCGATTCTCAACGCATCAACTGTAATATCTTGTGTAGCCGAAGCAATTGCTATAACTAATCCAACACTAATTAGTAACGCCAAATTTTCTGTAGGGTTAATAAAAGTCCAAACAATTAAACTAAATAAAATTATAATTTGCATAAGGACAATCCAGCCTCGTCGATGCCCTAATCTTTTTGTTAAAAATGGAATTTGTATTCTATCAATTATTGGTGCCCACAAATAATTAAAGGCGTACACTCCAAATATTAAACCTGCCCATCCAATAGTTGATCTACTTAAACCTTCTTCTTTTAGCCAAAGGCTTAAACTGCTGGCAATTAAAACCCAAGGAAATCCACTAATTGCACCAAGAAGTAATATTCTTAGCATTCGAATATCCTTGTAAACTAAAATAGACTCCGACCAGGTTTGTTTTTTTTCAAACATTAATATTTTCTCCAAAAAGATGGAATAAATAATACTAGAATTGCAAATAATTCCAACCTTCCAAGTATCATTGCAGCACTGAGAACCCATTTAGAAAAATCAGACAGGCTTGAAAAACTTCCGTTTGGACCAATAATATCGCCTAAACCTGGACCAACATTTGAAATTGACGTGGCAGCTGCCGAAATTGCTGTAATAAAATTTAATCCATCAAGCGATAAAAGCGCAGTCACAACAAAAAATATTAATATGTAAAGGAATATAAATGAAATAATTGAGTCCATAAATTTTTCATCCACATTATTATTTTGATATTTAATTTTGAAAATTCCTCGAGGATAAATTATTTTTTTCAGCTGGTTTGATATAAATTGATACAAAATTTGAACTCTAAAAATCTTTATTCCACAAGTTGTAGAGCCAGCACAGCCTCCAATAAACATTAAAATTATGAAGTATACTAATGGAAATTGACCCCAATTACTAAAATTTTCTGTAGCATATCCTGTTCCAGTCAAAATAGAAATTATATTAAAGCTAACAGATAAAAAACTTATTTCAGTTAAGCTTTTATTTATAACAGATAAATAAAAAAACATTAAAAGAATTGAAATAATAACCAAAATTATAAAAGTTTTTATTTGTGTGTCTTTGAAAAATATTTTCTTATCTCCAGCCAAGTATTTGATGTAACTAATAAAAGGTATACTTCCAAGAATAATAAATATTATTGCATTAATTTCTATTAACGAGCTGTTAAAATAACCTATAGATTCATTATAATTTGCAAAACCTCCAGTCGCTATTGTTGTCATAGCATGCACGATACTATCAAAAAAACTCATCCCAAATATAAAATAAAAAAAAGCACAAGTTAAAGTTAATAAGCTATATATAGACAATAATCTCAAAGAAACTTCTTTAGTTTTAGGAAAAATTTTTTCAGAAGTATCATTAGATGAAATATTGAAAAGTTGCATACCCCCTATATTCATTAAAGGCATTAAAGTGATTGCCATTACGATAATTCCAATACCGCCAAACCACTGTAACATTCCTCTCCAAAGTAATATCGCTTTAGACGTTTCATTTAGATTCGTGATAATTGTAGATCCTGTTGTTGTAATACCAGACATGCTCTCAAAAAACGCATCTGTAAAACTCAAATCCGTACTAGAAAAAATTAAAGGTAAAGAACCAAATATAGCAATACTTAACCAGGAAAGTGTTGTGAGCAAAAAAGCTTGAGGTAAGCTTATCTTTTTATCGTGATCATAATTAGAAATGAAAAATAAAAATCCAAAAACAATAGTAACAATCATTGATCCGATAAATCCTGCATCAATTTGATCAAATATTAATTGAACCAAAATAGGTACAATCATTGAAAGACCTAAAATAATTTGCAAAACCCCTAATGTAAAAAAGACAGTTTTATAATTGGACATTTTGAATGGACATTATTTTATGGTAAATAAATTTCAACTCTATATGAATTATTAAAAAGGCTGATATTAAGGATATTTAAGTAGTTGTGATAGACAAAACAAATTTTGACAAAACAAACGCCTGGCCATTTGTTGAGGCTAAAAAGCTATTAAGAGAGAGAAAATCGAACATAGAGAAAAAAAATAAAATTGTTTTACAAACTGGTTATGGTCCTAGTGGTCTACCACATATAGGTACATTTGGAGAAGTTGCAAGGACGACAATGATTGTCAACGCTCTTGATCATTTAACAGATATTCCAAAGGAAATTATTACATTTTCTGATGATATGGATGGTCTTAGAAAAGTACCTGAAAATGTTCCAAATCAAGAAAAGCTCAAGAATAATCTTCACAAACCTTTAACGGATGTCCCTGATCCATTTGAAAAGTTTAGTAGTTTTGGAGAACATAATAATAATATGTTGAAACAATTTCTTGATAATTTTAAATTTGAATATTCATTTAAAAGTTCTACAGAACTCTACAAGTCTGGTTATTTTAATGACACCCTAAAATTAGTTCTAGAAAATTATGAAAAAATTATGGAAATAATTCTTCCAACTTTAGGCAAAGAAAGACAAAAAACCTATTCCCCCTTTTTACCAATATGCCCAGAAACTGGAAAAGTTCTTGAAATACCTGTTTTAGAAATTGATTCTAAATCTTCTAAAATCATATTTGATAATAATGGATCAAAATTGGAAAAAAGTATTTTAGACGGGAACTGCAAATTGCAATGGAAAGTTGATTGGGCAATGAGATGGTACGCTTTAGATGTTGATTTTGAAATGTATGGAAAGGATTTAATTGAGAGTGCAATTCTTTCAACTAAGATTATTAAAACATTAGGTAAGTCTAACCCATCTGGTTTTGCGTATGAACTTTTTTTGGACGAAAAAGGTGAAAAAATATCTAAATCAAAAGGTAATGGAGTAACTATAGATGAATGGCTGAATTATGCATCTCCTCAAAGTCTATCTCTTTACATGTATCAAAATCCAAAAAGAGCAAAAAAATTGTACAGAGAAGTTGTTCCAAAAGCTGTTGATGAATATCTAGATTTTATAGAAAAAGGAAAAACTCAAAATGATTTACAGAAGTTAATGAATCCAGTTTGGCATGTACATAATGGATCAATGCCAGAGGAAAATACAATTATGACTTTTTCAATGCTTTTAAATTTAGTTGAAACAAGTAATGCGGACAGCAAACAATTACTTTGGAAATTTGTAAAAAAATACAAGTCAGAAATTAATGAAAATGATCATCCAATTTTCGATAATTTAATTGAATATGCAATAAAATATTTCAATGATGTTATAAAAACAAAAAAAATTTACAAAACTCCAAATGAAAAAGAGAAAGTTGCACTGAAAGCATTAATTAAGTCTTTAGATAATTGTAATGATAAAATGGCTCCTGAAGATATTCAGACAAATATTTTTACCGTAGGAAAAGAAAATGGTTATAAAGAAAATTTAAGAGAATGGTTTAAGCTTATCTATGAGGTTGTATTTGGTGACGAAAATGGACCCAGAATGGGCTTCTTCATTAGTTTTTTTGGAGTAAATGAAACCAAAGAATTGATAAGAAAAAAGGTTGAAAATGTTTAATCTTATAAGACCTTTTATATTTAAATTTAGCCCTGAAGTTGCACACTCGCTAGCCATAAAGGCTTTAAAGTTAAATCAGATACCAGCTATAGATAAAACAACCAGAGTTACTATCCAAACTAAATTTTTAAACAAAACCTTAAATTCTCCTCTAGGTGTTGCTGCTGGATTTGATAAAAATGCAGAAGTCTACAATCCTCTATACAAACTAGGATTTGGTTTCGTTGAGGTAGGTACAATTACACCTAAACCACAAATAGGAAATCCAAAGCCAAGAGTATTCAGATTGGAGGAAGATGAGGCTTTAATTAATAGACTTGGATTTAACAATATTGGATCAGAGGAAAGTAAAAAAAATATTGAAAATAATTCACCTAATGGATTACTTGGTATTAATATAGGACCTAATAAAGATACTGAAAACAGAGTTGAAGATTATTTAATTTGTTTCAGAAAATTTCATAATTTAGCAGACTATATTACAATTAATATCTCTTCTCCTAATACAGAAAATTTAAGAAACTTTCACAAAAATGAAGAGTTAGATAATCTTTTAAAATGCATAAATGAAGAAAAGAAAAATTTGAATTCAAATGTGCCAATAGCAGTCAAAGTATCTCCTGATATTGATGAAAAAAGTATTGATGAAATCTCAGAACTTTTTTTAAAATATAATGTTCAAATAGTTATAGTTTCAAATACGACCGATAGAAATAGAGAAAATGTATCTAATATAAATAAATTAGAGAAAGGCGGTTTGTCTGGAAAACCACTTGAAAATATCTCTAATGAATTGATTAATAAATTTTTTAAATTAGTTGGAAAAAAAATCTTAATAATTGGAGTTGGAGGCGTTGACTCTGCCGATGGCGTTTTTAATAAAATTGTAAGCGGTGCAACTCTTGTGCAATTGTATACAGGTATGGTTTATAAAGGACCAACTATTGCTTCAAAAATTAATAAAGATCTCGACGAAATTGTAAAAAGAGAAGGTTTTAAAAATATTTCTGAAGTTATTGGAACAAAAAATTAATCTTGACTGGTATTCTTTAAGACCATATACATCTTGAAAATTTATGTCTAAAAAATGCGAACTTACTGGTAAAATCCCTCTAAAAGGTCACAATGTTAGTCACGCTAACAATAAAACTAAGAGAAGATTTCTTCCAAATTTAAAGAAAGTAAAATTTAAAAGTGAACTTTTAAAAAAATCTATGAGATTAACAGTTTCAAATGCAGGTGTTAGATCTGTAGATAAAAAAGGTAGCTTTGATAATTTCTTAAAATCTGCAAAATCAAGAGATTTATCGTTAAGATTAAAAAAGCTTAAAAAATCAATAATCGCAAAAACAGCATAATGAATAAAGTTTTCCTTACTCTCTCATTTTTAATGGGATTGGTTGTGTTAGCATCTAATTATTTAGTTCAATTTCCTATAAAATATTACGGTTTAGAGGAAATTTTAACTTACGGTGCTTTTAGTTATCCAATTGCATTTTTAATTACAGATTTAGCCAACAGATCCTTTGGAAAATTAGTAGCTAGAAAAATTGTCTATATAGGCTTCACAATTGGAATTTTGTTTACTTTAATATTTTCAACTAATTTTACTGATCTTATTTCTATAAGAATAGCAATTGGTTCAGGAACAGCTTTTATAATTGCTCAACTTTTAGATGTTCAGATATTTGATCAATTAAGACAAAAAAAGTGGTTTATAGCACCTTTAACATCTTCTTTGATAGGTTCAACAGTTGATACTTTTTTATTTTTCTCAATATCATTCTATGGAACGGGAATTCCTTGGGTAACTTTATCGTTAGGAGATCTTGCGGTAAAAATATTTGTAGCTCTTGTAATGTTGATACCTTTTAGATTATTACTCGGCACACTAAAAGCAGCATAACTAAATTTTAGGTTCTTGTTGGGTCATGCAATGTATTGCACCAAATCCCCATATCAATTTGCTACAGTCAACTGTTTCGATTTTTCTATTTCTAAAGTAATTTTTGAAAATTTTAATTGCAATATTGTCTTCTTTTACTTTGAATATTGGAAGAATTATTTTTTTATTACAAATATAAAAATTCATATAACTTGCAGGAACTCTTGTATTCTCAATATAAATTGGTGAAGGCATAGGAACTTTTATAATTTTGAATTTCTTTCCTTTCTCACATTTACTTTCTTTCAATATATTTAAATTCTTATTTAAGTTTTTGTAATTTATATCTTTTTTATTATTTTCAACCGCAGTCATAATCGTATTTCTTGAAACAAATCTTGATATGTCATCAACATGTCCATGCGTGTCATCGCCAGCAATTCCTTTTTTAAGCCATATAAAGTTTTTTATATTTAAGTATTTATTAAACGTTTCTTCGTAGTCTTTTTTTTTAAAATTTTTATTTCTTTCTTGAATTTTGCTTAACAAACATTCTTCAGTTAATAAAATTGTACCTGAGCCATTTACATCAAATGCCCCTCCTTCCATGATTATTTTTCTAATTCTGCCTTTTTTTTTGATTATTGGATCAATCTTTTTAAAATTAGCAATTTTACTAATACTATTATTGATTTTATTGTCATTTTTATAATTTTTATACTTTGACCATCCGTTAAAACCAAAATTTAGTATTACTTTTTTCTTTTCGACCTTGTTTGTTATAAATATGGGTCCAGAATCTCTTAACCATATTCTATCAGTTTTAATATAGTGGAAGTTGATATTTTTGATTTTATTAAGTTTTATTAATTTTTTTATATTTTTTATATTTTTGCTAACGATTAAGTTAATTTTTTGATTTTTTGAAATTTTTTTTATAATTTTTAAAATTACTTCAGGAATAAATTGATATAATCCAGGCCAATCATTTTTATTATAAGGCCAAGCAATCCAAACTGAATTTTGAGGCTCCCATTCAGCCGGCATTCTAAATCCATTAAAGTTTTCATTCATCTGCAGGATTTTTTAGTATTCCTTTATAAAAATCGATTCTTCTATCTCTTAAAAAAGGCCAATGCTCTCTGGCTGTATCAATTTTTTTATAGTTTATTTCACGAATTAAAATTTCCTCTTTTTTATTCCCAAGTTTTCCAATTATTTGCCCACTAGGATCTATGATCATTGAGTTTCCCCAGAATTCTATTTTCTTCTTACCTTTTTTTTCTGTTCCAACTCTATTTATAGCAACCACATAAGTACCATTTGCGATTGCGTGAGATTTTTGCATTGTTATCCAAGAGTCTAGTTGAGATTTTCCAAATTTTTTTTTCTCTTTAGGATGCCATCCAATAGCAGTAGGGTAAAAAATTATTTGTGCACCTTTAAGTGCAGTCAATCTTGCAGCTTCCGGAAACCATTGATCCCAACAAATTAAAGGTCCAATTTTACCGAATTTTGTTTTAACAGATTTAAAACCTAAATCTCCAGGAGTAAAATAAAATTTTTCATAATAACCAGGATCATCTGGTATATGCATTTTTCTATATTTCGATAAAATTTTACCTTTCTCGCTAATAACGATACTAGTATTATGATAGAAGCCATGTGTTTTTTTTTCAAATAATGAAATCATTAATACTATTTGTAAATCTTTGGCTAATTCACAAAATATTTTTGTAGTTCTGCCAGGTATTTTTTCCGCTAGCTTAAAGTTGGAATGACTTTCTGTTTGACAAAAATAATTTGATAAAAATAGTTCTGGTACACAAATTATTTTAGCTTTTTTTGATGCTGCTTTTTTTATATTTTTAATAGCTGAATTTATATTTTTTTGAATATTATCTGAAATTTTACTTTGAATAATTCCAATTTTTACTTTTTTGATCATCTATCAAAATATTTTGGAAAAGTTTTTTCTGTCTCTATTTTTCCATTCTCCAGTATGATAGGCGTCACTTGCTATTAATGGTAAAACACTGGTTGCTTCAGCAAATACCATTTGTTCTTTGGTAGTATCAACCTTACCCCATGAACTTGCTTCCTTTAATGTCGAACTACTGCAAGCTCCATCTCTTGAGTCAGCAACTGTAATTTGTATTGCATATTTGTGCATATCTACATTTTTTCCTAAAAGTTCAGCACAAATTACCGTGTCTTGTATAAAGTTTTTAGGAACTCCACCACCAATCATGAATAATCCCGACCCTTTAGATTTAATTTTAATCTCTGTTAATTCTCTAAATTCTCTAATTGAGTCTATTGTAATATGATTTTTTGGATTTCTCTCTTGATGCATGACTAATCCAAAACCTGCACTTGAGTCTGTAAATGCAGGACAGAATATAGGTACATCGTTATCAAAAGCTGTTTCAATTAAAGAACCTTTCTTTTTAGAATTAGTTTTTAGATATTTGCCAATCTCTTTAATAAATTCTCTCGATGTGTAAGACTTCGGCTCAAGTTTGTCTGCTATTTCTCCTATTGTTTTATCACAAACCTGAAGCTCCTCTTCATCGATGTAAGTATCATAAATCCTATCTATATAATTGTCTCTAAGTTCATTATCATTTTGATATTGTGATCCTTGGTAATGCTTAAATCCAAGCGCTTCAAAAAAATCCATATCTATTATAGATGCTCCAGTTGCTACAATTGCATCTACCATGTTGTATTTAACCATATCTCTATAAATATGCATACATCCAGCGGCAGAAGTAGACCCTGCAAGAGTTAAGAATATTGTACAATCTTTATCTTTAAGCATTTCATTATATATCTTGGATGCATTAGCAGTTTCTCTTGAGACAAAAGACATTTTTTCCATAGAAGATATAATTTTTCTAGAGTCAAAAGATGTAATATCAATATGTTCAACCTCTTTACTTAAAAAGTCTTTTTTTCTGTTATGATTAAGATTTTTTGTATCTGACATTATGCAACAAGAAACTCTTTATTTGTTTCTTTGTCATACATCGTCATTATTGGATTATCACATACTTCGTAAATACTATCAGAATAATATCCATTAAATTGAGTTCTAAATGTCAATCCGTATGCTCCTAATTGACCTAATTCAATGTAATCACCTTCTTTAATATTATTAGGTAGAATAAAAGGTCCCTTCATATAATCCATGCTATCACATGTTGGTCCATAAAAATCAAATGAAGTCAATTTTTTTGATATAATTCTTCCACTTGTAATTAACCTTGATGGATAAACTATATTAGGCACACCTGCATCAAATAAAGTTCCGTATGTTCCATCATTGATATATAGCTTTTGTTTTTTTCTTAAGTTTACTCTCACAATTGTCGAACCACTTTCTGCAACAATTGCTCGACCTGGCTCACATATAATCTCTGGTTTTTTTTCTAATTTTAATTTATTTAATGCATTTTTTATTTCCTCAAAATAAGAGTCTAATGTTTGAGGAACTAAGTCAGGATAGATTGTTGGAAATCCTCCACCTATATTTATAACATCTGGAACTATTTTTGTTTTTTTTATTATATATTTAATTTCGTTAATCCCTTTTGAATAGGATATTGGATGCATACATTGCGAACCCACATGAAAACTTAATCCTATTTTTTTTGCATATTGTTTTGTTAATCTATAAAGCCCTATTGCTTCAGAAGTTTGTGCGCCAAATTTTTTTGATAAATCTATTTCTGCGTGTTCATTAGAAACTGCAACTCTTACAAATAACTCTAAATCCTTAGCTTGATTAGTACTATTAAGAATTTTTATTAATTCATCTTTTGTATCAATTGAAAAAGTCTTAATATTATATTTGAAATATGCTTCGGTTATACTTTCCTTACTTTTTACAGTATGCATGTAGGAGCATTTTGCATCTGGGCTAACACTTCTAATTGCCTCAACTTCTTTAATTGAAGCGATATCAAAATCATTAATTCCGCTTTCCACGATCGTTTTTAATACTAATGGATGCGGGTTAGTTTTAACTGCATATAGAATTTTACCAGGAAATTTATTCTGAAAAAATTTAGAAGCTATGTTTATAGAATCTCTTCTAATACAATAAACAGGTTCTGTTGGTTTCAGTTGGTTTACTAATTTATCAACTGATTTAAATTTTTGCATTTCAAGCTCCAAAAAAAATTTAACAAAAAAAACCGGCATAACTGCTATGCAAGTTTATATAAAACGAGCATTTATGCTGAAAATGAACCAATGTAAAGTAAAAATGTACCCTTGAAATAATTTAGAATGTTTCCATATAAGATCCATGCCAGATGCAGAAGTATTAAAAAAAATAACAGAATTTGAGGATAAATCTCTACTTATAGTAGATGATGATAACCCTTTTAGAGAAAGACTAGCTCGAGCAATGGAGAAAAAGGGCTTTTCTGTTTCACAAGCAGAAGGTGTAAAAATTGGAATAGAGTCTGTGAAGTCAAAAAAACCTGCTTTTGCAGTTGTTGACTTGAGACTAAACGATGGAAATGGACTAGAAGTTGTAAAAGAAATCCAGAAAAATAACTCAGAAAGTAGAATAGTGATGCTTACTGGCTATGGAAATATACCAACTGCAGTAGCAGCCATTAAAGAAGGTGCTATAGACTATTTAGCTAAACCAGCAGATGCAGATGACGTCGAAAAAGCACTTTTAGCTGATCCAAATAAAAAAGCTGCTCCACCAGAAAATCCAATGTCCGCTGATAGAGTTAAATGGGAACATATTCACAGAGTTTTCGAATTATGTAACAGAAATGTATCTGAGACTGCAAGAAGACTTAAAATGCATCGAAGAACACTTCAAAGAATTCTATCAAAAAGATCTCCAAGGTAATTCTAAATATATTTTCTAAGTTTAATAATTTTATTAACTAAAGCTGTTAGTAATAATATCTTAAATAATTCAGCATAAAGAAATGGGTAAACACCAAATTCTAATATTGGTTTATCCCAACCGATTAAATTTCCAAGCCACAAAATACCCAAAATATATATTACTGATGTTGCAATTATAATTTTTAAAAAATTTAATATATGGTTTTTATCGTACGTAAATATGCCCGCTATCAGACATGCAAATATAAAACCTATTAAATATCCCATTGTGGGACCAACAAAATAAGCTAATCCTATTCCTTTCTCTGGTGAGTTAGAAAATACCGGTAATCCTATAATTCCTTCTATCAAATAAAAAACTACCGAAAGTACCCCAACTTTATATCCAAAGGAAATTCCTAAAAACAAAACTATAAATGTTTGCATAGTCATAGGAACTGGATAAAAAGGTATTTTAATTTTTGCAGATATTGTCAATAAAATAGAACCTATTAATGCAAATATTATGATTTTAATTATTTTATTATTAGAAATTGAATTTACTAATTCCATTAGCTTTAAATTACTATTTTAATAAAGTTTAATCCACTAATATTTATTAACAGGATGTTTTATTCTTACTATAATACATCAATTTATTATAAATTAAATTATGGGTAAAATTAAAAAAACAGATCATTTCTATCTTATTGATGGGTCCGGATACATATTTAGAGCCTATTATGCATTGCCACCATTAACACGAAAAAGTGATGGTCTGCCAGTAGGAGCAGTAAGTGGATTTTGTAACATGCTGTTTAAACTATTAGAGGACTCTAAATCAAGCGAAAATTTAGAAAAACCAACTCATTTTGCAGTAATCTTTGATTCTGCAAGAAAGAATTTTCGTAACGAAATATATTCAGATTATAAAGGAAATAGGTCTGATGCTCCCGACGATCTAATTCCTCAATTCGATTATATTAGAAAGTCAGTATTAGCATTCAATTTACCATCTATAGAAATGTTAAATTACGAGGCTGATGATTTGATAGCCACCTATGTAGAGCAAATATTAGACGAAGGTGCAAAGGTTACAATTGTATCATCTGACAAAGATTTAATGCAACTTTTCAAAAAAAAGGTTCGTATATACGATCCAATGAAGAATAAATTTATATCTAATGACGATGTAATCAATAAATTTGGGGTTGGTCCGGATAAAGTAATTGATGTTCAATCACTAGCAGGGGATAGTACAGACAATGTACCTGGCGTTCCAGGTATTGGTGTAAAAACAGCAGCAGAATTAATTAAGGAATATGGAAATTTAGAAAACCTTCTAAAAAACGCAAATAAAATAAAACAGAACAAAAGAAGAGAAACACTTTTAGAAAATAAAGATAAGGCTCTGGTAAGTAAAAAACTAGTCACATTAAAAAATAATGTTCCGGTGAAAGATAAATTAACTGACTTTGTTCTAAAGAAAGTAGACGTAGACAAGTTATACAATTTTTTGAGAGAAATGGAATTTAATAGGTTATTGAGTTCAGCAATTTCGACGTATGGTCAATCCAAATTTAGTGATGAAATAGAAGTCAAAAAAGAAACATCTAAAATATCAAAAGATAAATATGTTTTGATAAAAAATTTATCTGAAATAAAAGATTGGATGCAAGAAGCCGAAGAAGCTGGTGAATTTTCTATTGATACTGAAACAGATTCTCTTGACCCACATCAGGCAAATTTAGTTGGTATCTCAATTTCTAGCAAAATAGGTAAAGCTTGTTACATTCCAACAGGTCATATTGATAAAAATAATCTAAATGAAAAAGATGTTTTGAGAATTTTAAAACCATATTTAGAGGATAAAAGTTTAAAAAAAATTGGGCAAAATATTAAATTCGATTACATAATATTTCGTAAAAGGGATATAGATATTCAAAGCATGGAAGATACAATGTTGATGTCATACGTTTTAGATGCTGGGAAAAATAGACATAATATGGATACTCTTTCAGATATTCATCTTGGTCACAAAACAATTAAATATAAAGATCTTGTTGGATCTGGAAAAAAAGAAATTAAATTCAGCCAAGTAGAGTTAAATATTGCAAAAGATTATGCGGCAGAAGATGCTGATATAACTTACCGTTTATATAAAATATTTTTGAAATCGCTTAAATCAGAAAAATTACTAAATATTTATGAAATTTTCGAAAAACCTTTAATTAAAATTTTAGCATCAATGGAAATCAATGGCATAAAATTGGATAATAATTTTCTTAAAAAATTATCTGTTAAGTTTGAAAAAAAACTTCAAGATTTAGAAAAACAAATTTTTAAAATTTCAAAAAAAAAATTTAATATTGCATCGACTAAACAGTTGGGTGAAATAATGTATAATGACCTCAAAATTGCATCGCTAAAAAAGACTAAAAAAGGTAGTTTTGCAACTGGTGCAGCAGTTCTAGAGGATTTAGCTTACAAAGGGAATGAATTTCCTAAATTGGTTTTAGAATGGAGGCAATCTAGTAAATTGAAAAATACATATTCAGATTCTTTGCCAGAGCATTTAAATCCCAATACAAAAAGAGTGCATACATCTTTTCTGTTAGCAGCAACTACAACAGGTAGACTTGCTTCTAGTGATCCAAATTTACAAAATATTCCTATTAAAACTGAGGAGGGCAAAGATATTCGTAAAGCCTTCATATCAGAAAAAAATAAAAAACTTATATCAGCAGACTATAATCAGATTGAAATGAGAATTTTGGCTGATCTAGCTGATGTAAAAGAACTAAAAAAAGCTTTTAAAAATAATGAGGATATTCACTCATTAACCGCTAGCCAGGTTTTTGGTGCAGACATAAAAAAAATTGATGCTGATATGAGGAGAAAAGCGAAAGCTATTAATTTTGGAATAATTTATGGAATATCTCAATATGGTTTGGCCAAACAAATTGGTGTATCAAACAATGAAGCCGAAGAATTTCTAAATTCATATTTTATTAAATTTCCAGAAATTAAAGAATACATGAATAACACAATTAAATTCTGTAGAAAAAGTGGATATGTAAGAAATATTTTTGGTCGAAAAACTCATATTCCAGGAATCAATGACAAAAATTTTAATGTTAGAAATTTTCAAGAAAGGGCAGCTATAAATGCACCTATCCAAGGATCTGCATCAGAAATAATGCGACTTGCTATGATTAGAATCAACGATGAGCTAGATACTAAAAAAACAAATGAATTTAATATGTTACTTCAAATTCACGATGAATTGATTTTTGAGGTAATTGATAATGGTACTAAATCTGCTTCTAAAAAGATTAAAGATATTATGACAAGTGTGAAAGATAGTGATTTGCATTCATTTTCAATACCATTATCGGTAGATGTAAACATAGGTGATAACTGGGGAGAGCTTCATTAATAAACATTTAATTGCCCAATTTTAAACATTTTAGTATTTTTATAGTTAAACATGAAACAAACAATTGCCCTTGTTGATGATGATAGAAATATATTAACTAGTTTAAGTATTGCTCTAGAGAAAGAGGGTTTTAATATTCAAACTTATTTGGATGGAGAAAGTGCCTTAATAGGTTTGTCAAGAAATCCCCCAGACCTTGCAGTTATAGATATTAAAATGCCAAGAATGGATGGAGAAGAATTGTTAAAAAAATTAAGAAAAAAAACATCTATGCCCGTTATCTTTTTAACTTCAAAAGATGAAGAGGTGGATGAGCTCTTAGGACTAAAACTAGGGGCTGATGATTTTGTAAAAAAATCAGGTGGCTTTTCAACTAAAGTTCTTATTGAAAGAATTCGTGTCCAACTTAGAAAAAAAGATAATAATTTAGAGGAAAATAGAAATATAATTTCACATGGAAAATTAAAACTTGACCCTTCACAGCTTGAGTGTGAATGGGATGGCAAGCAATTACCAGATAAATTAACAACAACAGAATTCTTAATTGTAAAGGAATTAGCAAAAAGACCTGGAATTATTAAAGAAAGATCTCAATTAATGGATGTTGCTTACAGAGAAGACACAGATATTGAAGATAGAACAATAGATAGTCACGTAAAAAGGATTAGAAAAAAGTTTAAAAAAGTAGATAATAACTTTTCAGCGATAGAAACCAGATATGGCAGTGGTTATCGTTGGAATGTTAAATAATGGCTACTTCAAAATCTAATAATCAATCTATTTTAAAAAAATTCTTAGTTATCAACTTTATTGTTTTTTTAGTGATTGGTGTATTAACATTATTTTACCTTAACACAGTAAAACCTACACTCATTAAAAATAAAACTGCCTCGCACATAAAAATTATTGATAATACAACAGAAAATATTGATCGTTTAAAAATAAATTTCTCATCTGAAGATATTAGAGAGTTTCTGTTTTCCACTAAATTTTTATTTCAAAGTATAGATAGAGTACAGATATTTGATAGTGAATTTAATCTATTAGGAGATACCGACACATTAGACTTAGATCCAAATGCTTTCTCAAGAAGTCTAAACATAATTGAAATGAGTGACTTAAATAATCAAAGTATTCAAAATAAGAATCTGGAAGAGAGTAATAAAAGCTTTGAAAGTAAAGAAATATTTGAAGATTTAAAAAAGTACTCATATTCATCAGATTATGGAAAACCGTTAACTTACTCTAAAGAAAACTATGATCAATTTTTATTAGTAACTGTTAAAAATGTAGTCAGTGAAAACAAAACAATAGGCTATTTAGCTATTACTGAAAATGCCAATGAAATAAAGGTTGCAATAGATGAAAGAAGAAATTTTATAATCAGAACTGCTTTGCTTGTCGCATTAGTAATTTTAATTTTTTCATATGTATTAAATAGATACTTCTTAAAACCAATTAAAAATTTGGTTCAATATACCAATATTATAAAAAACAAAAGTAAGGAAAAGACCAATATTGGAAATATAAAAAAAAGAAATGACGAATTGGGAAAATTATCAAATTCTCTTGATGAAATGACTAATGAATTAAACAAAAGAATTACTACAGCAGAAAATTATTCAACAGATCTTTTGCATGAAATCAGAAATCCTTTAGCATCTCTAAAAAGTGCCTCTGAGATAATTTCTGAAACAAATGATAAATCTCAAAGAAACAAATTAATTAATATTGTATCACATGACGTAGAGAGAATTGAAAGATTAATAACTGATTACTCTCAAATGCTAAGAGATGAGGCTGCAATTTCCTCTGAGAAAATGCAAAAATTAAATTTAAAAGAGATTGCTCAATCTGTTGTTGACGATTTTAACAGTATCTATGAAACAAAAAAATCGATTGGAATTAAATTGAAATCTAATGGAATTAAAAATTATAGTATCTTAGGGATAGAAAATAGAATTGAACAAATTATTGCAAACTTATTAGAAAACTCAATTTCTTTTAGTGAAAATAATCAAGAAATTACTGTTGAAATATCAAAAGATAAAAATGATAAAATTAAATTAGTTGTCGTTGATCAGGGATCTGGATTTAGTGAAAAGGATACAAATAAGATATTTAATAGATTTTATAGTAATAGACCTGAAAACTTTGGAGAACATTCGGGTTTGGGATTAAATATTGTCAAAAATTTAGTTGAAATTCATGGTGGTGAAATCAACGCATCTAATAATAAAGATAAAGGGGCAAGAATTGAAATAATTTTCCCAGAAGCATAAATCTTTGTTGATATATTAAGTAAAATTGTTAAAAGCCTCTTTCTATGGAAGATTTTAAAGTAAAAGATATATCCCAAGCGGAATTTGGAAGAAAAGAAATTTCACTGGCCGAAACTGAAATGCCAGGATTAATGGCTCTTAGAGAAGAATATAAGGGTAAAAAACCTTTAAATGGAGCTCGGATTGTTGGTTGTTTACACATGACAATACAAACAGCTGTCTTAATAGAAACTTTAGTTGAGTTAGGAGCCGAAGTAAGATGGTCCTCATGTAATATTTTTTCGACACAAGACCATGCAGCAGCAGCGATTGCAAAAGCTGGCATTCCTGTATTTGCTTGGAAAGGCGAAACAGAAGAAGAATATTGGTGGTGTGTAAAGCAAACTATTGTAGGAAAAGATGGCTGGAAACCAAATATGATACTTGATGATGGCGGCGATCTTACAGCATTGATGCACAAAGATTATAAAGAATTATTAAATGATGTTAAAGGTTTATCAGAAGAGACAACTACAGGAGTTTTAGCATTAAAAAAAATGGAAAGTGAAGGCAATTTACTAGTTCCGGCAATAAATGTTAATGACTCAGTAACAAAATCTAAGTTCGACAATTTATATGGTTGCAGAGAAAGTTTAGTTGATGGAATTAAAAGAGCTACTGACGTCATGATGTCAGGTAAGGTAGCTATTGTAGCTGGATTTGGAGATGTTGGAAAGGGAAGCGCTGCTTCTCTTCGCCAAAGCGGTGCAAGAGTTATGGTTACAGAAACAGATCCAATTTGTGCTCTCCAAGCTGCAATGGAAGGTTATGAAGTAGTCTTAATGGATGAGATGATAAAAGAAGCCGACATTGTTGTTACGGCAACAGGAAATAAAGATATTGTGACAGCTGACCATATGAGAGAAATGAAAGATAGAGCAATTCTATGCAATATTGGTCACTTTGATAATGAAATCCAAGTAGATGCTCTTAAAAATTATAAATGGGATGAAATAAAACCACAAGTTCACGAAATTACATTGCCAGATGGAAAAAGAATTATTTTATTAGCAGAAGGTAGATTGGTTAATCTTGGATGTGCAACAGGACACCCTAGTTTTGTAATGAGTGCTTCTTTTACAAATCAAGTAACAGCTCAGATAGAATTATGGAATAACTCAGATAAATATGAGAAAAAAGTATATGTTTTACCTAAACATTTAGATGAGAAAGTAGCCAGACTTCATTTAGAAAAAGTTGGAGCTAAATTAACCAAATTATCAGATGATCAAGCAAAATATATAAGCGTAACACCAGAAGGACCTTATAAACCAGATGCCTATCGCTACTAAAAGTAGCAAAATAGATATTTCAAAAGAAATTATCACACAAAAAATTGCTGAAAAAATTGCAAGTAAAGTTAGTAAAAATACAACTTTGCTTTTTTATGGAAATATCGGTGTAGGTAAGACTACATTTATCAGGTATCTAATCAATTATCTTCAAACAAAAAATGGTTTAGAAAGAACAGAAATACCTAGTCCAACTTTTAATATTATAAATGAATATGAGATTAATTCTTTGATTGTTAGACATTTTGATCTTTACAGAATTAAAGATAAAAAAGATTTAAATAATTTAGGAATTAATGAAAATCTAGAAGATTATGCCAGACTAATTGAATGGCCTGAAATCTTAGGTAAAAATATAGAAAGTACTTTTAAATTAAAGTTTGAATATGATGAAAAGCTTGAAAATAGGTACTTAATTATATCTAATAATATTGATTTTGATTTTAATGAATTTGAAAAAATTTAAAAAGTTATCAGGAGATGCATCTTTTAGACAATTTTATAGAACAAATAATTCAGTATTAGTTTATAGCAAAATTCAAAAGCGATCAAACTTGTTAAATTATGATGCTGTTAACAAAATATTGATTAAAAATAAAATATTAGCACCAGGTTTAATTAGTCAAAATTATAAAAAAAACTTTATAGAAATTGAGGATTTCGGCAATAAAAACATGTTGGATAAAATTAAATCTTCAAAAACTAAATTAAATGAATACAAAAAAATACTGAAAATTTTATATCAAATTCAAAAAATTAAAAATTTTAAAACTCAAAATTTTCTCAAGAAAAAATTTAATTTATCAAACTATTCAAAAGCTAAAATACTTAAAGAATCGTACCTTTTTTTGGATTGGTACTTACCAGCAAATAAATTAATTATTCAAAAAGGATATATAAAAAAAAATCTCAAAAAAATAATAGATAATTTGTATTTAAATTTAAAAATCAAACAGAAAGTATTTGTACATAGAGATTTTCACGTCTCAAATATGATGTTTTATAAAAATAAAATCGCTTTAATAGATAGTCAAGATGCTGTCCTAGGCAGTCCAGCATATGATTTAGCCTCACTTATAGATGATGTAAGAATTAAAACTTCAAATAGTTTTAAGTCAAATATTTTAAAAGTATTTCTTAGTAAATTTAAGTATAAAAATAAATCTCAATTTATTAACGATTTTGAAATTTTATCTGTTTTAAGAAATCTAAAAATAATTGGTATATTCACAAGACTTGCAAATAGAGATAAAAAAAAAAAATATTTAAAATTAATACCTTATGCATGGAAATTAATTGATAATCGTATGAAAAATAATTCAAATTTTAATGATTTAATAAAATTTCTAAAAGAAAATCCAAAAATAAAAAAAAAATGAAAATTAAAACAGCAATAATTTTATGTGCAGGCTTTGGAAAAAGATTAATGCCATTAACTGAGAAAACCCCAAAACCACTCTTGAAAATCAATGAGATTAGCTTATTAGAAAATACTATAAATTTGATAAAAGTATTAGAGATAAAATCTTTAAAAATTAATACTTTTTATTTAAGTGAGAAAATTAAAGATTTTATATTTTCAAATAATTTTGATTTAGAAATTCAAATCGTAGAAGATGGTGCTGAAATATTAGACACAGGGGGCGGTCTTTTAAATGTTGTAAATAATTCAGTTGAAAGAGATTTTATAGTTTTTAATCCTGATACAATTTGGAACACTGAATATGCAAATGAAATTAAGCAGATGGAAAATATATATTTTAAAAATAACTTAGAAAATATTTTAATGGTTGTAAAAAAAGATTTAAGTTTTGATAAAAGACTTAAAGGCAATTTCTCTCTTGCTGGTAATAATTTAAATAAAAATAATGATAAAAATTATATTTATACGGGATGTCAAATTATAAATAAAAATATTTTAAAAAATTTATCAAAAAAAATATTCTCTATGAATGAGATTTGGGACTACTACATTGAAAAGGAAAATTTGCACGGTTTCGAAAGTAATATTGAATTTCTACATTTGACAGATAATGAGATTTACGAAAAACTTTTGCAAAAAGGTTAGAATTTAATTAAATCCCTAGATCTACTCTGATCGAGGTATTTAGCTTCTTTTATATTCTTTTTTTCAAATTTCAAAAGTAGAGGATTTCCGGTTGGTATTTCAAGTTTGGAAATTTCATTGTCATCAATTTTAAATAAATATTTTAAAAGCGATCTAATAGAATTTCCATGAGCAGATATAATTGTGTTATCGTGTAAATTTTTCTCTATGTTTTCAACAAAATAGGGCACAACTCTATCATAAGTATCTTTTAAGGACTCTGTATCTGGAATTAAGTTACGAGGTATATCATTATAAATACTTATATTTTTTGGATGATAAGGACTATTTGTGTTCAATGGTTTTGGCGGATTATCCCAAGATCTTCTGAATTTGTGAACTTCTTCTTCTCCTAATTTTTTCCTCATTTCATCTTTATTTAATCCTGTAAGTGACCCGTAGTGCCTTTCATTTAATTGCCAGGCCTTAATTATATTATTTGGTTTTACTCTGATCGTATTTAAAATGAGCTTCAAGGTATCAATCGATCTTAGTTGATATGAAGTATAAAAATGTTTTATTTCTAAATTTAATTTTTTTATAAACTCTCCGGCTTTACAGGCTTCTAATTTACCTTGTGGTGCGAGCTCAACGTCGACCCATCCTGTAAATTTATTTTCTAAATTCCATTCGCTTTGACCATGTCTAACAAGTATTAAGTGACTCATTTGTGAAAATTTAATATAGATTAACTATGAATTACTTAAAGCAGTTTTTTTATCTGTCTAACATAGTTTTATTTATTTTTTACTTATATCCCGGTAGTATTTTTGGATGTTTTATTTATAGTGATTGTAAAATTCAACCACAATTAACAAGAGATTTTTTAGTATCTTCAAATCACGTTTATGTTTTCTTTATTATATCAATTCTAGGATTAATTGTTTTTAAACATAAATTAAAAAATATATTTATTTATCTTATTTGTATTTCTATTGTTTTAGAAATTATGCACTTAATAATTCCAGAAAGAGGATTTGAATTAGGTGATTTGTTTGGTAATATAATAGGTGTATTTATATCGTTTTTAGTTTTTAAAATAATTTATAAAGGTAGATTACAATGAGTTCATTCGATGAAAGAAAAAAAGGTTTTGAAAAAAAATTTGCTCATGATGAGGAAAAACAATTTAAAATTAATGCAAGAAAAAATAAATATTTAGGAGAGTGGGCCTCACAAATTCTCGGATATGATGAGGAAAAAAAAAATCAATATATTGAAGATGTAATTAAAGCAGATTTTGCTGAGGCAGGTGATGAAGATGTGTATAGAAAGCTTTATGGAGATTTAAAAGATAAAAATATATCCGAAGATCAAATTAGAAAAAAAATGCAAGAATGCAATGAAAAAGCAACTACTGAAGTTAGTTAGTTTTATATTTTTATTTACATTTGTAGCAACAAATTACTTACTATCAGAAACAATCCTAATTTCAGATAAGATTAAAATAATTGATGGCGATACAATTTTATTAGATAATAAAAAAATTCGTTTTTCAGGCATAGATGCTCCAGAAACTAAATTTAAAGGGAAGCAACAGTTTTGCCTAAAAAATAAAAAAAAAATTAATTGTGGAAAAATTTCAAAAAATTCTCTTACAGAAAAAATTATAAATAAAAAATTAAAATGTCTAATTGAGCCACAAAAGGACTATTTTGGTAGGTATTTAGGTGAGTGTTTTATCAATAATGAAAGTGTTTCAGCTTACATGGTAAGAAATGGATTAGCCTTCGACTATCCAAAATATTCGAAAAAAAAATATTCTAAATATCAAATTTATGCAAAAAACAATAAGTTAGGTTTATGGAGTATGGAATTTGATTATCCATGGATATGGAGAAAAAATAATAGATAATTTATATTAAACTGTGATTCTTTTTAGAAAGTATTTTTTATTTTTTGGTCTATTATTTTTAACTGCTTGCTCATCGATACCACAAAATACAGCAGATGGCTGTTCAATATTTTCTGAGAGATATCTTTGGTATAAACACGCAAAAAAAACTGAAAAAAAGTGGGGAACACCAATCAACTTACAATTAGCAATAATAAAAATGGAATCTGATTTTGACTGGCTCGCTAAGCCTGCGCGTCAAAAATTATTTAAAGTTATACCTTATAAAAGACCTTCTAGTTCATTTGGATACTCACAAGCTATTAAAGGTACTTGGAAACAATATAAAGATGAGACTGGAAATAAATATGCTTTAAGAACTAGATTTAAAGATAGTGTTGATTTTATTGGCTGGTATACAAACAAAACAGAAAAAATTTTAAAGGTTTCAAAAAAAGATGCTTTCAGACAATATATTGCTTATCATGAAGGCTGGGGAAATTATAAAAATTATAAAAATAATCAGAAAGTTATAGTATTGGCAAAAAAAGTAGAGGGTTATTCAAATAAATTCAAGAAGCAGCTTAATAAATGTAGTAAATCTTTGACTACTAGAAAATATATTATTTTTTAATCAACTGCTTTTCTAGCTCCAGATCTACTGCATCTATTCTCTTGGTATTTTTTGCTAATGTTAAATACATAGTTGGCGTAACATATAATGTAAAGAATGTTGAAATAATCATTCCACCAAAGATTGTTGATCCAACTGCTAATCTAGACGCCTCACCTGCGCCTGGACCTATGTTACCTACTATAAGAGGCAACATTGCAATCATGGTGCTTAATGAAGTCATTATGATTGGTCTTATTCTTAATTTGCAAGCTTCCATCAATGCTTCCTCAATTTTTGCACCTGTTGTTCGAATTTGATTAGTATAGTCTACGATTAAAATACTATTTTTAGTGGATATACCGATTAATATAATCAAGGCGATTTGTGAAAATATATTTATTGAACTATTTAGAAATAAAATGAATACAAGACCTCCAAAAACTGCAAGAGGCACAGTCAATATTATAATAAAAGGATGGACAAAAGAGTTAAAAGTAGCGGCCATTACTAAATATGCAGTTATTAATGCTAAAGCGAAAATAAGAAATATTTCGTTACTAGTCTCTTTTAGTTCTTCGGACTTACCTTTCCAAGTTATTTGATTTTGAGGAGCAACTCTCAACATTACGTCTTCTAAATATTTTATAGCTTCAGACAATGTATATTCTTCAGATAAAGCTGCCGATATAGTTACTGCTCTTTGTCTATTATATCTAGGTAATGACTCAGCAGTTCCTTTCTCTTCAAATTCTACCAAACTTGCAACAGATACTAATTTTCCTGTAGTTTCAGATCTTACAAAAATCTTTGATAAGCCATCTTTATCTCTTCTATCTGCTAAATACTGCTGAAGAATAATGGGGTATTCTCTTCCTTCTTTATTATATGTTGTAACTCTCTTTCCACCGTATAATGTTTCTAGTGTTCTGCCTATATTTTCTATTGAAACTCCTAAATCATTTGCTCGATTTTTATTTGTGATTAATTTTACTTCAGGTTTATTTTTTGTGTAATCACTTTCAATTCTAAACATATTTCTATTTCTTCTTAGTTCTCTTAAAACTTGGCTTTGAATTTGTTCTAACTCTTCATAACTTGTCCCATAAATCACCATTTGAACTGGTTTATTGTAGCTAGAAACTCTTATAGATTGAGGTGATATAGGAAACGCAAACGTTTCAGGCACACTAACAACTTGTCCAATAGCTTCTCTTAAAACAACTTGTGTACTCTTTTCTCTATTTTTCCATTCATCTAAAAGTGCAATTATAATAAAAGTATTATATGAAGTTGCAGACTTACCGAAACCAGGTACCCTCATAATTAATCTTTGGTAAGGGCTGTCTTCTGCTTGTAACAATTTTAATATTCTTCCCTCAATTATTTGGGCTTTTTCTTGTGTGTACTCGAATGAACTTCCTTCATCAGTAGAACCAATTATTAAATAAGCCCCCCTATCTTCTAATGGTATCAATTCTTTTTTAGTAAAGTTAAATAAATAAACTGAAGCTGCAATTAATAGAATTATAAATATCGAAATTGTTTTCTGTTTATTAATCCAAAATTTTAAGGTATCGGTATAAAATTCTGTAAAAGATTTAAATCCATTATTGAATTTTTTTACAAAAAAATTAATTTTTTCTTTTTTATTTAAAAACTTACTTCCTAACATTGGTGAAAGAGTTAAAGCCACAAACGAAGAAACAACAATTGAGAAAGATAGTGCTATTGCGGTTTCCTTAAACAAGGTGCCAGCTATACCCTCAATAAAAATTAAAGGTAAAAAAACTGCAACTAAGATTAAAGTTGTAGCTATTATCGCAAATGTTATTTGTCTTGAGCCTTTATAAGCAGCTACAAGTGGTGTTTCTCCTTTTTCAATTCTTGTATAAATTGCATCTGTCATTATTACAGAATCATCAGTTATTATTCCAATTGCTAAAATAAAACTCAGGAGAACAAATATATTTATAGAAAGATCAAATATATATAAACCTAAAAACGAACCAATTAAACTTACTGGCAAAGCTACAGCTGGTACAATTACAGCTTTTAGGTTTCCTAAAAACAAGTAAATTATTACTACAACCAAAATAAAAGCAATAATTAAACTTTTATAAACTTCCTGTATTGCAGTTCCTACGTAAGTTGCTCTATTAAATGCTATTTCTAACTTTAAACCATCTGGTAAAGATTGATTTAAAACGTTTATTTTCTCTTTAATTTGATTTGAAAGTTCGACGGTTGATGCTCCACTTTTTGCGTATATTCCAATCCCAACTGTTTTTAAATTAGCTGCATTTTTTCTTTGAGCTTTAAATAAAGTTTTCTCAGAAACTGGACCAAGCTCAACATTTGCAATATCAGAAAGGGTTGTGACTTTATCTTTGTTTTTCTTAAGAGGAAGCTGCTTGATTGTTTCAATGTTAGAGTAAGACTTATCAATATTAAGAGTTAAGTCTTTGTTACTAGCTTCTAAAGTTCCAGCAGGGATGTTTATATTTTCATTTCTTAATGCTCTCTCGACTTCCTGAATAGTAAGATTATTGGCTGCTAATTTGATAGGATCTACCCAAACTCTAACACTTAGCTCTCTTAGTCCACCGACTAAAATTCTACCAACATTTGGTACGCTCGAAAAGGCATCTATAAGATATCTTTCTGCATAATCACCCAAATCCAAATCATTCCAAGTTGGTGACGATAGCGCAACCCACATTGTAGTTGTAAAACCTGCTGCTTGTTTCAAAATTTGGGGTGGGTTTGCTTGATCTGGTAAATTGTCCGCAACTCTTGATACTCTTTCTCTTATGTCATTTGCTGCATCATCTAAATCTATATCTGTATTAAAATAAATATTTATTCTACTTCTTCCATTAAGCGAACTAGAATCAATGTTCTTAATTCCTTCCGCTCCTCCTATAACATCTTCTATTTTTTGTGTTATTTCTTCATCAACAATTTCAGCTGAAGCAGATTTATAATCGGTTTGTACCTGCACCACTGGAGGCTGAATACCATCTGGTAATTCCCTAACAGGTAATTCCCAAAATACAAAAATTCCAAAAATAATTAGTATCATTGACATTACCCATGCAACGACAGGTCTTTTAATACTAACTTCAGTTATATACATGTATTAATTATTTTTTATTTTCTTGTTTTTCAGAGTCAGACTTTTTAAATATATTTAATTTTTGTAACCACGCAAACATACCATTCTTGTTTTCTTTAGTATCTTTTTTCTTTTTTCCACTCCAACTAGATTTGTTTTGATTAGCTACTTTAGCACCCTTTTTTATGGGTCTTATTATTAAATTTGGTCTGACTTTTTTTGTACCCTCAGCAACAACTTTGTCACCAACTTTTAGACCATTTAAAACTTCAACAAAACCCAGGTATCTATCGCCGGTATCAATATTTGTTTTTAATACCTTATTTTTTTCGTCAACTTTATAGATAAATATATTATCACCTTCCACTATTGTGCTTGTATCCGGGATACTTAAGCTTTCTCTTGTATCATATTTTATTGAAATTTCTAAAAATGAGCCAGGCAAAATTTCACCAGATGTATTATCCATTTTTATCCTTGTTGGTAATGATCTAGTATCCTCACTAATTCGACTAGCTAAAGAGTCAACTTCACCTTTATAAGTTTTATCTTTGTATCCAGAAAATTTTATATCAACAGGTAAACCAACTTTAATAAACGGTACAAACATTTCAGGTATATCTACATCACAATAGATAATACTGGTATTTTCGAGATTAACTAAGATTGAAGATTTTGAAACTTCGATGTCTTCTGAAAATTCTCTTTTTCCAATTGTTCCATCAAACTGAGCAGTAATTTTTCTATTTTTAAGTTCTGCAATTACATCACCTTTTTTTACTTTTTGATTAAAGTTGATAGGTTTAAGTATTTCATACTTCTCAATTTTATAGGATTGTGTTTTAAATGGTCTTGCTGTTCCATATGTACTTATTAAATTTTCAAAAACTCTATTTTCAGCTGCAGTAACAATTATTCCTGGAGGTGGTCTTTTACTAAATTTCTTCTTAAAATGATTTCCAATCATTGTTCTACCAACAATCACTGTAGCTATAATTAAAAAGAAAATTATTATTATGCTTGTAATTTTTGTTGATCTTTTCATAATTTATATTTTACCATATTCAGCCCATGAGCCATCATAAATGACTGGAAGATACTTATTATTTACTTGAGAATATGCAAGTGCCAAAACACATGCTGTGATCCCAGAACCGCATGAAAACACAACATTTATTGGGTCATTTAAAGATAATTCGTTAAAATAAGAAGAAATTTCAGATTTGCTTTTAAAAGTAAAATCGTCATTGATAAGTTTTTTAAATGGTAAGCAAATTGAATTAGGTATTGAACCACTTCTTACATTTTTTCTTGGGTCTGGAGTTGTGCCATTAAAACGATCTTTGCTTCTCGCATCAACTAAATCAAATTTTTTTTTTATTATATTTTGGTCAATCTGATCTTTGCTCTTAACCATTCCATTATTTTCTTTTGCTTTATAGCTAGTTGTTTGAATAATTATATTATTAGCAGAAGTTATTCTTTTTTCTTTTTTCCATTTATTAAAACCTCCATCTAAAACATGTACTTTCTTTTTATCATGGCCAAAGTAAATTAAATTAAACCATACTCTACAAGCACTTAAAACATCAGAATTATCATAAATCACAATTTCGTCTTCGTTAGATATGCCCATAGATGATAGTATATTTTCCCACGAACTAATATCCGTTAACATATGTGGTAAGTCGGTTGATTTATTACAATTTTTGTCGATATCAAAAAAAATTGCATTTGGTATGTGCTCTTTATTAAATTCTTCTTTACCACTTCTATTTGTTGCAGGCATATGCCAAGAGCCATCAATTATTTTTACATTTGAGAGATTTTTTTCTAGCCACTCAGTTGATATAAGTGACATTAGAAAGTTTTTTCCAAATATTTCTGATGATAATCTTCGGCTTTGTTATAATTTTTTGATTTTGATATTTTGGTAACGATTTTACCCTTAAATTTTTCATTAATTTCTTTCAATACTTTGTTAGCGATTTTATTTTGATTTTCATCATGAACAAATATTTCACTTCTATACTGAGTACCTACATCTGGACCTTGCCGGTTTAAAGTAGTTGGATCATGAAATTCAAAAAAGTTTCTTATTATTTCCTCATAAGAAATTTTAGTATTGTCAAATTCAACTTTAACTACTTCTGCGTGATTGGTGTCACCATAACATACTTCTTTATAAGATGTCTTCTCAGTATTACCTCCACAATATCCAACCTCTGTATTTATTACTCCATCTAACTTGCTAAATTTTATTTCGGGTCCCCAAAAACATCCAAGTGCTAAAGTTGCTATTTCCATTGCTAAAAATTTTAATTAATCTAAAGTTATTATCATGCTTTCCAAAAATCAATTAGGCTTTTTTTACATGTTTTTATCAATATGTGCCTTTTCATTTATGGATGTAATAGTCAAGTGGTCATCAGATTATCCAATTGGACAGGTAATGTTCTTTAGAGGTCTATTTGGTATTTTGCCAATAATTTTTTTAGTTCCTAAGACAAGATTTAGAGATTTTTACAAAACAAATAGACCAGGATTACATTTAATTAGATGTTTTTCAGGACTGATAGCTTTAGCTGCAATATTTTTGGCACTAAGAAACCTACCACTTGCAACAGTGACAAGTATTTCATTTGCTGCACCTATATTTACAACTTTGTTATCAATATTTTTACTAAGTGAGAAAGTAGGAGTATATAGATGGGCTGCAGTATTTGTTGGTTTTATTGGTGTTTTAGTAATTACCCAACCAGGATTTTCTAGCTTAAATATTTATTACTTATTTCCAATAATCTTTTGTATTGGAATGTCTTACGTTGCAATTACAATTAGAAAACTCTCATCCACAGAACCAGTCTGGTTGATCTCATTCTTTTTTTCTTTTGCAATTACAATTGTTGGAGTTTTATCAATTCCATTTGGGTGGATCATGCCAACTTTCAATGATTTCTTACTATTATGTACAATTGGCTTGTTGGGAGGAACAGCTAATTTATTATTAAGTCAATCATATAAATTATCTGAGGTTTCTCTGGTTACACCTCTTAAATATTTAGGATTAATTTTTGCAATAACTTTTGGATATTTTATTTGGGATGAAATTCCCACAATTAAAACATTGATGGGTGCTTCACTGGTAATAATATCATCAATCATTATATTTCGAAGAGAAATATATTTAAATAAACAAGTAACGGTAAGTAGAAATGAGTAAGGCACCGACATATTGGAAAAAAGCTAGAAAATATCTTTCAAAAAAAGATAGTATTATGAGATCATTGATTAAAAAATATAAAGATAATAATTTGACTACTAGAAAAGATGTCTTTTATTCTTTATGCAAAAGTATAATAGGACAACAAATAAGCGTTGCTGCCGCAGACTCTGTCTTCAAAAAATTTGAATTGGCATGTAAAAAAAAAATTAATCCAAAAATTGTTTCAAAGCTTAAAATATCACAACTTAAAAAATGCGGTCTTAGTCGTCAAAAAATAAAGGGTATCTTGGAAATGTCTCAAAAATTTAAAGATAAAAGTTTTAATCCAAGATTAATTTCGAAAATGAACGATGAAGAAGCAATTATATACCTATCAACTTTAAGACAAATTGGAAGATGGTCAGCAGAGATGATTTTGTTATTTACTTATAATAGGTCTAATATCTGGCCAGTTCAGGATATTGGGTTATTAAGAGCAATATCAAACAACTATAAAAAAAAATATTTTCCACCTGAAATTTTTGTAAAAAAGCTTCAGAAAAGATTTTCTCCATACTGCTCTGTTGCCACTTGGTATTTGTGGCGTTCAATTGATGGCGATACTATTCAGTATTAGCACCCTCCACAATAAACATATGTCTTTTTGTAGTTTGTTCTGCATAAGACCAAGCTTTTAAATAATCTTCTGAGTCATGACAAGATATGGCCATGTCATAACTGGGAAATTCCCAAATGACGGTCCTTAATATTTTATCACCACTATAATATTTTAGCTTTCCTCCTCTAACTACAGGAGTACCACCAAATTTTTTTATAACTGGTATTGCATTTTCACCATATTTTTTTAGGTTATCTTGATCTGAAATCTCTGTATACAAACTCACCCAATATGCCTTCATATTTGCCCCTTTTCTAAGTTATTCCATTCCTTCAAATATCATATGTTCTCTAATTACATTATCTTTAAGATATGTTCTTGCCTCAACATATTCTTCAGAATCGTAGCATTTTTTAGCAGTTTCCACGTCTGGGAACTCTGCAAGTGCTATTCTAACCATTTCTCTACCCTCAAGTGCAATGTTATTAGCACTTCGAGCTAAAATTTTTCCTGAATGTTTTAATACAGCTTCCTTTGCTTTATCTGCATATTTTTTCATTCTTTCAGGGTCTTTAATTTCACTGTAAGTTGCAATCCAGTAACCTTTCATAATTCTCCTTTTTAATTTTTTTTTTTTATGTTACCAAATTTTATGGCAGAAAAATTAATAATCAATTATGAAGATTATAAATTAGCAGTTGAAAAGTTAGCTCTTACAATTGAAAAAAATTACAAACCATCTGTTTTAGTCGGAATAATGAGAGGTGCAGCACCTATAATTGATATGCTTTCAAGAATATTTAAATTGCCCACTGCTTATGTTGTTATTCAAAGTTATTCTGGAGAAACTGTAGAAAATAAACAGGGTGAACTTATTTTTGCAAGAGACATAAGCTCAATAGCTAAAAATGAAGACTTTAAAAATGTTTTGTTAGTTGATGATTTATCCGATACTGGACTTACATTAAATGAAAGTATTAAATGGTTAAAAAATTATGCTCCAGTGAAAAACCATATTCAAGAAATAAAAACAGCTTGTCTTTGGAAAAAAAAATCCTCTTCTTTTACTCCAGATTTTTGTCCAATTTTACTAGATGGAGATCCTTGGATAGTTCAACCATCGGAATATTATGATGAAATAGATATTAATGGTTTAAAGAAAAAACATTCATAAAAAAAGGCCAACTATATAAGTTGGCCTTTTTAATTTTTTTTTAAAAATTATTTTGGAATATCTCCTTCAACACCTTTTACATAAACACTCATTCCAGCTAACATTCCATCATCAGCAACTTTCCCTTCTGCAACTAATATATTACCTTTTTGGTCATATATAGGACCTGTGAAGGAATGAACTTTTCCTGATGCTAGATCTTTTTGAAGCTGCTCTACTTCTTTAACTAAGTCAGCACCCATTGCAGAATTATATGGTCCCATAGCTACCATACCTTCCTTTAATCCATGCCATGTGTCTTGTTGATTCCATGTGCCGTCTCTTGCAGCAATAGCTCTTTCAACATAATATGGTGCCCAATCATCTATAATTGAAGTCAAAATTGATTTAGGAGCAAATCTCTGCATGTCACTTGCTTGACCAAATGACCATACACCCGCTTTCTCAGCTGTTTGAACTGGTGCTGTACTATCTGTATGTTGCATAATTACATCTGCACCTTGATCGATTAAAGCTTGCGCTGCTTCAGCTTCTTTACCTGGATCGTACCAAGTAAACACCCATACAATCTTAGTTTTAATATTTGGATTGACCTTTTGTGCAGCAAGAGTCATTGCGTTAATTCCTCTTATTACTTCAGGAATTGGAAAAGATGCAATATAGCCAATCGTGTTAGTTTTAGTCATTTTTCCAGCAATATGGCCTAAAAGAGTTCTTCCTTCGTAAAATCTTGCAGAATAAGTAGAAACATTTGAGTGTTCTCTCTTATAACCTGTTGCGTGTTCAAATTTTACATTTGGAAAATCTTTTGCAACTTTGTTGGTTGGATCCATATATCCAAAACTAGTTGTAAAAATTAAGTCGTGGCCAGATTGAGCCAGTTGTCTTATCACTCTTTCTGCATCAGCACCTTCTGGAACACTTTCAACAAATGTTGTTTTTATTCCAGCTGCCTCTACAGCGTTTCTACCTTCGTGATGTTGAAATGTCCATCCATGGTCACCAGTTGGGCCAACATAGACAAAACCAACTTTAAAATCCGCATTTGAGTTTACACTAAACCCAAGTAGAAAAATTGCAGAAATTAAATATCTAAAAAAGTTTTTATACATTTTGAATTTCCCCTCTAAATTTTTTTTGTGAAGCTTTAAGTTAATCAAAATTCAAAAAAAAAAAATAATTATTTTCGAATAGCTAACATTACTTTTCCTTATAGAATATTCTTCCTAAGGAGGTTGGGGTATTAAGTTTTATTTTTCTACTGTCACGAGAGATTACAACTAAAACTATTATTGTCATCAGATAAGGTAATGCACTTAAAAATTGAACTGGTATTCTAAACCCAATTGCTTGCATATGTAATTGTAGAATTGTAATACCACCAAAAATTAAAGCACCAATTAAGACTTTTATAGGACTCCAGGTTGCAAATACAACCAAAGCCAAAGCTATCCATCCTCTTCCAGCTGTCATATTTTCAATCCACTGTGGAGTGTATATTAAAGATAGATATGCACCTGCCAAGCCACACATAGCTCCTCCATAGAGAATACAACAGTATCTAACTAGAACAACATTTATACCTTGATTAGATGCAGAAACAGGCGAATCACCAACAGCTCTAACAACTAAGCCTAATTTAGTTTTTTTCAAAAAATAATTAGTTAAAAATGGTAAAGCAAAAGCAAAATATAAAACTATAGAGTGTCCAAACAATATTGGACCAAAAAACGGAATACTTTCTCTTAAACTTGAAAATAAAATTGGAAATTCTTTTCCAGGGATACCAACAAAATTTTTTCCTAACATTGCTGATAAACCAATGCCAAAAATAGTTAATGCCAAACCTGTTGCAACATGGTTTGTAAGAAGAGATTGCGTTAAAAATCCAAAGATTAGTGAAATTATAACTCCTGATAACATAGAGCCTACTATTGCTATAAATAGGTTGTCTGTTATCACCATTAAAGCAAAACCAGATATTGCTCCAATTATCATCATTCCTTCGACACCTAAATTTAAAACGCCCGATCTTTCAGTAATCAATTCACCTGAAGCAGCAAGTATTAATGGCACTGATGAAGCCATTATTGATCCTATCAGAATTCCTATAAAACTAATGTCTAAGCTCATTTTTTTTTAAATTTAAAATTTTAACTTTGAAAAAAAGCAAATAATCAGATGCGAGTAAAAAAAATAAGATCATACCCTGAAAGACTTGGCCGGTATATTTTGGTATTTGTAAAAAAATTTGAGCCGTTTCAGCACCGAGGTATGTCAATGCAACAACCAAAGATGCAAAAATTATGCCAAAAGGATTAAGACGACCTAAAAAAGCAACAATAATTGCTGTAAAACCGTAATCGGGGGATATCATTCTATGCAGCTGTCCAATAGGTCCAGTAATTTCACCAACTCCAGCTAATCCCGCACAAGCACCACTAATCATAAAAACAACCAAAATCATAGTTTTTCCTTTAAACCCAGCATACTTAGCAGTTTTTAAACTTAGACCAGATACTTTAATCTGAAAGCCTAAATAGGTTTTATAAAGAATAAACCAACTCAGCATAACTGCTGCGAGAGCTAAAAAAATACCAGCATGAATTCTCAAACCCTCAAATAATAATGGCATTCTAGATGAGTCACTAAACTGTCTTGTTTCAGGAAAATTAAAACCTTCAGGATTACTCCATGGCCCAACCACTAAGTAATCTAGGAGTAGCTTTGAAACGTAAACCAACATAAGACTAACTAAAATCTCGTTTGTATTAAAATATGTTTTAAGGATTGCTGGGATAAGTGCAAAGAACATTCCCCCGATTGCTCCAGCAGTTATAACTAAAGGCAATATATAAAAACCTTCTTGATTATAAAATAAAAGAGCAACTCCTCCTCCTACAATCGCGCCAAAAGTTAATTGTCCTTCTGCACCAATATTCCAATTATTACTTTTAAAACAAAATGATAAACCAATAGCAATTAAACAAAGGGGGGTTGCTTTGAGTAACAATTCACTAAAACCATATAAGTTTGAAATTGGAGTTATAAAATAAAACTTAAGTGCTTCTATTGGATTAAAACCTAAAATATAAAAAATTATACCACCACCTAAAATTGTAAGTATGATTGCAATAAAAGGAGTAAAAAAATATAATGCCATTGGTACATCATTTCTTTTTTCAATTTTAATCAATGGAACCTCCTCCCATTAGAACTCCTAATTTTCCTGGGGTGACTTCCTCTGAAGGCATTATTTTTGAAAGCTTGCCTTTATAAATAACTGCAATTCTATCACTGAGTTTTAATAACTCCTCCGTATCTGTAGAAATTAAAATCGTTGATTTTTCTTGATCGTTAATTTTTATAAGAGTTTCATGAATATAATTGATTGCACCCACATCAAGCCCCCATGTTGGATTGTAACAAATTAATAATTCTGGAGCTGTAATTAACTCTCTCCCTAAAATAAGTTTTTGTAAATTTCCACCTGATAGAAATTGACTTTTTAATTCAACATTGTCTGTATTTACTGAGAAGTCAGATAATATTTTCTTTGAATGCTCTTTAATTTTTTTTTCATTTACCAAACCTTTTTCAAAAAAATTCGATGACTTAAAATTATTTAAAGCTACATTTTCATATATTTTTAATTCAGGTACAGCCGCTTGAGATATTCTATCTTCAGGAGAAAAAGCCATTAAATACTCTCGTCTTTGCTTTGGATTTAATTTAGCAATTTCCTTATTTCGAAAAATGATTGATGTATCTGGTGCAATTATTTCCCCACTCAAAATTTGAAACAGTTCGTTTTGACCATTGCCAGAAATACCTGCTATACCCAAACATTCTCCTTTCTTTACAGAAAAATTAAGATTAACTAAATTTGTTTCAAAAGGATCATCGCTATAAAAATTTAAATGTTTTACTTTAAATATCTCATCTTTATTTTTGGAAATATTAATTTTTTTCTTAATTTTCGCTAGTTTTTGACCAACCATCTTATTTGCGAGAGTTTCAACTCTTTCATTTTGTGTTTGGCTAACAGATACGACCTTACCTTTTCGCATTACTGCAACTTCATCGCATAAAGACAAAACTTCTTTTAACTTGTGAGTTATGTAAATAATTAATATTCCTTCATCACAGAATTTTTTTAAAGATATAAATAATTCCTCTGTTTCTTGCTCAGTCAAAACAGATGTAGGCTCGTCCATGATTAGAACTTTAGGGCTTCTTAAAAGACATCTTATAATCTCAACTTTTTGCTTTTGTCCTGCTGATAAATTTAATACAGGAACATCAAGGTCAATACTAAAGTTATATTTTTTAAATATTTCGTTTATTCTTACCCTTAAACTTTTGTTATCTTCATTTGCATCTATACTTAAGTTTTCAAATACTGATAAAGTTTCAAATAAATTGAAATGCTGAAAAACCATTCCAATTTTATTTTTCTTGGCATTGAGTGGAGAGCTTAATTTTAAATTTTTTTCATTTAAAAAAACCTCACCATTATCCGGGCTTATTACACCAGACAAAATTTTCACCAATGTAGATTTTCCAGCTCCGTTCTCTCCTAATAATGCGTATATTTTTCCACTTTTAAATTGAAGAGATACATTATCATTAGCTATACATCCTGGATATATTTTTGATATATTTGATATTCTTAAGTCTGTTGCCATAACATTTCTTTAATATAATAAATCAATAACTCAATAATCTTTAAAATTTCCTATCTTTTCAAATTTGTATTAAATTCAAACAATTTAATGAAAGTTTTGAACAAATTGTTAACATAATTCAACTTTAGGTATGTATTAATGATTATTGCTTTTAAAAATAATACTTTATCAAAAAAATTTATTGCTCTGTTTATCACATTAACAATAATTTTTTTAACTGGATGCCAGACAATTAAAAAGAAATCTGATGAAGTGGCTGAAAAAGAGAATGAAAAATTTGGTCAATTCGTTGGTAAAGAAGTTAATGAGATGAGATTAGAATTAGGCTCACCTTCAGAAGATTTTGTCAATGAACTCGGAAATGAAATGCTTATTTACAAAACAAAAAAATATGGAATTCCTTGTGAAAGAAAATTTGAGGTGAATGCATCAGGGGTTATTATCGGATTTAGCTCTAGTGGATGTATTTAGTCTTGTGGGGACTAGCCCCACAAGCAAGGTACTTATTTAATTTCAATAAGTTTCTTTTTTTTATGTTCCGGGATAATCCTTTCACATGCGATTGTTAAAAGACCATCTTTTAACTCTGCACCATTCACTTTTACATCATCTGCAATTGTAAATGATCTCGCAAATTGTCTTTGCGATATACCTTTGTGGATTATCTCTCCATCTTGGTTTTTGTTTTCACTTCTATCAACTTGTTTAGTTCTTACAGTTAATAGATTATCTTCAAACTCTACCTCAACATCTTTTTTGCTAAAACCAGCTAAAGCAACCTCTATTGAGTAGTTATCTTTGCCAGTTCTTCTTATGTTGTAAGGCGGGTAGTTTGACTGCATACTTAAACCACCATTGCCCAACATACTTTCGAATTGGTCAAACATATCGTCAAAACCAATTGAGAAAGGCCGAAGTGAG
>CACARD010000006.1 GCA_902534735.1 uncultured Pelagibacteraceae bacterium
ATCCTCCTCCAGCTGGAACTAAACCAACCAATGTTTCAACTAATCCAACAACAATATTTGTATGCGAAGCAACAAAGTTACTTTGAACTAAAACTTCAAAACCCCCTCCAAGTGTAAGACCTGATGGTGCTGAAACTACTGGAAATTTAGAGTATTTTAGGTGTTTGCATGTTTCTTGAAAATAACCGACAAATTTTTCTATTGATTTAAAGTCACCTTTATCTGCAAAATTCATAGTATATGTCAAATTAACTCCAGCAGAGAACTGCATACTTTCATTAATAATTATCAATGGTTTGTCTGTGGCATTTTTTAAAGAGTCCATTGAGTCGTAATCCAAAGCGTTTGCTTTGGTTGTAAATTCGACAATGTTAAATTCAGGAAATCTGTAAATTTCAGCAGAATTATTTTTATCAAGTTTAAGGGCTCTTGGTTTAATTTTTCCTAAAGTTTCAATTTCAGTATATTGCTGTCTCTCACCATAGAAGTTTTCATCTTTGGATTTTGATAAATTTTCTAAAAATTTATTTCCCTCAAAATTATCAATTTTTTGAAAGAAATTATTTACTCCAATTTCTTTTAACATTTCAAAGGGCCCTCTAGACCAATTGAAGCCGAGTCTCATTGCTTCATCGATGTCGTTAAACTTATCTGTAATACCTGGAACTAATGAAGAAGAATATTTTATTATTTTAGAAATTACTGACCAAGCATAATCTCCGTATTTATCTCCACGATTAATCAATTTTTTTAAATCAACTTTTTCAGATTTAATATCTATTTTTTTTGAGGGAGAATATTCTCCAGTTTCAAGATTGATGGCCTCTAAAATTTTCTTACCACCCTCCTTATTCATTCTATAAAATCCACCTTTTCCTTTTCTACCAGTATATCCAGTATCTATTAATTTTTTTACAAGTGGCATTTCTCTTGCTACAGGTTGAAATGGATCGCTTTCAGGTAATTCTTTAATAAAACTTTTTAATACATCTGCCATTAAATCAATACCAATTAGGTCATACAATCCAAATACTCCAGTTTTAGGTATACCCATTGGTCTGCCAAAGACAGCATCAGCCTCTTCTACACTGAGTTTCATTTTAAATGCTTCTGTCATTGCAATTTGCATTGCATAAACTCCAATTCTATTACCTAAAAATCCTGGAGTATCATTACAGATAATTGCACCTTTACCTAAGTCTATTTCACAAAAGTCTTTTAAAAGTTTAACTTTATCTAAATCACTTTCATTACTTTTTACTATTTCCAGTAAATCCATGTATCTAACAGGATTAAAGAAGTGAGTTATGCAGAAATCCTTTTTGTCTTGATCAGATAATTTTTCTGATAGAACGCTTATTGGAATAGATGAAGTATTAGATGAAACAACAGATCCTTTTTTTCTATGTTTAAAAATTTTTTCATAAATATTATGTTTTATATCTATTCTTTCTACAACAGCTTCTACAATCCAATCTGCATTCGAAACCACATCAAAGTTTTCTTCAATGTTTCCTACTTGGATATTATCTAATTTTGACTTATCAATTAATAAAGGAGGTCTAGATTTTCCTATTCTCTCTTTAGCCTTTTGACTAATTTCTGTAGTTAAATCTAATAAAGTGACAGGAACATTTGCGTTACACAAATGTGCAGCTATACCGCTCCCCATTGTTCCAGAACCAATTACAACTACATTATTTATTTTCATAAAGAAGATTTCTTATATTAAATTGAGACTGAGTAGGAAATAAAATAAATGTCATAACTACTGCTGTAAACTTGCTAATTCTTCAATATTAATATGACATCTAATAGCGTTACCATTTTCACCTATTTGCCACGGTGGAACCTTTGAATTACAAATATCACCTATTTTCCTAGGGCATCTTCCTTGAAAAGAACAGCCTTTTTCAGGGGGTTTTTCCTCTACTATATCCTCAGCTACTAACTTTGGTTTTATATCTGGATCTGGTTCCAAAACAGCACCTAATAATACTTCAGTATATGGATGTGATGGAAATTTGTAGACATTTTGAGAAGGACCAATTTCACACAATCTTCCTTGATATAAAACTGCAACTCTATCACTAATTGCTCTAACAACAGCCAGATCATGAGAAACAAATACGTAGGTTGTTCCTAGATCTTCTTTTAATTGTTGTAATAAGTTTAGAACAGCTGCTTGAACCGAAACATCTAAAGCTGATGTAACCTCATCACACAAAATTATATCTGGCTTAGCAGCAAATGCTCTTGCAACTGCAACTCTTTGTTTCTCACCACCTGATAATTGTCTAGGATATCGTGACATATAAAATTCTCCTAACCTTACTTTTTTTAGTAGATCGATTATATTTTTTTTTAATTCTTCTCCTGATAAATTAAAATATAACTTTAGAGGTTGAGAAAGTATTTGCTCAACTGTGTGGTTTGGATTTAATGACTCGTCTGGATTTTGAAATATAAGTTGTATTGCTCGCAGATCATTTGGATTTCTCATTTTTAAATCAGAAGATAAAATACGATCGTTTTCAAATTTAATTTGACCATCTTTTGTTTTGAGTAAGCCAGCAATTGATTTTAAGATAGTAGACTTGCCACTTCCAGACTCGCCAACCAGGGCAATAGTCTCTCCTTTTTTTATATCTATATTTATATCTTTAACTGTTGGGTTTTGATCAGAAATTTTATTTAATAATTGATCAAAAAATTTCTGCTTTGCATAACTAATTGAAACATCCTTTAATTTTAAAACTTCATTTGCTTCACTATTATTTGATTTTTTTGTTATTGAAGTTTGTAAATTATTATTTTGGTTTATTAATTCTTTATAATTAAAACATCTGACATTGGTATCTAATTTTTTAATATGTTCGAGATCTGGTGAATTTTTTTTACAATTATCAGTTGCTAAGTTACATCTATCATAGAAACTACAACCTTCATTTATGCTTCCAGGTTGAGGTTGGCTTCCTGGCATAGAAGCTGGGAGTCCAGCTAGTGAAAGTTTAGGTATCGATTTTAACAATCCATAAGTATAAGGATGAATAGGTTCCTTTAATATTTTTCTTGCTGGTCCTTCTAAAACAATTTCTCCCGCATACATTACAACTATTCTATCACTAACTTGTGCTATGGCTCCAAGGTCATGACTAACATAGATCATAGATGTTCCAGTATCTTTTGCTATAAATCTTAATAGTTCTAAGACATGCGCTTGTGTTGTAACGTCTAATCCAGTAGTTGGCTCATCTAATAAAAGTAAATCTGGTTTGCCAGCCAATGCCATTGCAACAGCCACCCTTTGTTGCTGCCCTCCAGAAAGCTCGTGTGGATAACGAAAAGCCATAGTTTCTGGTGAAGGAAGTCTAACTTTATTTAGTAACTCTGAAATTTTTTTGTCTCTCTCTGTTTTGTTTAGATCTGTATGTAATCTTAATGCTTCATCAATTTGGTATCCAATTTTTAAATTCGGTGTTAATGCTTGTCCTGCATTTTGAGGTATCATGGCTATTTTTCTACCTCTTATTTTTTCTAGCTGTCTACTGCTCATCTTCAATAAATCGTCAGATTTAAAGAGGCATTCACCCTTAAGAGGAAATAAGCCTTGTTTTATATACCCCATCATAGCAAGTGCTAATGTGCTTTTTCCAGAACCCGACTCCCCTACGATCCCTACAGTCTCTCCTTTTTTTATATTTGTTGAAACATTTCTAAGTATTGAAATTTGTTTGCCCTTCTGACTGTTAAATCCAATTGATAAATTTTTAACACTTTCAATTATTTCATTCATTTAAACAGGCGCCTTTGTGGAACGATCAATTCCTAAAGCTTTTGCAAATGCATCAGCAGTTAAATTTATTCCAATAATTAACGAACTTAATCCCACTATTGGAGCAATTACAGACCAGTATGCAAACGACATCAATCCTCTTGCATTGGATATCATCAAACCCCAATCAGGTGTTGGTGGACTTACACCAAAACCTAAGAATGACAATGAGCTAAATCCTAATAACATCCAAGACCATCTCATTGCTCCTTCTACTAATATAGCATCTCTAACATTTGGAATAATTTCATTCCAAATAATAGACATGTTGCTATGACCTCTAGCTCTGGCTGAAACTATAAAGTCTTTAGCAATAACATCGTGAGTAGCAGCTCTAGCAACTCTTACTATTCCTTTACCATAAAAAAAACCTAGTGCAGGAATTAAAACCTCTGTTGATGTTCCTAAAAGAGAAACAATTAATAACATTGCTAGTATCCAAGGGATAGAAAGAAACGCATCAACAACTCTCATTACAACATCATCAATTTTACCTCCAACTAAACCACAAAAAATTCCAAGCAAACCTCCCCACAAAAGAGCTATAAGTGATCCAAAGAATGTTACCGTAAGAGCTGTTCGCCCTCCAAGTATTGTTCTTGTGAAAACATCTCTACCCAAGCTATCTGTTCCAAACCAATGTTCGGCTGAAGGTGCAAGTAACATAGTATTTGGGCTAATTGCTTTATAATCGTATGGTGCAATGTAAGGGCTGATTAATGCTAAGACTACATGAAATAAAACAATTGTAAGTCCAATTAATCCAGAAGGCTTGGAGGCCATAGTTTTTAAAATCTCAAAAGCCTTTTCTAGCTTATTTTTTTGTATATCTTCTGTAATTAAATTATTCTCCATTTTATTTTCTTATCTGTAAACTTTTTAATCTTGGATTAAGCATGAGTGTCATTAAATCTGCTATTAAATTTATTCCCACATAGATTGATGCCAATATTATTGCTAACGCTTGAACAACAGGTAAATCTCTATTTGATATAGACTCAATTACTAATCTGCCTAAACCTGGATAATTAAAAACAACTTCTGTAACAACAACACCTCCTAGCAACCAAGCAATTGTTAAAGCTACTACATTTATTGCTGGCAATAATGCATTTGGTAATACATGTCTAAATACCATTTTCCAATATGGAACACCTTTTAAAATTGCCATTTGCACATAATCACTAGCCATAACTTGAATTACACTTGATCGTACCATTCTTGCCATGTGTGCAGTCATAATCATTGAAATTGCAACAACAGGTAAAATTATATTTGAGAGTAATTCATAAAAAGTTGCATCCGATGGTATAATCACAATGCCTGGTAGCCAACCAAGCCAAATTGCAACAATTAAAATAAGCAAAGTAGCACTAATAAACTCAGGAATAGTCATTGAAAAAATTGTGATAGTTGAGATCATAATATCTGGAAGCTTATCTCTCCAAAGAGCGGTTATTATTCCTAATACGATTGCTAATGGAATTCCTATAAGTATAGAAACAGAGGCTAAAACTAAAGAGTTTTTAACTCTTGGACCTAGTACTTCATTAATTGGCATTTCACCACTTAAAGAGTAACCAAAATCTCCTCGTACAACATTTGCTGCCCAGTCCAAGTATCTTTCATAAGCAGGAACATCTAGACCAAGTCTTTTTATGCAAGCATCAAGAGCTGCTCCATAAGCTTCTCTTTCTAAATATGTTGTGCATGCATCTCCAGGTAAAACTTCAACACCTACAAATGTAATTAATGATACTATAAATAAAGTGATAAGCCCTAGTCCAATTCTTTTTAAAATTAATAAAAGCATAAGATTAACTAGAACTTTTTAACAAAAATAAATTAAATAGAAATAAAATAAAGGCCGCTAGTATGCGGCCTTTATCTAAATACTTTTAGTCAACTTTAACTTTATGCCACTGTATAGAAAAGTGGTCTACAGCATCAAGGTTTTTAACTTTTGATGAAGTAACTACAAGTCTAGATACATGGTATGGGATCATTGTTCCACTTTGTTCCCATAAAGTCATTTGAGCATTTTGATATGCTTTTTTTCTTTTATTGAAATCCAACTCGCTTCTAGCATCAGCTAAATTTTTATCAAAGTCAGCATTTTTGAAGTAAGACTCATTCCATTTAGCTCCACTATGATAAGCTTCATGCAAGATTGTGTCTGCTGGTCTTTGGTTCCAACGTGTCATCGAAACTGGTTTTTTCATCCATACCTCATTCCAATAACCTTTAGATGGTACCATTTCAATATTAACTTTAATTCCAGCTTTTGCAACTTGCTGCTGAACGACTTCTGCAATCGTAGGCCAAGTTGGTTCTAAAGTTGCTGGGTAAACAGTCAATTCAATTCCATTTGGAAATCCCGCTTCTCTTAGTAAATTTTTTGCTTTACTAATATTTTGAGGACAATCCATTTGTAAACGGTATTGATCAGATGGCATTACAGGAGTATCACAAGAAACAGTTGCTGCGCCGCCCATAACTAGATCTACAAGTTCTTGTCTATCAACTGCTAACCTAAAAGCTTTTCTGACTTTAGGATTATCAAAAGGAGCAGTATCAGTTCTCATAACCACACCTCTCCAGTTTCCAGTTGGAATTACAGTTGTTGTAAATTTAGAATTACTATCAAATATCTTTTTTTGATTGAAAGGAACATATCTGTTCATATCAATTTGACCTGTTAAAAGCGCTTGAATTCTTGCTTGAGCATCTGGAATCGCAATGACATGAACTTCCGCAACTCCTGGTGCACCTTCCCAATAATCTGGGTTAGCTTTTAGAATTGTAGTTCCTTCTGGATCAAATTTATCAACCATGAATGGTCCAGTACCAACTCCAGTTTGTCCAATAGTATCTCCTGATCCTTCAGGTATCATTCTTAATCTGTAGTCTGTTAATAATAACGGAAAGTCAGCAAATGAAGTTGATAACTTCATTTTAACAGTATGCTGATCAATTACCTCAATATCTTCAACTACATTTAAACTTTTTCTGACCGGAGATCCGATATCAGGATCTTTAGCTCTCATTAGAGAATATTTTACATCTGGAGCATCAAATGCTGATCCATCATGGAAATATATTCCTTTTCTTAAATTAAATGTCCATTCAGTTGCATCAGAATTAGCATTCCAATCTGTTGATAATGAAGGTGATGGAACACCGTTCATATCAGGTCTTACTAATCTATTTTGTGTTTTGATGACAACTTGAAACAAACGCCCCTTTGTTATGGCATCTAAGTTAGTATCTTTTCCAAATCCAAGATCATGTGATACTTTAAATACTCCACTTGATGCATTGGCAATAGAAAAAGATAATATCAGAGACATAAAAGTCACTGAAAAAACTTTAAGTATGTATTTCATAAGTTCCCTCTTTTTCTTTAGTTGTTTAAATAACCAAAAAGATAACAATTCCAGAACTAGATAACAACATGCAAAATGTAGTGATTCATCTACTAATTGAATAGATATTTTAATTAATATACACTTTTTCTAAATTTATAAATGCAAAACGAATTAAACAAAGTCAGATTTTCAGTAAAACCTTTAAAATCCAATGATAATAAAGTTGTTGAACTAGCACGAACTGTCGGAATACATCCTCTAGCATATCAAGAACTTCCTTACGATCCAGAGTATTCTTTTTATGCTGGAAGATTAAATCCAGAGGTGCTTTCACATGCAACAGCTGAAGAAATGTATTGGAAAGTAAGACAAGAAGTAATATTTCGTCATACTGGAGAACATCCGTATGAAATATCTGGTCCTGATGCAGAAAAACTTTTACAGAAAATATTCACAAGAGATATCTCAAAAGTAAAAGTAGGAAGATGCTCTTACCAATTCGCTTGTTACAATGACGGAGGCATGCTTACAGATGGAGTTTTACTAAAACTTGAAGAAAATAAATTCTGGTTTGTTCAAGCTGATGGTGATCTTTTTTCATGGTATAAAGCGCACACTGATAATCTTAATGTAAAAATATCTGACCCAGACGTTTGGGTAAGTCAAATTCAGGGACCAAAATCTATGGATCTTTTAAAAGTTTTAAGTAAAGAGACTTTTCCTGAGAATTGGAAATATTTTGATTGGAAAGAAATTACTATACTAAATGAAAAAGTAATCATAAGTAGATCAGGATTTAGTAATGAGCTTGGTTGGGAAATTTATTTTAGAAAAAATAATAATACTGAAAAAGTTGGGGATTATATTCTTAAAGAAGGAAAAAAAATGGGAATGATACTCACAGGCACCCCTGGTTTCAGATGTAAAAGAATAGAATCTGGATTGTTATCAGCTGGGCAAGACTTTAATCATGAAACAAATCCATATGATGTTGGTTTAGGTAAGTATGTCGATTTAAAAAAAAATTATTTTATTGGAAAATCAGCATTGATGACTGCTGATAAAGAGAAAAGATGTTGGGGAATAAGAGTAGAAAATGGAACAGGTTTAAAAGGAACTTACATAAAATTTAATAATGAAATAATTGGAAAAATTACATCAAGCACTTGGTCACCTTTTCAAAAATGTGGTGTTGGAATAGTTTTAATGAATTCTACAAAACATAAACCAGGATTAATAGTAGATGTTAATTGCAATGATAATAAAATTCATAAAGGCGAGATATGTACCTTACCAATGTATGACTTTAAAAATGAAATTGTAAGAGGTTTAAAAATCGAAATTCCAACAGGTCCATCTCCATGGTCAGGAATAAAAAAATAATAGCAATTGGTGGTGGTGGATTTACACATTCTTCTGATGAAGACTTGGATGAATATGTTATAAATCAAGTTAATAAATCAAAAATCAATATCGGTTTTTTACCAACAGCTAGTAATGATAATCAAGAAAAAACCGATCTTTTTTATAAAAGATTTAAATCACAAAAGTTTAAATTATCTCATTTTAATCTCTGTTCAAGTGTGGAAGGTTTTAATGAATGGCTTTTAAACAAAGATATAATTTATGTGGGAGGTGGCAATACCTCTGACATGATTAATATTTGGAAAAGACATGATCTCATCAAAATATTTAAAGATGCATATGAAAAAGGAATAATTCTGAGTGGAATAAGTGCAGGAGCTGTTTGTTGGTTTGATTGGATATTATCAGATTCAGTCAATAAAGAGTTGAGTCCATTAAAAGGAATAAATTTTTTAGAGGGAAGTTGCACACCGCATTCTTCAGATAATAATCGACTTCAACAATTTATTTCAGAAATTAAAGTTGGAAATTTGCCAGATGGAATAGCTATTGATGATGGTGTAGCTGTGCTTTTTATTGACGGAATTCCTTCAGAGGTTTATTCTTCAAGAATTAATCATGACGCTTATTATGTGACTAGACATGATAAAGTAAGTTTAAAAACATATATAAAAAATATAAATGGATAACATTAAAGCCAGTAACAAAATTTTTAGCATTGAAGATGCAAAAAAACTGTCAAAGAAAAGATTACCAAAGATAGTTTATGATTTTATTGACGGTGCATCTGGAGATGAAAAGTTATCGGAAATTAATAGTTTTGCTTTAGATCAAATACGTCTTGAGCCAAGAGTTCTAAGAAATGTAGAGGAAAGAAAACTAAAAAAAAATATTCTTGGATTTAACTATGACTATCCATTTGGTTTTGCACCAATGGGTATGACAAATCTTTCATGGCCGGGCGCAGACTCAATGCTGGCAAAAGAGAGTGCAAGAAATAATATTCCAACCTGTGTATCGATGGCTTCCACAACTACCTTAGAAAAAATGTATGAACTTTCAGAAGGTCATTCGTGGCTTCAACTTTATATTTTTCAGGATGAAGCTTTTGTCATGGAATTGCTCGATAGAGCAGAAAAAACTGGTTATGAGGTCGCTATACTTACTGTTGATGTTCCGGTTTTATCTAGGAGAACTAGGGATGATAAAAATGGATTTTCATATCCATTTAAAATTGGACCTAAACAATTTTTTGATTTTGCAACTCATCCTGTTTGGTCAATATCTACATTGCTCAATGGAATACCAAAGCCAATGAATTACGAAACTTCAAAAAGTGGAAAAGGTATTTTTAAAAGAAAAGAAAGTAGAGGAAAAACAGATTGGGAAACCTTAAAAAGAGTAAGAAATAAATGGAAAGGTAAATTAATTGTAAAAGGTGTTATGTCATCAGATGATGCAGTTAAAATTAAAGAAATGGGAGCTGATGCTATCCAAGTTTCAAATCATGGAGGTAGACAATTAGATAGTGCCTCAGCAGCAATAAATATTTTACCTTTTATTAGAGAGGCAGTAGGAAATAATTTTCCAATTATATTTGATAGTGGAATAAGAAGTGGTAGTGATATTGTAAGATCATTAGCTTTAGGAGCAGATTTTTCAATGATTGGAAGACCTGTAATGTATGCAATGGGAGCTGATGGGGCTAGCGGGTTAAGAAGAATTGTAGATATAATTAAAGAAGAAATAAGCACAACACTAGGTTTGGTTGGATTAAATGATATTAATGAGGTTTCTTCTGATATAATCGAACAGAAACTTTTTATGAATACAACTTACTAATATGGAAAAAAAAATAAGAGGCGGAGCATTAATTGCAAGAGCATTAAAAGATAAAGGTGTTAATAAAGTTTTTACTCTATCAGGTGGATTTTGTAATCCTGCAATTGAAGGATTCATGGAATGTCAAATTGATGTAGTTAATTGTCCTCATGAACAAATAGCTGGACACTTAGCAGATGGACACACAAGAATTACAAGAAAACCATCTGTATGTTTAGTCGGGCCAGAGGGTTTTGCAAATGCAGTACCATCAATGATGGAAGCATGGGGAGAAAGAACACCGATAATTTATATAACCGGATCAAGTAGTTTAAAAAGACAAGGCTCAGGTGGCTTTAAAGAAATTGATGATGTTTCTATAGCTGCTCCTCTTACAAAATATAGCGCAAGCATTACAGATGGAACAAGAATTAGAGAATTTGTTGATAAAGCTTACAGAATTGCAACGAACGGATATCCTGGAGCTGTTCATCTAAGTTTACCAGTGGATATAATGTTTTCTTCATTTGAGGAAAATGTTGGACTTGAAGAAAGACCATTTTCACATAAAGCAAAGCCAGTTGCTAAAGCATGGCCAGATCCAAATGCTCTATCAAAAATACTTGAGCTAGCATGTAATGCAAAAAAACCTGTCATAATTGGAGGACATGGTGTTTGGTGGTCAAACTCAGAAAAAAATTTAGAGACTGCGGGTGAAAGTTTAAATATTCCAGTTTTTAATGTGCCATATCATCAAAAACTTTTGGGAGAAGAGGCAAATGCATATATGGGTTTAGCAGACATTCACCAATATCCACCCTCAGAATTTGCATTACATAACTCAGACTTAGTTTTAATGATTGGTGCGAGGTTAGATAACCAAATGAATTTTGGTAACCCTCCTTTCATTCCAAAAACAACAACTTTAGTTTGCATTAACGGTTCCCATGAAGAAATTGAGTTTAATAGAGCTGCTGATCATAACCTTTTATGTGATCCAGGAGTATTTTTAGATACTTTATGTAATTTAAAGAAAAATAATAAATGGAATTTAGGAAACAGTTGGTTTCAAGATAATAAAAATAAAAAAAAAGATTGGGTAGATAAATCTTTAAATGAATTAAAAATTGAAGCAGATAAAGCTAAAAAAAATGGAGGAAAAATTCATCCACTGCAATTAGCATTAGATGTTCAAGACGCAATGGATGAGAAAGATTGGCTTGTAATTGATGGAGGAAATACTCATTTCTGGTCAGAGATCGCAATAAATTTAGCTGGAGCTCAAGGAAAAAAATTGGGTGGAATTTTACATCCAGGCACATTTAGTATGCTGGGTGTTGGTGTGTCGTTTGCATTATCTGCAAAAAATAATAACCCTAAATCGAATGTAATTTTGATTAGTGGAGATGGTGCCTTTTTATCTGGAGGCATGTCTATAGAAACTGCATTTTTTGAAAAGAAACCAATTGTTGTTGTTATTGATAATAATGGTGGCTTAGCATCAATTGGGCAACAACAAGAAAGATTATTTGAAAGCGGAAAAAGAGTTGCAACAGACTTTAGAGATATACCTTTCCACAGTATATTTGAAGGCTTTGGGGGTCATGGTGAATTAGTAACGAAAAGAGAAGAATTGGGTCCAGCACTAAAAAGAGCTATTGCAAGCGGTAAAACTGCTTGCGTAAATGTAAAAGCTAAACCTGTATTAAGTCCAATTGTTGCTGCTGTTGCCAGCAAGAGAGAGAAATCATCAATAGAATAAAATGGCAAAATTTAGCTCACATTTATTGAATGGTTCTGATGGAACTCATGCAAGTAACGTCAAAGTAAAGATTTATCAAATACAATCCTCAAAATTAAAAAAGCTTTTTTTGAATACAAAGACTGATGGAAATGGTAGGATTACTCAGCATTTCAATCTTAGCAAAAAAGATTGTAAATGCGATTATGAAATGATTTGTGATATTAAAAAATACTTTAAAAAGAAAAAAATTGTGGGTGAAATAGTCATAAAATTTAAAATGACCGATAATAAAAAAAACTATCACTTGCCAATAATAATTTCTCCTAACAGCTATACAGTGTGGTGGTCAAAATAATATATGGCTTCGTTGATACAAAGCAAAATTAGCACAAAACTAAATATGTCAAGGAGAATAAGAAGAACTCCTTACACCAAGAGAGTTGAGGAATGTGGTGTAACTGATTTTACTGTTGTAAATCATATGCTTTTACCAAAAAGATTTCAGAAATCTGTTGAGGATGATTATTGGCATTTAAATGAACATGTTCAGCTATGGGATGTTTCTTGTCAAAGACAAGTTCAGATATCAGGTCCAGACGCTAGTTTATTAGTACAAAAAATGACGCCAAGATCATTAAAAAATATGGAGACTGGAAAATGTTTTTATATTCCTATGATAGATGAAAATGCTGGAATGATAAATGATCCAGTGTTGTTAAAGTTAGACGATGATATGTTTTGGATTTCAATAGCAGACTCTGATGTATTGCTTTGGGCAAAAGGTATTGCAGTTGGTTTAAATCTAAATGTGAGCATAACAGAACCAGATGTATATCCTCTTGCAGTACAAGGTCCAAAGTCTGAAGATTTGATGGCATCAATATTCGGAGAAGATATTAGAAAATTAAAATTTTTTAATTTTAGAATATTTGATTTTTTAGGAACTAAACAAGTTATTGCAAGGTCAGGATATAGCAAACAAGATGGATTTGAGATTTATTTTAAATGCTTTGAAGATTACTTCGACAAAAATGAAATGGGAGAAAAAATTTGGGATATAATATGGAAATCGGGAAAAGAATTTAATATTGCTCCAGGATGTCCGAATTTAATTGATAGAATAGAAGCAGGATTAATGTCTTATGGAAATGATTTTACAAAAGAAAACAATCCAATTGAATGTAACTTAGAAAAATATTGTAATTACGAAAGCGATCACGATTTCATTGGAAAAAATGCTTTAAAGAAGATTAAGAAAGAAGGTGTAAAACAAAAATTAAAAGGAGTATTGTTTGATGGTCTAGATTGTCCTCCATGTTCAATTCCTTTTCCACTATATTCAAAAGATAAGAAATTAATTGGTAAAATTACATCAGGGATTTACTCTCCAAAATTCAAAAAAAATATTGGTTTATCCATGATTTTAAATGAATTTTGTAAAATAGGGTCAGAAGTTTTAGTGCACACTCCAGATAACAAATTAAGAAAAGGAATTGTGTCCTCTTTACCATTTTCAAAATAATAATTAGTGGGTATAAGACTTATATGAAAAGAGCAGTTATAGCAGGATATTCAAGATCACCTTTTACAATGGCAAGAAAAGGTGAATTAATTGACGTTAAGCCTGTAAATATGTTTGCAGAAGTAGTTAAAAATCTTGTATCTAAAACAAAAGTAAATCCTGCTGATATAGAAGATATTGTTGTTGGTTGTGCTTTCCAAGTTGGAGAGCAGAGTTTTAATATTGGGAAGCTCACAACATTTTTATCTGGAATGGAAATACATACATCAGGAATGACCGTTGATAGATGGTGCGGTTCATCTATGGAAGCTATTCATGTTGCGGCTGGTAAAATAGCAATGGGCGCAGGTAAAGTTTTTGTGTGCGGAGGTGTTGAAAGTATGACTAGAGTTACAACTGGCTTTGAACCAATACCCTATCCTTACACAGATAAAGAAAATCCAAATGTTTATTTTTCAATGGGTATAACTGCTGAAAATGTTGCGAAAAGATATAAAATTTCAAGAACTGAACAACAAGAGTTTGCAATTCAAAGTCATCGAAAAGCTAATGAAGCTGAAGTTAATGGTAAATTTAAAAATGAAATAGTTGAAATCGCTGGCTGTACAAAGGATGGAAATATACGTCCAAAAAGCAATCAAGAAACTTTAAATGGTTTAAAACTTGCATTTGATCAAGAAGGAACTGTTACAGCAGCAACATCCTCGCCTCTTACCGATGGAGCAGCAGCAACATTAATATGTGAAGAAACCTATGCAAAAGAAAATGGATTAGAGATTTTAGGTAGAATTGTTGCAACTGGAGTTAAAGGGTGTGAGCCTGATGTGATGGGACTTGGACCTATAGGAGCAACTAAAAAAGCATTAGAGAGAGCAAATTTATCAATAAATGATATTGATATTGTGGAAATTAATGAAGCTTTCGCATCTCAATCAATAGCATGTTTAAAAGATCTTGGTATCGATCAAAAGAAAGCTAATTTAGATGGTGGAGCCTTAGCACTTGGTCATCCTCTAGGAGCAACAGGAGCTAGAATTACCGGCAAAGCTGCGGATTTGCTTAGACGTGAAAATAAGAAATACGCTTTATCTACTCAATGTATTGGTTTAGGTATGGGTATTGCGACTGTAATCGAGTCGGTAAATTAATTATCTATTAATTCCTCTTAAACGTTCCGATCTTCTCCTCAATAATTCCGCACTAATCAATATTAAAGTTGATAAAACGATTAAACATGTAGCAACTGCTAGAATTGTCGGACTTAATTGTTCTCTTAAACCTGTCCACATTTGAATTGGAATAGTTGTGTTTTCAAGACCAGCTAAAAATAAAACGACTACAACTTCATCAAAAGAAGTTACAAAAGCAAATAAACCTCCTGATATTACACCTGGTAAAATTAATGGAAGGGTTACTTTCATAAATGTATTTACTGGATTACTACCTAAACTGGCTGCTGCTCTCGTCACACTATGATCAAAACCTGATAATGTTGCAGTAACTGTTATTACAACGAAAGGTGTTCCTAAAATTATATGAGCTAAAACGATTCCTGTATGAGTTGCTGCTAAACCTGCTTTTGCCATAAAAAAGAATATTGCAACACCAGATATAATAAGTGGAACTATCATGGGTGAAATCAAAGTTGCCATTATTATTCCTTTAAAAGGCATGTGTCTGCTACTCAAACCTAATGCAGCAACCGTTCCTAAAATTACTGAGCCTAAAGTTGCAAATATAGCAATAATAAAACTATTCTTTGCAGCAAGACCCCATGGATTCTTTGTACCGTAAACCATATCTTTGTACCATCTTAATGAAAAAGCATCTGGGTCTAAATTCTTCATTCCTTCTGAAAAAACAAGAAACTCTTCTGCATTAAATGATAATGGAAATATTACAAACAAAGGTGCTATTAAAAAAATAAAAACAAAAGTACATATAGCAATGTAAAAGTAGTGCCAAATTCTATATCTCGTTTCTGTATACTTTGGTAATGCCATACTAACCTAACTTAATATTATCAACTCCAACTAATTTATTATAAAGCCAATAGATAACCAAAACTCCTCCAAGCAACATAAGTCCCATCGCTGAAGCAAAACTCCAATCTAATGTAGTTTTCATATGATATGCAATTTGGTTACTAATTAAGGTTCCTGATGCTCCCCCAACTAATGCGGGTGTAATGTAATATCCAATTGCTAAAATAAAAACTAAAAGACACCCAGCCCCAATACCTGGTATTGTTAATGGAAAATATACTTTCCAAAAAGCTACAAAAGGCGTTCCGCCAAGAGATTTACCTGCTCTCATTAAACTTGGCGAGATAGTTTTCATCACACTGTAAAGTGGTAAAACCATAAACGGTAATAGAATTTGAGTCATTGCAACATAAGTTCCAACTTTATTGTACATCATTTCTGGCCTATTATCGTCTGCCACAAGACCAATCATTACAAAGAAATCGTTAACGACTCCTTGCTGTTGAAGTAAAATCATCCAGCTTGCTGTTCTAACTAATAATGACGTCCAAAATGGAAGAAGAACACAAATCATTAATAAATTACTATACTTCATCGGGAGTGTTGCTAGTAGATGGGCTATTGGGTAACCCATTAAAAAACAAAAGACAGTAACAAAGAAAGCAACCTCTACAGTTCTTAACCATAAAATTCTGTGTATTCTTCTATCCTCACTAACCTGAGTAATTTTGTTATCTTCATTTAAATACATATCCATAGCTTTTAAATATTTAGCTGAAGTATAAGGAGGCGCAGTTCTTTTAATTGCTTGCCAGTACTCTACATTTCTCCATCTCTTATGAACCTTCATTATTTGTTCTTTAATACCTTGTGTCTCGTCAATTTTATTTCTTTTTACCTGTCTGAATAATTTTTTTGTAATGGTGTTAAACCCATTTTTTTCTTTATTAAGTCTTTGGGCTAGTTTTCCATGTTCTTTTTTTTCTACAAGAATTTTAAAATCAGATAAGAATGAGGCAAATACTTCTTCTGGTGGAAGCTCTTTACCATCCCATGTTTCCATAGACTTAAATGTTTTTGGAAGCATGTTTGTAATCATTTTATCATCAATGCTTCTTGTAAACATTTCCCCGATTGGAAAAATATAAGTGATAATCAAAAAAAGTAATAATGGAGCAACAAGTAGAAATGCTTTGATTTTGTTTTTCCTTTCAGCTTTTTTTAAGCTTATCTCTAAAGGAATTCCGTCAGTTGTAAGTATTTGTTTTGTTTCGCTGCTCATAAATAAAAAGGGCGACTTATAAAAGTCGCCCTATATATATTATATTATACTAGTCTTTTATACTATTTTTATAGACCAGCTTTCATAGCTTCCCACTTCTCACCAAGTTCTGTTCCATTGTCAGCCCAGAAAAATGGGTCTACTAAAAAGTATTTTTTAGTGTTTCCAGGAGCTGTTGGCATTTGTGGCATCATCTCAGTTTTACCATCTTTGTACCAAGGCTCATTTGCTTTGATAATTTCTAAAGACGATAATCTGTAAGGAGCATATGCAATATATTTAGCACTTCCAGCTAACATTTCAGTGTTAGTCATCATTGCAAGAGCTTTTTTAGCATTTGCTTCATCTGGTCCACCTTTAACAAGTGCGAAATATTCATAGTCAAGACCTTGTCCATCCCATACTTGTTTGATAGGAGCACCTTCACCGATTTCAGCATTAAAGAATCTTCCATTCCAACCAGTTGCCATAACAACTTCACCAGATACTAATAATTCTGGTGGTTGAGCACCTGCAGACCAGAATACACATCCTCCATTTGGATCTGTACATAGCTCTTTAATTTTATTCATTGCTCTATTAACACCAGCTTCAGTTTCTAGTAATTTGTAGATCTCAGATCCACCTTTACCCATGTAAACTCCATCACCAGCTAAAGCTATTTCTAGATTTGTAAGAGCAGATTTATAAATTGCTCTTTTTCCTGGAAATTTTTTAGTGTTAAAGAAATCTTTTATAGTTTTTGGCGTACCATCAACGTTGTTTACGTTGTAAGCATAGTTCCAAGAATATAAAATGTTTCCTACTGCACATTTACTTGGCATTGGAGCAAAGAAGTCTTCACTTGCAGGAGTTCCATCTGGAGCTGCAGGGAAGTCTTTGTCAAAATCGAATTCAACGAAAATTCCTTCGTCACATCCGTTGATAGTATCAAATGCGAATACATCGATAATATCCCAAGTAATTGCACCTGCTTCTTTTTGAGCTTTGATCTCAGATAATCCACCTGAATAATCTACCCAGTTGATATCAACACCAAGAGCTTTTGCAGTTGGATCACCATACCCTAGCTTTTGAGACTCTGTATAAGCTCCACCCCAAGATGCTACTGTTACCGCAAATGCAGATGAAGTTATTGAAAGAGCAAAAGAAAGAGCAAGTAATAATTTACTTAATTTTTTCATTTATCCTCCGTTTAAACGTTTAATATAAATTAATTTATATAAGCGAAGTACAACAAAATCATTATTCAGAGTCAACAGGCCATTTTGTTATAGGAATACTAGACTATTTGAGAAATTATTTAGGATCTAGGGCTCTAGCGTCTTGACTGTTCCAGCCTACTTTAATTTCATTACCTAATTTTAAATCTAGCTCATTTGAGCTGTTTGGAATTTTTAAAATAAATTCTTTATTACCTAAAAGATCTAATCTTACTCTAGTATGATCACCATGGTAGATAACCTCTTCAATCTTTCCAGTTTGATTATTATCCATTTTATCTTTTGGATTTATTAATGCTCTCTCTGGTCTTATTGAAACTGTTGTTTTGTCACCTTTTGAATTAACTGAAATTGGATTAGCTAAAATTTCACCATTTTGTAGTTTAACTTTACAAACATCTTTTGAAATGTCTGTTACTTCTCCACCGAAAGTATTATTTTCACCTATAAACTCTGCAACAAAAGAATTAACTGGCTCTTCATATAATTTATCAGGACTTGATAATTGTTGAACCTTTCCATCATTAAACACTGCAATCCTATTTGACATTGTTAATGCTTCTCCTTGATCGTGTGTAACGTAAACCACAGTAACACCAATATTTTCATGGATATGTTTAATTTCGTATTGCATACTTTCTCTTAAGTTTTTATCTAAAGCTCCAAGGGGCTCATCCATTAAAACTACTGCAGGATCGAATACAAGGGCTCTTGCAACAGCTACTCTTTGTTGTTGTCCCCCCGACAATTGTGCAGGCATCCTACTTTCAAATCCTGAAAGAGAAACCATCGACAAAGCTTTATCTACTTTTTTATCAATCTCATCTTTTTGAACTTTTCTTACTCTTAAGGGAAATGCTAAATTTTCATAAACTGTCATATGAGGAAACAATGCATAATTTTGAAAAACCATTCCAATTCCTCTTTTGTGTGGTGGAATATTTGAAATAGGATTTGAGTCTAAATAAATTTCACCATTTGTTGGTGTTTCAAATCCAGCTAACATCATTAGACAAGTTGTTTTTCCTGAACCAGATGGGCCAAGCATAGTGATGAACTCGCCTTCGGAGATATTAAGATTTAAATCTTTTACTACTAAGACTTTACCATCGTAACTTTTGTCAACTTTATCAAACTTAACGAATTCTGTATTTTTAGACATCAAGTGTTTAAAACATTTAAGAAGTTAATTATCAATAGCTAATAGTTCTTTATATGTAGCTCTTTTGGAAAATTACATAATAATTCACAACCTTTGTCGGTAACTCGGATTGCTTCAGATGCTTCTACTCCCCAATCACCAAACTGCATTACTGCAATCATATGAAAACAAACATTTGGTTCAAGTACTGTCATATCACCTTTATAAATATTTAAAGTATGCTCTCCCCAGTCTGGTGGATATCCGATACCTATTGAGTAACCCGTTCTTGATTTCTTCTCGATACCATATTTATCTAAAATTTTCCAAAAAGCTTGGGCAACATCATTCGCAGTATTTCCAGGTTTTGTAGCATCAATTCCAGCTTGTAAAGCTTCTATAGTTTTATTCATTGTATCTATTTTTAATTGATCAGGCTTACCTAATAAAATTGTTCGAGCCATAGGTGCATGGTATCTTTTATAAACACCTGAAAGTTCAATTATAGTTGCTTCACCTTCAACAAATTTATCTTGTGTTGCTGTTAAATGAGAAGCAGATGTGCCTTTTCCAGTTGGAAGAAGCGTTGCAATACTAGAATATTCACCTCCAAATTCTTCTGTGCCATAAAACAAAGACTTTTGAATTTCTCCAACAGCATCGCATTGTCTTGTACCAGGTTTAATTACTTCCATTGCGGTTTTCATTCCTTTTTGAGAAATTAAAGCAGCAGACTTCATATAATTTATCTCTGCATTAGATTTAATTAATCTAGCCCAATTAACTAGTCGATCAGAATCAATTATGTTTGCATTTGGTAATCCCTGTTTAATCTTTTCATAACAAAAAGCTGTAAAATAATGAGCATCCATTTCAACTCCAATAGACAGTTTATCCCATTTTTTTTCTTTAATTACTTTGGTCAAGTAATCATAGGGATGTTTTGGCCAAGTATGGATATAACTCTCATCATAAACAATAATATTATCTTTATTTAAATAGGTTTTTATGTATGCCCCACCTGCATCCTGGTCTCTAACAAAGCAAATTGGTTCTTTTGAATCAACGTGCACTAATACACATTGTGCATAATAAAAAGACCAAGCATCGTAGCCTGTAAGATAATTCATGTTATTTGTGTCGTGAGAAATAATTAAATCAATTTTTTTCTCTCTCATCAGGGATTGAACTTTTAATAGTCTTTGTTTGTATTCCTCTTTTGAAAAAGACATAGATTAATCAAACAGTCTTCCAAATCCTTTTACAGATTTATTTTCACCTATGTTTTCCAAAGACTCCCATATTAATGCTTGGTTGCTTGAAAGAACTGGTATTCCAAGTTTATCTTCTAATTTTTGTATCAAAGGTAGAACTGGTAAAGCAGTACAAGATACAAATAAAGCATCTGACTCACTTACATCTAAGTTTTTAAGAACATCAAACAGATAATTTTGATCTACTTTGCCAATCTCCATATCAGAATGAATATCAAAGTATGAATTTGAGGTGATTTCAAAACCAGACGTTTTAAAGTAATCAACAACATCATCGTTAACTTTTTTACTATAAGGTGTGAATATAGAAAGTTTTTTAATATTTAATTTTTTTAATGCTTTCAAAGCTGCTGTACTTGGTGTTGAAAGTTTTGCCTCAGGTTTTGCTGCTTGTATTTTATTTTTAATGTTATCATATCCTGCTGCAATAGTTCCTGATGTACAAGCATATACAACACAGTCTAATTTTTGCTCTGGCAAGATATCTCTTGTTACTTGAGTAATATTCTCTGACATTTTGATCAAATTCTCTTTGGTTAAGGGGTTGTAACATTCTATTCTATTTACAAAAAAATCTATTTTTTTATCTTTAATTATACTTATAAAATCTTTTTCAATCACTAGATCGGTTGCTAAAGCGATGAGCCCAATACGTGGATTTTGGTTATTTTCAAACTTTGGTTCTATTTTTTGTGATTTCATAAATATAATATATCACCACATATTGATTAATCATTAAAATTTAAAAACTGCATCTAATTTCTTGAATGGTAAGAGTAAATAAACGTATAATAAGAAAAATTAATTTTGAAATAAAAATGCTCGATAAAAAAAAGTTTTATATCAATGGCAGATGGGTTGAGCCAGTAAACAAGAATGAATGTGAAGTTATTAATCCATCAACAGAAGAAGTTTGTGCAATTATAAGTCTTGGAAGCTCTGATGATACAAATGCTGCAGTCAAAGCAGCAAAATCTGCATTTGGGACTTGGAAAGAAACTTCAAAAGAAGAAAGGTTAAATTTATTAGAAAAATTATTAAAAATTTATAATTCTAGATGGGATGATATGACTGATGCTATTACTACAGAGCTTGGTTGTCCTAAAGATTGGTGTTCAGCTAATCAAACATCTTCTGGCGCAGGTCATATAGAAGACTTTATAAAAAGATTAAAAGATTTTGAATTCGAACCAGGTTTTGATAAAGGATCTACTAATCATATTGTATATGAGCCAATTGGAGTTTGTGGATTAATTACACCTTGGAATTGGCCTATAAATCAAATTGCTTTAAAAGTAATTCCAGCTTTTGCTACTGGATGTACAATGGTACTTAAGCCATCTGAAATTGCACCATTGTCAGGAATGCTATTTGCAGAGATGATAGATGAGGCAGGATTTCCAGCTGGAGTGTTTAATCTAGTGAATGGTGATGGGCCTGGTGTTGGAACTGACTTATCAGGACATCCTGATGTTGATATGGTCTCATTTACAGGATCTACTAGAGCTGGAAAATTAATTACAAAGAATGCTGCTGAAACTATAAAAAGAGTTTGTCTTGAACTTGGTGGTAAAGGTGGAAATATTGTTTTTGCTGATGCATATCCTGATGCAGTTAGAGATGGCATTAGAAACGTAATGAGTAATTCAGGTCAATCATGTGATGCTCCAACTAGAATGCTTGTTGAAAAATCAATTTATAAAAGAGCTGTTGAAGAAGCTGCAGACGAAGCAAATAAAATTAAAGTTGATCTTGCTTCAAAAGCTGGTGATCACATAGGACCTGTAATTTCAAAAACTCAATTCGATAAAATTCAGAGTTTAATAAATAGTGGAATTGAAGAAGGTGCTACTTTAGTGGCAGGTGGTCCTGATAAACCTGAAGACTTAAAGAAAGGTTATTTTATTAAGCCGACGGTATTCACTGATGTTAATAATAATATGAGAATTGCTAAAGAGGAAATATTTGGACCAGTATTGTCAATCATTCCTTTTGAAAACGAAGAGGAAGCTATCCAAATTACAAATGACACAGAATATGGATTAGGAAACTATTTACAAACTGAGGATAAAGAAAAGGCAAAAAGAGTCTCAAAAAAATTAAGATCTGGGATTGTGTATGTAAATCATAAAGCAGCAGACTCTGGAACTCCTTTTGGTGGCTATAGACAATCCGGAAATGGACGTGAGGGTGGAACCTGGGGATTGCATGAATATCTAGAGGTAAAAACTATTACTGAATGGAAAAATTAAAATGCTTGGTTATGTAATGGTAGGAACCAATAACTTAGAAAAAGCAATAATTTTTTATGATGAAGTCTTAAAAGTTTTAAATCTAGAAAGAAATTATAAAGATGAAGTTTGTGCTGGTTACACAGAAAAAAATGGCGATGGAACTATAGAGTTTTATGTGACCAAACCTGTCAATATGAAAGAGGCAACAAATGGAAATGGAACGCAAGTTTCATTTATTACATCATCTAGGGATATAGTTGATAAGTTTCATGAGATTGGACTTAAGGCAGGTGGAAAAAGTGAAGGAGCTGGAGGTGAAAGACCAGAAGGTTCTGGAGTTTACTATTCTTATATTCGAGATCTTGATAATAATAAAATTTGTGCTTTCACAAACAATTAATGTCTTACACTTTAATTCAAGAAAAAATCGATCAAGGAAAAATTATTTTACTTGATGGAGGTATAGGTGCTGAGCTTGAAAAAAAAGGAGCTAAAATGGATCAAAACCTTTGGTGTGGAAAATGTTCGGTAGATAGCCCAGAATTTCTAAAAGAAGTTCATGAAAATTATATTGATGCAGGTGCTGATGTTATTACAACAAATACTTATGCTACAACTCCAATTTCTCTTAGAAAACACGGATATGAAAACTCAGTTGAATTATTTAATAAACAAGCAGTTCAAATTGCAAAACAAGCAATTGATAATTCAAAAAAGAGCATCTGTTTAGCAGGAAGTGTTTCGAGTTATGGAAGTTTTCTTAAACTTGGAACAAAGAACATGAAGCCATGTTTTAATGAGCAGATTAAAATTTTATCAAATGAGGGTGTTGATTTAATAATTTTAGAAGCAATGACGTCTCAAGCAGAAATTGTAGAGACTATGCTTGAGTGTTCTTCAAATATAAAATTACCTGTTTGGCTTTCTATTTCCTGTGTAATAGATCATAATACAAAAAATGTTACGCTTGGCTATGATGATGTTAAGAATAAAACTGAAATTTACGAGGATTTAGAAGAATCGTTGAAAAGTTTTAGTAAATTACATAATGGACCAATTTTAATTGCTCACTCAGACATTAAAACAACGAGTGCAGCTTTAGATACTGCATTAAAAAATTATAATGGGGTTATTGGTGCTTACCCTAATAAAGGCTATTACGAAAAACCAAATTGGAAGTTTGTAGATAATTTTTCACCTAATGATTATTTGAAAGTTGCAAAAAAATGGGTTAGCAAAGGTGTAAAAATTGTTGGTGGTTGTTGTGGTATAGGAGTTGAAGAGATAAAAGCTGTTTCAATTTTGAAGTAATAATATATTGTAAAATTATGAAAACTTTTATTGGTGGTATTGGTTGTTTTTGGGACGAAACTAAATACGATGGTATAAAAGGAATATTATCTACAGAATGTGGTTACTGCGGAGGTGATGATCCTAACGTTACTTACAAAGCAGTTTGTGGTGGGGATACAGGTCACATAGAAGTAGTTAAAGTTCAATATGATGAAAATATTTTAAGCTATGAAGATATGGTCAGATTATTTTTTAAACTCCATGACTCAACTCAAAAAAATAGACAAGGAACTTATGTAGGAATTCAATATCGGTCTGAGATATTTTATAATAATGATAATGAAAAAAATACGGCAGAGAAAATTTTAAAAGAAATGAATGAGAAATTAGATGGAAAAGTTACTACAAAGATTTCCAAAGAAAAAAACTATTGTAAAGCGGAAGGCTATCATCAAAATTACGAGAAAAATAAATCTCTTAAGTTTGGATAAAAAATACTAATTTGAAAAAAATTATTTCAGAAAAAAATCCAGAATTAGTTACAAGAAAAGATAATAAAGCTCAATGGAATCTCCCAAATAAAAGGAGGTTGGGTTTTAGAAATTTATATAAAATTAATAGATATGGAATATACCTTAGATCAGATTTTGTTTTAAAATTAAAAAAAAAAATTAATAAGAAAATTGGTAAATTATCTTCTGTAAAAAAGGTAACTAAAAATAAAGCTTTTTGCTCTTTAATAGTTGGTAAAGATCAGGATATTTTATTCGAGCAGTATGCAAAGGACTTTTCTACAAATCAGCCTCAAACAATTATGTCAATTACAAAAATGTTTATACATTTATTTGTTGGAGAGCTGATAGACAGAAAACAAATTAACTTAAATAAGAAAATTTCATTTTACTTGCCAAAAATTGGCAGTGGTTATGCAAATGCAAAAGTAAAAGACGTTTTAGACATGAACATTGTAAATCTATATAGCGAAGATTATACAAAAGCTTATTCGTCTTCATTTTTACATGAGCCTGTGGGAGGATGGAGATTGCCTATTAAAGGTAAAAACATTCAAAGCCAGGAACAATATTTAAATTCAATTAAATCTTTAAAAAGCAGAGATTTAAAAAATTATACCGATCTGGCGCATTATAAATCAGCTAATACCGATGTTATTGGGTTAATTGTAGAAAAAGTAAGTAAAAAAAGTTTAAGACAATGGCTGTTGGAAACAGTTGAAGCAACAGGATTTGAAGAAGGATTGTATATAGGCACTGATAGATTTGGAACACCGTGGATGTCTGGGGGTGGAAGTTTAATTACAAGAGATTTTTTAAGAATGGGTTTACTTTTTTCTAGGTTTGGAAAAGGTATAAATGGAAAAAATATTGGTTCTAAAACTTTTTTGAGTAAAACTATTAATAGTGAGGGACCCAAATACATTCAATTATCTAAAGACAAATTTGTCTGTTATGTTAATTCTTTAATGAAATGCGGTAACTGGATTGGTCACTCTGGGTATGGGGGCCAATTTTTAGGAATAAATTTGAAAACAAAAGTTGTTGCTGCTTTTTTTTCAGTCTTAGAGACCAAATCTGCAACAAATGAAAAATATAAAAAAGATATGGTAAATATGATAGACCAAATAATTAGTAAAGATTACTAAATTAAGAAAATTTAGTTATTAATGATTTTAAATGTTTATCTGTGACGCCACAACACCCCCCAATAATTTTTACCTGATCGTCTATTAACTCAGAACACTTATCAACAAATTCAATTTCATTTTCAGTTATTAATGCCTGCATAGTACTAGTGTCAAATTTATGAATCTCTGGATAGAACATAATTGGCCCATTCCAATTTGATTTTAAAACTTTCATTCCTTCTTTTGTATCAATAAACCAACTATGCATTATGCCATAAACATCTCCACCGATAGATTTGAGTGAATTAATTATTTCAGCAAAATTAATAATTTTATCTTCAGGAAGGAATTTTGGCTCATCAGGATATTTTAAAGGGTCATATATAATAGATCTCTCTTTTTCTGCTCTAAAATTTCTACCTACTACGGTTTCATCAAATTTACTTATGCAGCAACTTAATCCAACCCAGACAGGCAAACCTGTTTCTAAAGCAGCATTTAACAAAATTTTAGCGTGATCAATATCTAAAAGCATTTCAAGAATAAGCACTTCGACTCCCTCTTCTTTTAATACCTTCGCTTGTTCTTTATAATTTTTTTCTTCTTTTGCAAATGATGGTACAAATTTTGTGTCAGGTCTAAATTCATTTTCAGCCAAAGCTAAATATGTTGACATGCTTCCAGCAATTTTAATTTTTTTTCCAGAATTTTTGACTGCTTGTCTAGCTAACTTAACTGTATCAATGTTAATTTTTATAGTCTGATCTCCTAAATTCGAAGGCTCAAGACAATGCCTTGCAGTTCCAAAAGTATTGGTTGTTATCATATCGCATCCAGCGTTTATATGACTTTCGTGTACTTTAATTACTATTTCTGGTGAGAAAACATTTGCTAAACCAGAAAAAGCTGGTCCCATTTTTCCACCAAGTCTCTGAATTTCTGAACCTGTTCCGCCATCTAAGAAGATTTTTTTTTTTGATTTCAATAATTCATTAATATCCATTATGCTAATTTCTTCTCTGACTTTGGAACATATACAACTTCAATTACACCACCAAGAATTATCAGAATACTTCCCAGGGTTTCTCTCCAACCAAAAGGTTCATTTGTTAAAATACTAGCACTAATAACACCAACAATTATTTCAGCTAAAAATAAAATAGATGATAAGCCTGCTCCTAATTTACTTGGAGCCCAAAAGATTATTACCCCTGTAGGAATAAAATAAAATATCGAAATAAGTAATAAAAAAGTGGACATTGACATGATAACCTCCACTGATGGAACTGGTCCTAAATAATCTACTAAGAATAACCCAATAGGTATACTGGCTAAACCTCCATAAAAAAAGAATGTGAATATAATTGGAAAGACGCCATCAGTTTTAATTATTTCCATTCTAATTAAACCAGCACCAAATAGTGCACCTCCAGCAAGGGCCAACCAATCCCCTGCATTTTGAGGTAACGGAATTATATTCTCTTGACTGAATACAATCCATAAACCTCCTAATGCTAAACCTAATGTGATTACCCTCTTCCAACCAAATTTCTTTTTTAAAAATATAATTTCAAATATTGTTGTCCAAACAGGTATCATGTAAAACATGATTAATGCTTTAACTACATCAGTAAGAAGAAAGCTAAGAGCATAACAAACAAATCCACTTCCAACAAAAAAACCAGTGAGAGGAAATTCCAATCCAATAGACTTTCCTTTTATAACTCTCCAAATTGCGACTGGTGATAATATTAATATTCCAACTGCCATTTGGGATATTGTTCCCCAGCCACCAGTCAAACCTCCATCTTCTAGTATTCTTTGAGGTAACCAATAAATTCCCCATGAACCAGCAGCAATAGCTAATGCAAATGAAATTTTAAAATGATGAGGGTGTCTGGTCATTATTATTGCATTAATTTTGGTTTAAATTTTGAAAAGTTAAAAATTTCTTCATAAGAATTGGCAAAGTTAATTACTTTATTATCTTCTTTAACATTTGCTATAATCTGCATTCCCATTGGTAGCCCTTTATTATTAAAACCTACTGGAATAGATATAGTTGGCAAACCAAGCAAACTTGATAATGTATAGACTTCCATATATCTATGATAAGTGTCAATTTTATTATTATTGATAAATTCAGGATTATTTAGGTTCTTTTCAAACGGAAATAATTGAGCCGAAGGTAATGCTAAAAAATCATAATGTTTAAATAGGTTTTGAATTTTATCCATATATTTATTTCTAATTTCTATTGCTTTTAAAACATCGTTTGTTTCAATGCTTTTCCCTTTTTTATATTCCCAATATGCTTGGGAAGGTAATTCATTTAAATTTTTTAAATTATATAACAAAAAGTTTTCATATAATGTTTTGGCTCTTAATGTTGTCCAAGAATACCATAATTCTCCTGAGTTAATTTCAGTTTTTAAATTTTCAACACTTAAATTATTTGACTGTAATTTTTTTAAAATATTTTCACATAAGTCTACAATTCCATCTTCATACTTATATTGTTCGTTTAGATCTATGCACCATCCAATTTTTAAATCTGAAAGTTTTTTATTATTTATATCTTTAAGATCGAAAGATAATTTATCCTTTACATTCTTCCCTTTTATATAGTTAAATAAAAATTCCATGTCATTGGGAGTCCTAGCAAAACATCCAGTTGTAGATATTAAAGGAAAATCTTTTAAATTTTTAATTTCAAATCTATCTTCTGCAATCGCACCAGGTGTTGGTCTTAATCCATAAATATTTGCAAATGCTGCTGGGTTTCTACAAGATCCCATCATATCTGTACCATCTGCAAATGGAATTAAATTTGCTGCAACAGCTGCTGCTGCACCACCAGAAGATCCTCCCGCTGACTTACTATAATCATAAACATTGGAGGTGGCTCCATAAACTCTGTTAGTAGTATGACAACCAACAGCAAATTCAGAGAGATTTGTTTTACCAATTAAAATTGTGTTTTTTCTATAATTATCTACTAATAAAGAGTCCTGTTTTGGTATATTTTTTAATAACTCTTTATATCCATAGCATGTTACCTCATTTTTAATATCAAATAATTCTTTAACAGCAATTGGAAGTCCATAAATATCATCTTTGTCATTATCACTATTAAAATTTTCATCTTTTAATTTTGCTTCTTCAGTAATTTTAGTTTCATCTATATGTGAAATAATAGCATTTAATTTTGGATTGAATTTTTTTATTCTATCTAAATAGAAATTTAGTACCTCTACTATTTTAATTTCTCTTTTTTTTATTTTTGAAATTATTTGATGGACAGAAAAATTCTCGAGCACTTAATTAAACCTATCTTGCTTGTCTAATACTCTCTAAAACTAAAGTCTTGACCTCATCTAATGATGCCTTTTTAGGATTTTGTCCATAAGCTTGGTCTAACATTGATTTCTTTGCTATTCTCTCTTGGCAATCTTCCGGCACTCCTAATTCATTTAATCCTTTAGGGATTTTTAATCTATCTAGAATTATATTTAAGTTGTCTTGAAAACTTTCAATTGAATGGTTTTCAAATTGCATAGCCTCTGACATTCTTTTTACTTTTTCTTCTAATCCAGGTAAATTATATTTCATGACTGCAGGAAGTATAATTGCATTAGTCAATCCATGATGAGTATTATATTCAGCACCAACCATGTGCGAAATTGCATGAACTAAACCTAGGCCTTTTAAGAAAGCTATTCCACCCAAATAAGATCCAATAATCATTCCTCCTCTCGCTAAAAGATTATCAGGTTCTTCGACAGCTGCATAAAGTGATTTTGAAATTAAATTTAAACTTTCTAATGCAGAACCATCACAAAGTGGATGAAACATAGGAACACTATAACCTTCAATTGCATGTATCATTGCATCTATACCAGTCCAAGCAGTAAGATTTGCTGGTAATTTTAAAGTTAGCTCTGGATCTACTAAAGCTAAACATGGTCGGGCATCTGGATGCCATAAACAAAATTTCATTCCTTTTTCAAGATGAGTTACCATGGCAGTAACTTCTGTTTCAGCACCTGTTCCTGCTGTAGTTGGAATAGTAATTATTTTTGGAAAAGGATTTTCCATAGTTAGTTTTGGTGGCTCTTTTTCAAATTCAAAATCCCATAAAGGCACACCGCTATCGACTGTAAGAGAAATTGCTTTTCCTCCATCCATTGCACTTCCACCGCCTATTGCAATTATTGCATCATGATTGCCTTCACGAAATTTTTTACATCCAGAATCTATTTCATCATCTCTAGGATTTGGCGATATATTTGAATAAATATCTGATTTGATTTTTGAGTCATTAAGTAAATTTTGTAAATCACTTATAAATGGTAAATTTACACTACCACTATCAGTAACGATTAATGCATTATTTATTTTAAAATTTTTACAAAACTTTCCAATTTCTTTAAATCTTCCAGGTCCATAAGCTGTAAAAGTTGGAAATGTCCAATCCTGATTATTTAATAAAAATTCTTCATTAAGCTTAAAATTTTGCATAATATTTTAAAAACTTATACTAATTTCAATATTATTAAATGAAAATTTCATCTGAAAAAACAGATCTAAAAAAAACATATTTAGCAATTGCTACAATGCTCTTAGCAATTTTATGTATAGATCTTTACATGGTTATTATTAAATTTTTAGGTGATGAATACTCAATAATTCAATTAACTTTATTTAGAAATGTAGCAGCAATTATACCTTTGTTATTATTGATCTTATTCACAAATGAATTTTCAACAATATTCAAAAACTTAGGAAATAAGTTTTTGATATTGAGTTGCTTGAGAGGAATATGTTTTCTTTCTATGAATGTATTCATTTTTATCTCAGTAGTAAATCTGGAATTTGCAACAGCAATGACGCTAACCTTTTCGTCACCTTTCTTCATAGTAATACTATCAATAATTTTATTGAGTGAAAAAATTGGTATTTACAGATGGTCAGCAGTTATAATTGGTTTTGTTGGTGTGGTTATGATAATGAAACCAACAAGTGAAATTTTTAGTTTGTACTCAATTTTTCCAATTCTAACCGCTATAGCATGGGCTTTCACTGTCATAATTTTAAAATTCATTCAAGGCAATCATTCAACTGCAAAAATTCAGTTATACACATTAATATTTAATGTCATTGGTGGTTTAATTTTATTTTTTGTAACTACAGGACATGTTGAAATTAAAAATTTTAAAGATTTTATTTTGATGACAATGACTGGAGTTTTGGGTGGTACAGCAGCAATATTGTTTATTTATTCTTACCGTTTAATTTCAGCAAGTAAAATAGCTTCATTTGAGTATCTTGGTATACCGTCATCTTTTATTCTTGGTTGGATTTTCTTTAATGAAGCTCCATGGAGCCAACTATTTCCTGGAGTAATAGTAATTATTTTTGCTGGTATGATTATTATATGGAGAGATAATATTAAAAAGAAATCAATAGAAGGTAATAAGCAAATTTATTGATTTGATCTCATAGATTTCATTACTATTACTCTATCTATCTCACCTAATAGCTTTCCACTTTCATTACAAACTACTGGATAAGTTTTATCATTATCAATTAGCCTATCTATTAAGTTTTCAATTTTAGAATTATCTAAAATATTATCTTTTCCATTCTCAAATAAATTTTTTGTTTCATTGCAGCACTCAGTTCTCATGACTTTGCCTGCACTTAATACTTTATATTTAGGAACATCTTCACAAAAATCTTTAACGTATTGATCTTTCGGATTAGATACAATTTCTTCAGGTGTACCTACTTGAGAAACTTCTCCATCTTTCATAATTGCTATGTGGTCTCCCATTTTAATTGCCTCTAAAAAGTCGTGAGTTATAAATACCATAGTTTTTTGAAGCTTTTCTTGGATCTTTAAAAGCTCATCTTGCATCTCTCTTCTAATCAAAGGATCCAATGCTGAAAAAGGTTCATCAAAAATTAATATTTCGGGATCCACAGCTAGTGCTCTTGCAAGTCCTACCCTTTGCTGCATACCTCCAGATAATTCTCTTGGATAATTATTATGCCAACCATCTAAGCCAACCATTTTTAAAACTTCCATTGACTTTTCTGTTCTTATATCTTTTTTTGTTCCCCTTACTTCTAATCCATAACCAATATTTTCTAGGACTGTTCTATGAGGAAATAAACCAAAATGTTGGAAAACCATGCTCATTTTATTTCTTCTTAATTCTAATAATTCACTTGCACTCATTTTTGTAACTTCAACATCATCCATTTTCACTATGCCAGCTGTTGGTTCAATCAATCGCGAAATACATCTAACTAGTGTTGATTTTCCACTACCAGATAATCCCATTACTACAAATGTTTCACCTTTTTGAATTGAGAAACTGACATCTTTTACAGCAACAACGTGTCCTGTCTTTTCTTGAACTTCCTTAATACTTAAATTTTTATCAAGGTTTTTAATAATTCTTTTTTCGTCTGGTCCAAATAACTTCCATATATTTGTACAGGTGATTTTTTGTTCTACAGACATTTTTAATAAATAATATTACCCCAAAAATAGACAATATTTTACTTTAAATGTAAAATTATTTATTTTAATTTGCTAACATGGCTACTAGAACTGATTTAATAAATAAATCAAATCAATCGAAAAACATAATAACTTATGTAATTATTGGAGTTGTTTTTTTGGTAGCACTCTGGCTATCTACTCAAAGTGAAGGGCCTTCAAAATTTCCTAAAGAAGTCACTGATAAATTTACATTTACAGCTTGGGTGAACGATGGAGAAGATTATTTAAAAAAAAATTACAGATGGGTCACTAAAATTATAGCAAGCTATATAAAAGAAACTTACTATTTTTTAGAAGACTTTTTGCTTGAGTCTCCTTGGATTTTAATAGCAGCAATAATTGTAATACCTTGCATAATTGCGGGAGGTTTGCGATTGGGAATTTACTCTTCTTTTGTAGTTTATTTTTGGGGAGCTACAGGAATGTGGGAACCATCCTTACAAACAGTGGCATTGATGGGTCTGTCAGTTTTATTATGTGTATTTTTTGGATTTATACTGGGTGTCTTGTGTTCACAGAGTAATAGATTTGAAAATTTCATGAAGCCAGTATTAGATACTATGCAAGTAATGCCAGCATTTGTATATTTGTTCCCAGCATTATTTTTTTTTGGGATAGGAGGCGCGCCAGCAATATTGGCTACCATGATATATGCAATGCCTCCAATAATAAGATTAACGAATACAGGCATAAGACAAGTGCCAGCTCAAACTATAGAGTCAGCAACTTCCTTTGGTTCAAGCAAACTTCAATTGTTATTTAAAATTAAAATTCCATTATCTTTACCAAGTATAATGATGGGTATTAACCAAGTAATAATGATGGCATTAGCGTTAGTGGTTCTTGCATGTTTTATAGGTGCCGAAGGTATTGGCGGTCAAGTTTGGCAAGCAATAAGAAGATTGGATGTTGGCTGGGCAATGGAAGGTGGGCTATGTATTTTATTTATGGCGATAATGTTTGATAGATTTAGTTTAGCGTTTAGTAAAGATAAAGAAAGACTTCCTTCAGATGTACAAAGATTTTATTTACTTCCTCAAAGTTGGGAAAAATATCAAATCGCAAAAATTTTAGAAATGCCCTTAAGTTTTGGAAATAAGATTTTAAAAATCATATGTCAAACAGTTACATCTGCTATAGCAATAGTATTTAGAGTCTTAGTTTCAATTTTTAATAAATCTACAGCAGAAAATATCGGTGAATTCATTAGCAAAAGATATTATGTTATTCCTTATTTTTTAGTTTTATTTCTAATTGCATTTATAGATCATTACTTTTTAGAAATAGGAACATTTCCAAAAGAATGGAAATTATCAATAAGACAACCAATTACAAATGCAGTAGAAAGTCTGACTGTAAATCCAGGATTTATTTCTTTTGCAAAAGGTTTAAGAGCTTTTGTTTATTTAAATTTGTTAAGACCTTTAGATGTTTTTCTAACTCAAATACCTTGGTGGTATACATTAGCAGTATTTTCGGCTTTAGGTTATGTAACTGTTGGAATAAGATTTGCAATAATTACTGCGGTCCTTCTTCTATTTATTGGTGCATGTGGAATATGGACTCAATCAATGATAACTTTATCGTCAGTGCTTGTGTCTGTGGTTCTGTGTTTTGTTATAGGAGTTCCTCTTGGAATAATTGCATCCTACAATGAAAGATTTAGAAATATTCAAAACGTTGTGTTGGATGCAATGCAAACGCTTCCTTATTTCTGTTATTTAATTCCTGTTCTAATGTTTTTTGGTGGTGGAACAGTGTCAGCTGTTCTTGCAACTGTAATATATTCAATTCCACCAATAATTCGATTAACATCACTAGGTTTAACACAGGTTTCTGGTACTTACTCTGAAGTATCAAGATCATTTGGTGGAACACTTATTCAAACATTAAATAAAGTTAAGTTCCCATTAGCTATTCCTAGTTTAGTTATTGGATTTAATCAGACTGTAATTATGGCTTTTGCTATGCAAATAGTTACACCGCTTATTGGTGGTAAGGGCTTAGGTCTTGAAGTCTTTAATGGTCTTGCAAGATCAGATACTGGAAGAGGATTAGCAGCTGGTATCGGAATAGTATTACTAGCCATTATTATTGATAGAATTACACTTGCGTGGACTAAGAAACAAAGAGAAGCTTTAGGCTTAATAAGCTAAGACAAATAGTACTATTTGCGTTGTTTACATACCAATACATTTTGATCTAAAATGTATTTTTAATTAATTAAAAAGAGAGGAAATAAATGAAGTTATCAAAAAAGATATCAGCACTAATTCTTTCTGTAGTTCTGTTAATTGGAAGCTTTGGTCAAGCCAATGCAGCCAAAAGACTTCATGCAGCTATAGCAGATTGGACTGGTGGGATAATTACGTGCGAAGTTGCCGTAGCAATTCTTGAAAGAGAAATGGGATACAAAATTAAACAAACTGTATTTCCTTCAGGAACTGGTTTATGGGAAGCAATCGCTGCAGGTGAGTTAGACTTCGCTTGTGAAAGTTGGCCAAGTTACGCTGAAGCTGACACTGTTATGTTAAATGAGGACTTAATATACGAAGGTAAAGTCGTCGGGACATACAGTGGTGATGGAAGTGTAGATTTACTTGGAACAGCAGGAATAATCGGTATGTCAGACTACTGGATACCAAGATATGCTGCTGAAGAACTAGGTATTAAAACTTGGAAAGACTTAAATAAACACAAAGCAAAATTTGCAACAATTGAAAGTGGTAAGAAAGGTAGACTTATTGGATGTCCGGTTGCAGGTTGGAACTGTCATGACCAAAAAAGACTTGATCTTTTAGGAATAGACTTCCAGGCTGATGAACTTGGAACAGAAGCTGCTGCTATCGCAGAAGCAAAAGCTGCTTACATGCGTAAAGAGCCATTCCTACTTTATCTATGGTCACCGCATTGGTTCTTTGGTGAGTATGATATGGTTGGTGTACAACTTCCAGAACACAAAACTTGTGACAGCTTCACTGAAGCAAATAACTGGAAAGATTGTGGAACTGCTGCATGGCCAGCAACTGGTTGGGCTAAAGATTACACGATGAACTACGGTAACCCAGCTACTTTTGCTAGTGCAGAACATGCTGATGCTAAGAAGTTCTTTGAAAAAATGTCTTTACAAAATATTGACCAAGCTAAAATGTTAGTTGAAGTTGATATTAAGAAAAGAGATGTAAAAGAAGTTGTTAATGAGTGGTTAGACAATAATCCAGATAAATGGAAAAGTTGGCTTCCATAATAACTTTAAAATAAATTAGATAAAAAGGGCTTTGATATTTTCAAAGCCCTTTTTTTTATTTCTTAAGATAATTTAATCTACCCACAATTTCATCTCTATCCATGTAATAACCTTGTAGGTGTCTGTGTCCAGAATTTGGATCAAATTCTGTTCTTCCGTGAAGTACTCTTCTATTATTGAATGTATATATATCTCCTGGTCTTAGCCTAAATTTTATTTGAAATTTATCATCGTGTAAAAGTTTTCCAAATTTATGATGAGATTTATAAACTTTATCCATTTGATCTGGATGACAATCTAAAGCGTCCATGGTTGCAGTGCTAAATCTAACATCATTATAATCACCATCTTTTGTTAGACTTATTGCAGTACCATAAAAGCTTCTATAAGCTTCTTGCGTGTAATCTTTGTCTCTAAACTTTAAAGGTATTTTTGTTAGCGTATCAAAAGTATCTTTATCATTTTTCTTTAAATATTCTGCTACAGCGAATGCATCTACTGCTGATGAGTCACCTCCTTTTGCTGAATTAACTAAACAATGCAAAAATTGATATCCAGGAGGATTTTCAAACCATGGTAAATCCATATGATTTTGAAGTGCATGCGCTGTATAAGCTGAGTTATTAGGTTTTGGTATATTTATAACTTCAAAAGGTGTTTTAAAAAATGTCTCTCTTGTGTGGCTAATTCTATTTAAAACAGGGAACGCTGAATTTTTTTCTACTGGAGCATTATAAACTATTGCTATTCCTTTATAATGAAGAAGCTCTAACCATTTAACTAATCCCTCTTCAGAAGATATAATTTCATTGTGATCTATATATACACTATCAATATTTTTTTCTAAACTACTATCCCATAATTGATAAGGTGATTTGTATTCTTCGTTATTTTTAATTGTGTAACAATTTTCTCTAAGCCAACTAATATCATAATGGCTTACATGATTTCCCTCACTCCACTCTATTTCTAATTTACCATCGCTATTAAGATTATATTTTTTTGGGTTTATTTTTTCTGATACATCTAAAATATTAAACATTCGATGCCTAGAATCTTTATCGTGTGCTGTTGGACAATTATCTCTCAGCCACATATAATTAAATTTACTTTCTTTCCCATCATCCCAAATTACTTGGAGATAAGTCCCATTTTTTGAGATTTTTGAAATTGAGTGCATAATCAATATCAATATAAAATAATTTAATGCTCAATTCAATTATTAGTTGACATATTAATAGTTGGAAGATTTGTTAGTTTGAATTATCTTTTAAAATTAAAAATGAGCATAACCTTAAAAAATAAAAAAATAATCATATCCGCAGGAGGTTCGGGTATTGGATGGAGTTCTGCAAAAATATTTTTAGATAAAGGTGCAATAGTATATCTTTGTGATATCAATCCAACTTTTCTGAATAAATGCAAGAAGCACAAGCTCAATAATAAAAAATTATTTGTATTTCAGTGCGATGCCTCGGATGAAGACCAAGTAAAAAATTTTTTTAACAAAATATTAAAAAAAACAAAAAAAATTGATGCTTTAATAAATAACGTTGGAATTGCTGGACCAACTGGGACACTTGAAAAATTAAAAAGCAAGGATTGGGAAAATACATTAAAGGTAAACGTTATTAGCCATTTTTATTTTTCAAAATATTCAATTCCATTGCTAAAAAAAAATAAAGGTGGAGCTATAATAAATTTATCATCAACCGCAGGTATATTTGGATTTCCATTAAGATCTCCTTACTGTGCAAGTAAGTGGGCAGTTGTTGGTATAACCAAAACACTGGCAATGGAACTAGGAAAATTTAAAATTAGAGTAAACGCTATTTGTCCTGGAACAATTAAGGGAGATAGAATGGGTAGAGTGATAAGGGATAAATCGAAGTTTTTAAATATTTCAAAAAAATTAATAGAAAAAGAATTTGTTTCAATGACTTCAATGAATACCTGGGTTTATGAAGAGGATATTGGAAGAATTTGTAGCTTTTTAATTTCGAATGATGCACCAAGGATATCAGGACAAGTAATTGCTGTAGACGGTAATACTTTAAGAATGCATTAGTTATTAAACTTTAATATTTTTTTCGCTTATTTCCATAAATGGAAAATGAGATTCTTTATAATGTATGTTCTCTGCTTTATTTAAAAAACTAATATCGTCTAGTAAACCTGCATATAAATAGTATTTTTTATACTTTTCTACATAAGTTAAAATAGGAGCAGCACATTTCCCACAAAAATGTTTTTTAATTTTATTACCACTGCCACCTTCATGTTCATAAATTTTTAATTTAGACTTATCTATATCTATTGCTCCATCTCTAAGTAGTATAATTGTCATTATTCCTCCTATTTTTTTTCTACAATCAATACAATGACAATTGAAAACTAAAGGGACTTCATCAAGCTTAACATTAAAAGTTATATTTCCACAGATACATCCTCCAGTTTTATTTATAAAAATTTTTTCTTTCATCAATTTCTAATTTTATTCTCATATTTTTTTCTGATTTTTAATACATCAACTAAATATTGGTCCCTAATATTTGAAAGCATATTAATTGATTTACCTTTAGCTTGTTTTTTTGTGCCTGATATAAGTTTATCAGATAATTTATTTGTTAACTTTGGAGCTTTTAATTTTGTCCAAGGTAATTTTAAGGCTGGACCAAATTGCTTTAACATATGTTTCATTCCTGCATTACCTCCAGCAAGATGAAAGGTTAAAAAAGTGCCCATTATTGAGTATCTAAGACCTGGTCCATCTTCTATTGCACGATCTAATTCCTGTGTTGTTGCATAATTTTCATTAATAATATGTAGACCCTCTCTCCACAATGCCTCTTGAAGTCTATCCGATAAATAACCTGGTAATTCTTTTTTAAGCATGATTGGCCTCATTGAGATTGATTTGTAATATTTGTTTGCATCTAAAAGAAACTTTCTTGTAGTTTTTTTTCCAGGAACTATTTCAACTGCTGGCAATAAATACGCTGGATTAAATGGATGTCCAATTATGCCTCTTTGAGGATTTTTACACTTAGAAAAAATTTTAGAGGGCAAAAGTCCTGACGAACTTGAAGAAATAATTACATTTGATTTTACATATTTAGAGATTTTTTGGATTAAATCAGTTTTAACTTTATAATTCTCTAATACACTTTCTTGAACAAAATCTACATTTGAAAGAGCCTTTTCCAAAGAATTAAAGAATTTTAAATTTTTAATTAAAATTTTTTTTCCAAAAAGTTTTTTTATACTTTTTGAAGTTCTTTTTATTTCTTTTAAAACATAGTTTTTGAGATTTTTGTTTTGATCATATGCATGAACAATTTTGTTGTGAGCTAAATTCCTTATTATCCATCCAGTTCCTATGACACCAGTTCCAACTATTCCTACAGTTTTAATTTTTGACATTACTTGTGTTTTACAAGCTTTAATTTTTCTCTTGTTTCTGAAGGTGACATAATCTCTAAACCAAGATCTGTGACGATCCTTATAGCTTTCTCAACTAATTGAGGATTTGTTGCCAATTTACCTTTGGATAAATATAAATTATCCTCTAAACCAACTCTTGGGTTACCTCCCATTACTACAGTTTGAGCAACATATGGCATTTCGTTTTTAGATATTGCAAAACCTGACCATATACCTTCTTTAGGCATTATATCTTTCATTGCTTGCATAGCTAATGGTGTTGCCGGTGCTCCCCATGGAATTCCTAAACACATTTGAAAAAGAGGTGGATCACTTAATAATCCTTCTTTATATAATTGAGCACCAAACCACATATTTCCTAAATCAAAAGCTTCTATTTCAGGTTTAACTTTTATTTCTTGAAGTTTTTTTGCAGCTTTTCTTAAATCGTTAGGTGTGTTGACTGTGATAACTGAACTATCTCCAAAATTTAAGGTTCCACAATCAAGTGTGCATATTTCTGGAAGAAATTGTTCTGCATTAGCAATTCTTTCCATTACATTTGCCATGTCTGTCATTGGACCAAAGTCTAAAGGGTTCTTGCCTTGGCCGATATCTAAATCACCACCCATACCTGTCGTGAGATTAAGAATTACATCAGTTTCAGATGATCTCACTCTGTCAACCACTTCTTTATAAAGCTCGAGTCTTCTACTTGGAGTTCCATCTTCCTCTCTGACATGGATATGGGCAATTGCAGCACCAGCTTTAGCAGACTCTATTGCTGCTTTTGCAATTTGCTCTGGAGTTTTAGGTAAATCAGGATGTTTACTTGCTGTATCACCAGATCCTGTAATTGCACATGAGATGAAGACTTTATTGTTCATTTTTATTTCTAGTAAAATATAATATCATATCATTATCAATTATAAGAAATAAAAATTAAATGGACTTAAATAAACTAAGGGTTAGACGTAGCTTTATATTTACACCGGGTCTTCAACCAGAGATGTTTCCAAAAGCCTTGGCTTCAGGAGCTGATATGGTTTGTATAGAATTAGAAGATGGAATTGCCATGAAAGATAAAGACGAGGCAAGGAAAAATACTATTGAAGCATTAAAGTCACTAGAAGTAAAAAATGATATTGAATTAGTTGTTAGATTAAATTGTCAAAGAACTAAAAATGGTCTTTTAGACTTAGAAGCTATTGCATCAAACAAACTAAAGGTTAAAGCTGTCATGTTGCCTAAAGTTAAAACACCTGACGAAATTAAATTTATTGATGACATGCTTACTGATTGTGGTTTAGATACTGATCTTCATGTTATAATGGAAACTAATCAAGCTCTTGAAAGTATTTATGATATTGCACATTCTAGCGATAGAATAGTTGCTTTATATTTTGGTGGAGAGGATATGGCAGCAGAATTGAGAGTGGAAAACAAATTAGAGAATTTAGTTTATGCAAGATCAAGATTAGTTCATGCTGGCGCAAGTAAAGGAGTTGATGTTATTGATGTTCCTTATTTAAATTTAGAAGATATGGAAGGAATGAAAAAAGAAGCACAGTTTGTTAAAAATTTAGGTTTCACTGGAAAAGGATCAATTCATCCAAAACAAATAAGTATTTTAAATGATATTTTTACTCCGTCTGAAGAGGAAATAAGTAAAGCTAAAAAAATTATGGATCAATTTAAAAAAGCAAATACAGGTTTGGTTGTAATAGATGGTAAATTGATAGAAAGACCTGTTTTAAGAGAGATGCAAAGAAAATTGTTAGTAGCGAATAAAATAAACAAAAGCTAATAAAATGACATTTCATTTAGCTTCAAGAAAAATAATAAAAGATTGGACTGATTATAATGAGCATATGAACATGGCTTATTATGTTTTAATTTTTGATGAAGCATGGGAAACAATGCTTAATAAATTTGAGATGGGCGGAGCTAAAGCACAAATAAATAAAAGAAGTACAATGGTGGTTGAAACAAGAACAACTTATGACAATGAAGTTAAAGAAAACGAAGAAGTTGATGTTTATTGCACTTTCTTTGATCATGATAAGAAAAGATTACATTTAAAATGTGAGATGATCGAAAAAAAAACAGGAAAACTTGCTGCAACTACAGAAAGTATATCTCTTTATATCGATCTTGAAAAAAGAAAAGTTACAGAATTTGAAGAAGATAAAATAAAAATTATGGATGATTTTATTAACGAAAATAAAAATAGTTTTAAATCAGATAAATTAGTACTTGCAAATAAACTTAAAAAGTAAATGAATTTTGACTACATAATTATTGGAGCTGGTACAGCAGGATGTGTTCTTGCAAATAGATTAAGCGAAAATGGGAAATTTAATGTTGCCTTGTTTGAGGCAGGTGGATCTAGTGATATTTGGAAAGTTAATATGCCTTTAGCAATTCTATATGCAATGCACGATCCCAAATATAATTATAAATATTATTCAGAACCGGAGCCTAATTTAAATAATAGAAGATTATTTTGCCCAAGAGGAAAAATGGTAGGTGGTTGTTCTGCACATAACGGAATGGTTTATGTTCGAGGAAACAAAAACGACTATGAGAGATGGGCCTCATTTGGCTTGAAATCATGGTCTTATGAAAATGTTTTACCGTTTTTTAAAAAAATTGAGACATGGTCTGAAGGAGAGAATGAATTCAGAGGTGGAAAAGGAATTTTGCCAGTAAATCAATCCAAAAATAAAAATCCTTTGTTTGGTGCTTTTATTAACGCTTCTGTTGAAGCGGGGTATAAACAAAATAATGACATGAACGGTGAAGATCAAGAAGGATTTGGAATGTATGATATTACAATTCATAAAGGTCAAAGGGCTAGCGCTTCTAAATATTATCTAGAGCCCGCAAAAAAAAGAAAAAATTTAAAAGTTTTCACCAATTCTTTTGCCGAAAGGATTATTTTTGAAGGAAAAAAAGCAATTGGAATAGAGGTAAATATTAAAAATAAAGTTACAAAGGTTTATGCTACCAAAGAAATTGTTTTGAGTGGCGGTTCAATCAATTCACCACAACTATTAATGTTATCAGGTGTAGGACCTGAAAAAGATTTAAAAGATAAAGGGATTAATGTTATCCACTCTTTAGAAGGAGTGGGTCAAAATTTACAAGATCATTTAGAAACCTACATTCAGCAAGAATGCAAAACTAAAGATACTCTCTATTCTTATGTTAACAAAATAAATATGCTTAAAATTGGTATTCAATGGTTTCTTTCGAAAAGTGGCCCATGTTCTACTTCATTTTTAGAAGCAGGTGGTTTTTGCAAATCTTCAGAAGACAAAAGCTATCCAAATATTCAATTTCATTTTTTTCCAGCATTTGTAATCGATCATGGATTAGTTGACCCTGACAGACATGGTTATCAATTACATGCAAGTTTGAATCAACCTAAAAGTAGAGGACATATTAAATTAAATAGTTCAAATCCATACGATTACCCAAAAATTCAATTTAATTATTTAGAAGATGAATATGATTTAAAAGAAACAATTAAATGTGTTCGTGTAGCTAGAAAGATTTTAAGTCAAGATTCAATGAAGCCTTACGCTGGAAAAGAAATAGGTCCAGGTGTAAGTGCAACTGATGATGAACAAATTACAGAGTATATTAGATCAAAAGCCGAGACAGCTTATCATCCATCCTGCACATTAAAAATGGGTGTGGACAAAATGGCGGTAGTTGACGAAAAATTGAAAGTTCACGGTTTAGAAAATTTAAGAGTTGCAGATGCCTCGGTTATGCCAGAGATTACAAGTGGTAATTTAAATGCACCTACTTTGATGATAGGTGAAAGAGCGGCTGATTTTATCCTTAATTAGTCTCGAGATATTCTTTATATCTATCTAAACTTTCTTTAGGCCAAGCAATTTTTGGATCATACATTTCATCGTAGCAAATATTTTTGTCTGCAATATTTATCCATGGATCCTTATCTTTTACAAATATATGTGCTTGAGGTGGAAAGTCTTTCGGTTTCAAAAGAGTCTTTGTTCTAACTGTTAATCTTCTAATTGCAAATTCATAATCGGCATAAATATAAACCCCACATTTTTTACAAAAGTAATGAGTGCATTTTTTCCCACTCCCTGCAATCAATTCGGCCTTTAAAAGTTCACCACTAATTTTTAGAGAATCTTCAAAAATACTAGTATTCATTACATAAGATGATCCAGTTAATTTTTTGCAATCTAAACAATGGCAGACCTGTGTAAAAAGAGGTTTGCTATTTATTGAATACTTTACACTCCCACAAACACATCCACCATAAATTGGTTCAAAATCACTCATCTCTTTAAGAGTATCTTATTAATTATGAAGGTTAAAGTTTTTTTGATATAGGTGCGTTATGCAAACAAACGATAATACAAAAGGTATTTTGTTTATTATGACTGGAATGGCCTTTTTTTCCATTCAAGACTCATTAATAAAGTTCATTTTTGAGGATATTGCATTATTTGAGTTATATTTGGGAAGAACTTTAATACAGGCGACTATTCTAATATCTTTTTTTTTAATAACAAAAAAAAAATTTACTCTTAAAACTCATTATCCTTTTTTAACTTTAGTTAGAGTTGTTTGTTTCTTTTTTGGATTTGCCTTTTTTTATATTTCTTTAACCTTTATGTCTTTAGCGATGGTTAGTGCTTTGTTTTTCTCATGTCCTTTCTTTATGTCTATGTTTGCTAAATTTTTCTTAAAAGAACAAATTGGAATTAGAAGATGGAGTGCAATTGTTGTAGGTTTTATAGGAGTATTAATTGTACTTAATCCAACACTTGAGGAATTTAATTTTTTCAAATTAGCACCTGTCGGATGTGCACTTTGTTATGCTTGCTCGATGACAATTACAAAATATACTTCTGATAAAGATAATATTTATACTCAAATGACTTTGCTTTATATTTTTGCGGTTATTGTAAGTTTAATTATTTATCTAGTTAGTGGAGATGGAAAATTTAATAATTTTTCTGATCCTACTTTACAATTTATTGTTAGAGAATGGTTTACTAACCCTTCAGCTTCATGGCCATATGTCTTTGTAATGGGAGTTGTTGCTTCTATATCTTTCTTTTGTGTCTTTTCAGCTTATAGTATTGCTTCACCTTCAATTGTATCTTTGTTTGAATATTCTTATATAATTTTTGCTATGATTGCGGGATATATATTATTTGAAACAATACCTGAACCAAGAACGTTTCTTGGGGCAGCTATTATTATTTCCGCAGGAGTTTATATTTACTTTAGAGAAAAAGTCAGAGGTCAAATGATTGCGACAGACACTCCTAATAGATAATTGCTAATATTATAAGTATTTGTTTGAAAATTGAGATAATTTTCTCATTGAAATAATAATTTAATAGGATTTAATTTTGATTATATAAATTGTTAACAATTAAAGGGAAAATATGAAAAAATTACTAATAGGTATATTCGTGTTTATCTTAAGCTTTACTTCAAAAGCTTTTTCAGATGGGCATGGAATTAAAATGGGTATTATTTTAGGATTTACTGGTCCAATTGAAACCCTAACACCTGCAATGGCTGCTTCTGCAGAACTTGCTTTTAAAGAAGCTTCAGATTCAGGCTCATTACTTGGTGGAAAAAAAATATCTGTAGAAAGAGCTGACTCAACTTGTGTTGATTCTGCTGCTGCTACAACTGCTGCTGAAGGTTTAGTTTCAGGTGGTGTTGTTGCTATTATGGGTGCTGATTGCTCTGGTGTTACAGGTGCAATAGCAACTAATGTTGCTGTACCAAATGGTGTTGTTATGATTTCACCATCAGCTACATCTCCAGGATTAACCGATCTTAATGACAATGGTTATTTCTTTAGAACTGCTCCATCAGATGCTAGAGGAGGACAAGTCTTAGCGGATATTACAAAAGACAGAAAAGTTAAATCATTAGCTGTAACTCATACTAACAATGACTACGGAAAAGGTTTAGCTGATGTTTATGTAGCTGCGGTTAAAGCTCATGGTATTAAAGTAACAGCTGTAACAGCACACGAAGAAGGTAAAGGTGACTATGGTGCAGAAGTAGCTACACTTGCAGCAGCTGGTGGAGATGCTCTTGCTGTTTTAGGTTACTTAGATCAAGCTGGTGGAAGTATAATTCAAGGATCATTAGACTCTGGATCATTTGATACTTTTGTTCTTTCAGATGGAATGATTGGTGACTCTCTTACTGACAGATTTGGAAAAGATTTAAATAAATCATTTGGATCTTTACCTGGATCAATGGGTAAAGGTGCTGGTATATTTAAAGAAGTTGCTAGTGCTGGTGGTATTGATTCATCAGGTCCTTACACAGGTGAAAGTTATGACGCGGCAGCCTTGATCACGCTTGCAATGCAGGCTGGTGGAAAAGCTGACCGAATGACTGTTCAAAAAAATGTAATGTCAGTAGCCAATGCTCCTGGAACAAAAATTTATCCAGGTGAATTAAAGAAAGCACTTGATTTATTAGCTAAAGGTAAAGCGGTAAACTATGAAGGTGCTACAGCTGTTGAATTTACAGATGTTGGTGAAGCTTTTGGATCTTTTATTGAAAAAGAAATAAAAGGTGGAAAGTTTAAAGACAAAAAGCAAAGATAATTAGAAATTAAAACCCCAGTTTCTTAACTGGGGTTTTAAAATAAATATTTGTCAGATAAATAAAATATTAATCCTAAAACAATACCTAATAAAATATAATACATTATTGTTTAATAATTTTTTCCGGTATAATTCCTTGTGGTCTATAACGCATTATTAAAAGTAAACCAATTCCAATAACTAAGAATCTAAAATATGGAGCACTTTCAATTAAGTGAACTCTAACTGCATTAGTTTCTGGCAGATGGGATGTAAACAAATTAATTAAAAATAAAGCAATTGGAGCAGCTTCGACCCATAAAAACCAAACTACAAATCCCCCCAATATTGCTCCGAAATTATTTCCTGTACCACCTACTATAACCATGACCCAAATTACAAAAGTATATCTCATAGGTCTGTAGCTACCTGGTGTAAACAAACCGTCATTTGTAACCATCATAGCTCCAGCTAAGCCAACAATTGCAGATCCCAAAATAAAAATAAGAAGATGCTCTTTAACAATATTTTTACCCATTGCACTTGCCGCCTCTTCATTATCTCTTATAGCTCTCATTTTTCTTCCCCAAGGTGAATAAAGGGCTTTCTGTGTCACAATTAACAGGATAATAACAACAGTAAGAAATAAACCTGTAAAACATAATTTTACATAAACCGATGAAGCATCAATAACCATTTGATTTAGAGCTTCTTGCTTATCAGAGATTGAATTAATTAAATTTAATTTTGAAGAATTAAATTTTGCAACTAAGTCTATAAACCATTCTGAAGTTTGTAGATTTATTTCGTATGGTGCTGGTCTTTTTAATCCTATTACATTTTTTACACCTCTTGCCAACCATTCCTCATGTTTAATAATTGAAACGATAATTTCTGCTATTAATAATGTTGCGATAGCTAAATAATCTGCACGAAGACCTAATGCGATCTTTCCTATGATAAATGCTAAACTGCCAGCCAAAAGCGCACCGACAATCCAGGAAAATAAAACGGGTAATCCCATGCCACCGAGAAATCCTGTCCTTGCTGGATCAACTGACTCGATCGCCTCTATTCCTGGTGCAGCAGTTACTCTTAATAAAATTATTCCACCTAAAATTACAGACGCTATTGAGTAATTTCTTAATTTAGATTTATCAAATCTGTTAAGTATAAATTTAACTACAAAGATAATTGCAACAATTATCCATATACAAGCTAAAATATTTAAACCTCCAACTTGCCAAGCTTTCTTGACTGGTTCAACTGAAACTAAGACTACAGCTAATCCTCCTAATGCTGTATATCCCATTATCCCAAAATTAATTAATCCAGCATAACCCCATTGTATATTTGCCCCAATTGTCATAACTGCGGAAATTAAACAATAATTTAAAATAGTTAATGCAATAGACCAGGATTGAAATATCCCAACCAAAATTATTAAAAATATCATGATTGAGTATGCGGCAATGACATTTTTATAATTCCTCATATGACTTTTCCTTTAAAGATACCTGACGGCCTTATTAATAAAACAATTACTAAGATTGAGAATGAAACTGCAAACTTGTAATCTGTCGATAATAACTGGAGTAAAGAATCTGGCTCAAGATGTTCAGGTAATAGATATGAAATAAATCTTTTGTATGCATAAGTTACAAATATTTCTGCAAAAGCTATAACATATCCACCTAGGAAGGCTCCAAATGGATTTCCGATTCCTCCAACAATTGCTGCTGCGAATATTGGAAGCATATTATTAAAATAAACAAAAGGTCTATAACTTTTATCTAAACCGTATAATACTCCACCAATAGTAGCCAAAATTCCTGCGATAACCCATGTTATCAAAACAACTCTCTTAGGATCTATACCAGACAATAATGCTAAATCTTCATTGTCTGAATAAGCTCTCATACTTGTTCCAGTTTTAGTTCTATTTAAAAACCAAAACATTATTGAAACAACAATTAAAGTTACAACAATTGTTATTGCTTGTGTTGATTTTAAAGTTATGCCTTCTGCAAGACCAGTCATTTCTTTAAATTCTGTTGCTTTAATTATAAATTTTTCACCATCTAAAAATCTTCTATCAGACGGTCCAATGATTATTCTAATTAAGGCTTGAGTGACAAACATTACCCCTACACTAACCATTGCAAACTGTACTGGAGGACTTTTTTTTATCCTATAATAACTGAAAACAAATTTGTCTATAATTAACATATATAAAATCATCATTAGGATGGCGAAAGGAATTGTTAAAAGTGCTGTTGGTAAAACACCTAATCCAAAACCTAAAGATTGAAAATAATATGTTAAAATAACTGCAAACATTGTTCCAAAAGACATCATGTCTCCTGTTGCAAAATTAGCAAATCTTAAAACTGCATAAATTAAAGTAACAAAAATAGCACCTAAAGCTAATTGCGAACCATAAGCTAACGCTGGTATTACTGTGAAATTAAAAAGTACAATTATTGCATTTAAGAAATCCATTATGCTCCCAAAAATGATCTACGAACCTCGGGATCCTCAAGTAAATCATTACCGGATCCCTCAAATTTATTTTGACCTGTTACCAATACATAGCCTCTGTCTGAAATACTTAATGCTTGCTTTGCGTTTTGCTCAACCATAATAACGGCAACATTTGTTTTTTTAACTTTTATTATATGCTCAAACAATTCATCCATTACAATTGGAGAAACTCCAGCTGTGGGCTCATCTAACATAAGAACTGATGGATCACTCATTAAAGCTCTTCCAAGAGCGACTTGCTGACGTTGTCCACCAGATAATTGTCCGACGACTTGGGATTTTTTTTCACTCAAGATTGGAAATAAACTATAAATACCTTCAATTTTATTTTCTAAACTCCCTTCTGTCAAAAAGCCACCAATCTCTAAATTTTCTCTAACAGTTAATTCTGCAAATACATTTCTTGTTTGTGGAACAAATGAAATACCCTTTTTTACTCGATCTTGAGGATTAATTTTTGAAATATCTTCACCATTCAAAGTTACAGAGCCTGATTTTAATTTTAATAATCCGAGCATCGCTTTCATAGCCGTTGATTTACCAGCACCGTTTGGACCTAGAATAGCTACTATCTCCCCCCTATTGGCAGTTATGGAACATGAACTAATAATATCAGGTCCATCCCCATAACCTGCTGTCATTTTTGCTCCTTCAAAGTATGCCATTAATTTTCTTTTTTTGTTAAGTTTGACTTTCCAAGATAGCTCTCAATTACTTTTTCATTTTTTTTTACTTCTTCAGATGTTCCTTCAAATAAAACTGAACCATCTGCCATTACTATTACTGGATCACACATTCTACTTATAAAATCCATATCATGCTCTATCATACAAAAAGTGTAATTTTTTTCTTTATTCAATTTTAATATTGCAGTTCCTAGATCTTTTAAAAGTGTTCGATTAACTCCCGCTCCCACTTCATCAAGTAAAACCAATTTTGCATCAACCATCATAGTTCTTCCTAATTCTAATAATTTTTTTTGGCCCCCTGAAAGATTTCCTGCCCTTTCATTGGCTAAATGTGTTAAATTAAGAAAATCTACAACCTCGTAGGCTTTTTCTCTAATAACTTTTTCCTCTTTTTTAACTATTCCAGGTTTAATAAGCGCATTTAATAAATTTTCTCCGCTTTGATTTGATGGCACCATCATTAAGTTTTCTAAAACTGTTAAGTTTGAAAATTCATGTGCAATCTGAAAGGTTCTTAATAATCCTCTGCCAAACAACTCATGTGATGGTACATCGGTAATATTTTCATCATTAAATATTACCTCTCCATCATTAGATTTTAAATTTCCAGCTATTAAATTAAATAATGTTGTTTTTCCTGAACCGTTTGGGCCAATTATTCCAGTGATTGAACCCGATCTAATATTTAATGAGCAATTTGATACTGCTGCTAGTCCTCCGAACAATTTTGTAAGATTATTTACCTGTAAGATATTTTCGGACATTTTACTTACTTTTTTTTAATCTATTTAAGACGCTATTTGCTGTTTTATTGAGAGATTTATAAAATCCAAGTTTTCTTAATTCTTTAACAGCTTGCTCATTTAAACCTTTTGGGGTTTGTGAATTTTTAACAAGTACTTTTAAATCTTTATTTGAATTAAATTTTGCATCCTCAGATAAAGCAATAAATAACGAGGTAATATACTTTTGAGAATCACTTCTATTAATTCCCTTTTTTACTAACCATTCACTCAGAGTTTGTAGTAATTCATAAAATGGTGCCATCATTGATGAAGTTGACCAAAAATTTAGTGATAGATTTTCATTTTTTATTTCAACAGATGTACCAAGTTTATTAAAAAAATTTCTAACTTGTTTATCTGGTGGAAAAATTGGTACTGGTCCTTTTCTAAGAGAAATTGGAGGCAAAGGAATTGCTCTAATAATCTTAGTATTAACTTTAATATATTTTTTTAATTCAGTCATTTTTATAGTTGATATAAAACTTATTATCGTTTGACCTTCTTTAAATTTTAGTTTTGGAAGAATAATTTTTCCAATCTTTGGTGTTACTGCTAAAAAAACCCAATTTGATTGATTTATAATATCCTGATTATCAGTAGATATTTTTATCTTTTTACTTTTTCTTTTCAGTTCACTTGAAATTTTTGAATTTCTCTTTGAAATAATTATTTTACGAATTTTTAATTTTGATCCCAGTATTCCATTGATTACTGATTTTGAGATATGTCCTGTACCAATAAATCCGATTTTCATGATAAACTAAGTGATTATTATCACTAAAATTAATTAATTAGTAAAAAAAGAACCTCTAATTCTTAGTAATTCTCTTGATAATTTTTTATTTTCTACAAATGGTTTTCTACCATGAAGCCAGAAATAGTTGTTTGCAACTACAGAAAAACCGACTGGTAAAGGCATTACGATCTTATTTTGACTTCCCTCTAAAGAGTCCGATAATTTTTGTAGAAATAATCCCTGTTCCATATTTTTAGGCTCAGGAAATTGGTCAATATAAGAAATTTGTGGTTTTCCATTTTCATCCTCTGAAAAAACAGGATGTTCTACTTTATAGTCAACATTTTTACTTTTTGGAGAGCCCCATAAGAAGTTTTGTTTTCCAACTTTATCATTAGTTAAACTATCTAAATGTTCCCAATCATCAAGGTGTAACATTGCAGTTTCACCTCCTTGAACATTTTCTTCCTCCATTTTTAACATTAATAACCAATCTGTTTTTTCTTTAACGTAAGTTCCATCAGTATGAAGATCCATATTAGTATATGCTTTTCTAAGATATGAGTCGCTGTTATCCTCATGTTTAACATGAAATCTCGCATAATATTTTCCAGCCATTGAATCAAAATTTGGATTACCTAGTAAATGTGTTACAGCTGTTGATAGTTTAATAAGAAAATTATTATCGATTTTTTTAGATTTATTTTTAGGTCCTATAATAAAACAACCTGTGTCTCTATCTCTTAATACATGGTTTATAAATTTTCCTAACTTTCCACCTGTTGAATCATCTAAAGATTTTGCAAGTGTAAATCTGGTAAAAGGTTTATATTCAAGAGCTGTAATATCAAATTTTTTAAAAGGAAATATTAGTTTATCTATAATTTCATCTTCAATTTTAATATTGATTATTCTTTTGGAATAATCACTAAATGAAATATCAAACCCTTGAATAGTATCTAAGCTATCCATTATTATTAATTGTTACAAACTCCAATTGAATTTGGTCCACATGTTTCACCATTAGTCCATGTTGCTCCAATTAAATTTGCTCCATCAAAATTAGCATTGGTCATATTCGATGAAGTAAAGTTAGCTTCCATTAAATTTGCATTTTGAAAATTTGCTTCAATTAATGTTGAGCCCATAAAATCAACTCTTGTCATATTGGCTCCTGTAAAATTAGCTTTTTCAAAATTTCCACCAACGAGAATTGACTCATATAAGTTAGCTCTAACAAATGTTGACTCTGGAAAAGTTCCAAATGATAAATTTGAATTCATCATAATACTTTTATCAAAATTAACTTGTATAAAACTTGCAAATGATAAATTTGAGTTAGGCAAATAGCTGCCTTGTAAATCTTGTCCATCTGAAAATCTACAATTGGTATAATCGACACCATCAGTTAAAGGATCATCACATGCTGCTTCTGAAATACCTGGTATTAAAATAAAGAACAATAGTAAAATAATTTTTTTCATTTATATCGTAAAGTTACTTAATAAAAACATAATGATAGCAGAGAATAAAGTTGGGTAAACTAAATTATTTCTAGTTAATTTAAAAATTATTATTGCAAAAAGTACAACAATAAATCTAGACAAATAATTACTGTCAGAAAGTGCACCAGCTGGAAATATTATCATTCTAGAAATTAAAGCAGCCAATGTCGAATAAGCTAAATAATTAAACCACCTATATATTTTAGTATTTTCATCTATTATTTCAGATGTAAAAGCTCCTAAAAACCTAGAGATATAAGTAGCTAAAGATGTAATAACTATTATTAAAACAATATTAGCTGACATTTTTCTCTCCAATTACAAAAGCAACAGTTCCAGCTACAAACCCACCAATCAAAACACACCAATCAGGACTAATAAAATAAAATAAGGGACCTAAGATAGCTCCTAAAATTATTGAAACATTTAATTGAATAGACTTCATCACCCCTATCATTGTACAAGTAAAATAAATTGGATTAATTATAGCTAATCCAATAATCATTTCTCTATTTAGGAAATCAGCCGAGTAATAACCTAAAATAGTTGAAAAGATTGCTATCAACCATGTAGCTGTTCCAATTCCTATCCAAAAGTCAACTCTATATTTTTTTTCAATTTCTTTATAATTATTTTTAAGGATTAACCACGAAGATACTGCAACAAAATGACATGAAAGATAATACTTCCATCTTGGTTGGCTTTGGTGCTTTAACAATGGCATTAAAGATACAGTCATCGGATACAATCTTGCATTCACCAACCAAACTGCAAAAAATAAATTAAGTAACGAAACTCCAATCAAAATCGACTCTGCCATTACAAGTGAACCAGGTAATGCGTAAGTTAAAAAAGTTGAAAAAATACTTTCTTGAATTGTAAAACCTAAATTTTTTAATAAAGCACCTATTGCTAAAAAGCTTAAACCAAGAGCAATTGCAGGGCTATCGAATTCTTTTGCACAAAGAATTCCTTTAAAAAAATATTTTGAATTAATCATCCGCCTAGGAATAGACGTCCAACATCATCATTTTTAAGTAAATCATCTCCTCTTCCTGCTATTGCAGTTTGGCCAGATACCAATACATATCCAATATCAGAAAACTCTAAACCTTTTTTGGCATTTTGCTCAACTAGAATAATTGTTTTCTTTTCATTTTTTTGTAAGTCTCCTAAAATTTCAAATACCATATCAATATATCTTGGCTCCAATCCAATAGAAGGTTCATCAACTAAAAGGACAGAAGGTTTCATTACTAAAGCTCTAGATATTTCTAATAATCTTCTTTCTCCACCTGATAATACTTTTGCCGGTTGACTTCTTCTATTTCTTAATCTTTCATATTTATCTAAAATCTTTTCTGCTTCTTGATATGACTCTTCGGTTTTATCTTTGATAAAACCACCCATTAATAAATTTTCCTCAACAGTCATATCTGGAAAAACTGAATTATCTTGCAGAATATAAGCTATACCAACTGACTTTAATTTTTCAGCTGGAGTTAAATTTGTTATTTCTTTTCCATCAATTTCTATTTTACCAGAAAAAATATTTGTAAATCCATATATAGAATGAAGTATTGTTGATTTACCTGCTCCATTAGGACCAATTAAACATAATGATTGTGCTTTGCTTACAAATAAATCAAAATTATGTAAAATCTCCATTTTACCATATCCAGCATTCAAATTTTTTATTGTTAAATGAATATCTTCAGAAGATAAGTTTTTTAAATCTTCTGCACCAGGTGCTTTTCCTAAAACTTCATATTGATTAGACATTATTGAGCCCCCAAATATGCATCAACTACTCTTTTGTCATTTTTAATCTCTTCTGGAGTGCCATTTGCAAGCATTTTACCGTGAGCAAGACAAAATATGTCTTCAGCTAATTGCATAATTACTCTCATATTGTGCTCAATAACAAGTAATGTTATTCCAAAATCTTGATTAACTTTGATTAGTCTATCAATAATTCCATTAATTAAAGTAGGATTTATTCCTGCCGTTGGTTCATCTAATAATAGCATTTCTGGCTCATTCATTAGTGCCATTGCAAGTTCTAATAACTTTTGTTGTCCAAAAGATAAGTCGCCTGCCCTGAGTTTTCTTTTTTGATACAATCCAACAAAATTAAGTAAATTTTCAGCTTTTTCTGTGAGCTCCTTTGGAATTTTAGTGAAAATTTTAAACAAACTTTCATCACTGCCTTTGTGACTGATAAGCATGTTATCTACACAATTTAATTTTCCATAAATTCTAGTTTGTTGAAATGTTCTTAATAAACCAAGTTTAGCTATTACAGGGACAGGTAATTCTGAAACTTCTTTTCCATTAAACTTAATTGAGCCATTGTCTATTGGATAAGTTCCAACTATCGAATTAAATAAAGTAGTTTTTCCTGATCCATTAGGTCCTATAAGTCCTACTATTTTCCCTTTTTCAACTGACATAGAAATATCAACATTAGCTTTAACGCCACCAAATGATTTACTTACATTGTTGACTTCTAAAATACTCATTTTAATTCTACCTGTGCTTTTCGATCAGCTTCATCAACAACTTCACCAAATCTTTCTGGATATTTTTCTCTCAACCATCCCATTAATCCTTCTGGGAAATAAATTACTATAACAACAATTAAAACTCCTAATGCAACATACTGCCAGCCAAGAAAGAATGTCCAAAAACCTTCTTTAAAAAAATGAAATAAAGTTGCACCAATAATTGGGCCCCATAAAGTTCCCTTACCTCCAAGGATTGCCATTAAAACCATGAACACTCCCATTTCTCTTCCATCAAATGCAACATCTGTTGAGTCGATATAACCAACTAAACCTCCCATTATTCCACCAGCAAGACCACAAAAGAAAGCTGAAATCATCCATCCAATTATTTTATATTTCATAGTCTCAATTCCCATCGCTTCAGCTTTGTCTTCATTATCTCTGATTGCGTTCAGAATTAATCTAAATCTTGTTGTATAAATTGCTCTTACAGCAATGAAGGTTAGAACGAGCGCTCCAAAACTTAGAAAATAAAAAAATTCACCTCTTGCCTCGAGACCTCCAATATTTGGAAAAGGAGGAGTGGTAAAGCCCTGTCCAGCTCCAATAATTTCAATACCTCCAGAAATTTCTCCTGCTGCAACTCCTAAACCTAATGTACAAATTGCAAAATAATGACCTCTTAATCCTAAAATTGCATAACCAATTAATCCTGCAACTATTGTAGGAACAACAGCAGCTACTACCAGACCAGCTGCCATACCTTGAAAGAATTGTGAAGGTGTGTGAACGAAAGTTTTTTCACCACCGCTTTCTGTCCATTCTGCCAATGGGAAAAACATACCAACTTGAACAGACGCACAAAGATACATTCCCAAACCATAAAAAAGAATATTTCCAAATGTGTTGTAGCCCATTTCACCACCTTGGATATTCCAAGTAGTTGCTAGAACAATTAATACACATAGAATTGATAATTGAACTTTGAAAGCTGGAAAAATAAATGGTGCAACTAAACCAAATACTAAAATTCCAATGTACAAGATCCAACTATTTTTGTTCATACAAACTCTCTATTTTATCTCTAAAATCTTTATCAACTGTAAAATAATGTCCATTTTCTTCATGAAGACTAGATCCTGTTGAATGATATTGATCTAAATGTTTTTTAAATTTGACAATATCCACTTCTATCAATTTGCCATCATCATCCTTAATTTTAGCTTTTCTCACTTTAAATACTCTCTCTTTCTTGAAAGTTTAAATCTTCTGTAAACTAAAATTAAAACTAATAATAAAAATACTGATCCAATTCTAAATTCTGTACCAAGAATATAATCCGCAAATTCTTCGAATATTCCAAGTCCCATGCCCGACATAGCTACTCCAGGTAAATTTCCTAATCCTGCAACAATTACAATCATAAATGATCTTATCGTGTAAGGTAATCCCATATAAGGATGAATTGTAAAAGTTATTGAAATTAAAGCTCCAGCTACTCCGCATAATGCAGCATTTATTCCAAAGGTCGCTGCGTAAACTTTTTCAGTATCAACACCTAAAATTTTTGCTGCTCTTGCATTTTGAGCTGTTGCTCTAATAGCACGACCTAATTTTGATCTTTTCATATAAACTACTAAACAAATTGCAAAGACAATACTTATAAAAGCAGAAAATATTTTAGAGTTTGGTAAAACAACATTATTATCAAATAGCATTGTAGTTCCATAACCAGAATTAGCTAAAACTACGTCTGCTCCAAATGCGAAGTTCATTAATTGCATGAAAAGAATACTAATTCCAAATGTTGCCAATATTGAAATAAAGAGATCTCTGTCTACAACTTTATTTATAACTAATTTATAAATTGCAATTCCAACAAAATACATAATTATAGGAGAAACAATTACTCCCCAGGCTGGATGAATGCCGTAGAGATACATAAAGTATGCAATGTATCCTCCTAAGATTACAAGATCTCCCTGTGCAATATTTATTATATTCATGACACCCCATTGCAGTGCCATTCCATAAGCGATTAATGCAAAAAGTATTCCAAGTAGAAGTCCATCAAGACATGCTTGAATGGTTATCATTGGATATTGGAAGACTAAAAAATCCATAATTTAATTTTGATTTCTATAAAAAAAAGCCCCCTATTTCTAGGGGGCTTAATTATTTTTTTTTATCTTTCAGACCACTTTGGTACTGGGTGTATTAACTCAGCTGAAGCCCATTTTAATGGAGCAACAACTTTATTTTCACACTTACCAGCATCATCACACATTACTTGGAAAAGTACCATTGGTTTGTCAACATTTTGACCACCAGGTGCAAATTTAATATTTCCATAGAATGTTTGCATGTTAGTTGCAGCAAGAGCATCTCTTACTTTTTTCTGATCAAAAGTATTTGCTCTTTCAAAAGCATCTTTAAATACTAACAATGCAGCTGAAGACTCAGCAGATTGATATGGTGGATCATAGCCAAATTCTTTTTCAAAATCTGCAGCATATGTCATACCATCTTTAAAGAAATCATCTTTGTAAGTTAATGTTTTATGCCATTGTGAAGCGCATAATGCATATTGTGAGTTTTTACCATGTTGCTTTGATAATTTTGCAGCATCACAGTGTGTCATTGCCAACATTGGAACATCAACTTTCATTTCTGAAATTTGTCTTATAGCTGTTAAAGCTCCTTTTGTATGACCTGAAACAACCAATACATCTGGCTTCATTTGTTTTACTTTAACTAATGTAGCAGCCATATCATTAAGCTCTTTTGGAAGTTTATCATCGATTATAATTTCAGATCCAGTTTCTTTAGCAGCATCTAAAATACCTAATCTTACGTCTTGTGAGAATGCATCTTGCTCAAAAGCTTGTGCAATTCTTACACCTTTACCACCATTTAACTCAACAGCAGTTCTTATTGCTACATCAAGATATAAGTTTGCTGGTGCTAATACTGCAAATAGATATTTGTAACCTTTTGTAAACAAAGATCTAGAAGCACCGTTAGCCTCAACCATTGGTACACCATATTTTTCAGTTACTGGTGCAATCGCTTTTGTCAAACCTGAACTGTATGGCCCAAGCATGAACTCTACTTTATCTTGTGAGATTAATCTTTCTGCAAGCTGAGCTGCTCTTTTTGGGTTTGACTCATCATCATAATAAATAATATCAAACTTATAAGTTTTCCCCCCAACTTTTACTCCACCCATGCTGTTAATTCTATCAACAGCCATGTTGTAGCCATTTTGAGTATGAACACCATTAGATGAATATTTACCAGTTAAAGAGATTGCAGCACCTAAAATAATCTTATCTCCAACAACTTTTGCAAATGATACAACTGAAGTTGAAAACAATAATGCTATTGCAGAAACAAATGTAATTAAAATGTTTTTTATTTTCATTTATTCCCCTTTAATTATTAATTAATAAAGGTTAAATTAATAACAAAATTTATTTAATTGCAAGTGGGAGTAGTAACGCAATATACCTTAGTATTGTTGAGTAAAAGCAATAATTATAGCTATCAAAACTATCACACAAGCTGAAATTGTATTTATAATTTTAGGATTAGCTTTGATCCAAACAATTAATTTATTAGCTAAGATTGCATAACCAACTAAAGACAGAAAATCTAATACTACATAAGTTGTAATTAAAATAATAAACTGAATAATATAATTAGAATTAAAATCAATAAATTGTGGAAATATAAATGGAAAAAACATCCATGCTTTAGGACTTGTTCCTGCTACTAAAAATCCATCTTTGTAAAACGAAAAAAAACTTTTATCGGAAATATCTTTTGTATTTATATCTTTAGGTCTCGATTTATAAATATCATAAGCGAGATATGTTAAATAGGCGATACCTAACCATTTTAAAGTATTTAATATTGTTGGATTATCGGACAAAAAAGATCCAATAACAAAAATTACTAAAGTTGCCTGAATAATGTTTGCAGTTACATCTCCTAATGCAGTCCAAACACATTTTTGAACGCCGTAGTTCATAGAATAAGAAATAATTACAATTCTAGGTGTACCAGGAGTTATAAACATAAAAATTATAATCTGTAAAAAAAGGATAAAATCTAAGGGAAGCATTTTAAGGATAGTCCTATAAAACCGGGAGCTAAAGATGGCTAGATAGGACTATCTAAAACTGATAATATCACAGGCTTAAATATTTGCATTAAAATAATTTTTGCAATTTGTTGAATTTTGATGAAAAAAAGTCACAGACCCACAACCAGAGTTAAAAATCCAGAGCCATCTCTTGATAGTCCAGATTGGGTCATCTGGGCAGCGTGGGCTGACCGGATTACTTTTGAAGAAATCGAAAAAAAAACTGGAAAGACTGAGAGTGAAGTTATTAAGATTATGAGGAGATCATTAAAACCCCAATCATTTAGACTGTGGAGAAAAAGGGCTAGCTCACAAAGTATAAAACATAGAAAAAAATTTGAATATTCAAGAAAACAGATTAAGTCAAAAATAAATAAAAATGATTACTTACTATAGTAATTTATGAAACATCACTTATATATTGCCTAATGAAAGATATAACTGTTTACTCTGGTCCAATGTGTAACTTTTGTGATGCAGCAAAAAGATTATTATCTAGAAATAATCTTAATTATAACGAGATAGATATTTCAACAAAAGAAGGTCTAAGAGACGAAATGACTAAGAGAGCGAATGGACGAAGAACTATTCCTCAAATATTTTTTGATGACTATCATGTTGGAGGCTATCAAGAATTAAGAGAATTAGAAAAAACTGGAAAACTTTTAAGTTCTTTAGAATAATTTTTAATCAGCGAATGATATTGTCATTCCAGGTTCATTTGCATACATAACATTACCAGTGCACGCAGCTGCACCACCAGTACCTTCACCAACTGCATTTGATACATCAAATGCAACTTTTACAGTTGGAAAGTCTCCTGCTTTAACTTTTAATCCGCCCCCTGATATAATTTTTCTGTATTGAAAATACTCATCATTACTTCCTACTACTCCATCATTTGAAACAGTTGCACCAAGTGAATCCACTGCTCCATTCATATGATCATCATAAGCATTGCTATCGGGAACATATAATGTTGAAGATCCAGCAGTTCCACCTGTTTGCCCTTTTGCATCCACAGTTTTGCTCCCACTTTCTCCAGCTTTTGTTGCACAACTGCCTGCTGTTCCTGTTATTTGAAATTGTCTGCTCATAGTAATTTGAATAAAGGTATATAATGTTCCAATTTTTGCTTTTGCAATATTTCCGTAAGATCCAGCAGTGGCTCCTGCACTCACAGATGCAATATCAACCTCACCAGATGTTGCAGATGGAGATATAGTTAATGGATTTAAACAGTTTGCAGTAGTGCTTCCAGTTTCGCAGAGTTCAAGTTTTGTCATTGTTACTTTATACTCAGTCGCCGGTCCTGTTGCTGCATATGAATTAGTTGAATAAAATAAAACAAATAAAATAAATATTGATTTGATTAAATTTCTCATAAATTATACTTTATTTACAATTGTTCCCTGTACAGGTTAATACAACTGACCCCTGTACTTCAATTGTCATCGCATTTCTTCTTCTAACTTTATCTTTCATTTTAATTTCAACATCACCCTTTTCAAAAGCGCTCGCAGATAAAAACCCATCCTGAAGTGATGACTTATTTCTAGGTGGATTATAATACATGATTTTGAATGTCTCCTCGTCCTCAACACCACTAGTATCTATAAAATTCTTAGAGGCCTCAAATTGAATACTTGGAGATAAATTCATTTCAAGAGAAACCAAATTTCCACCTGTATTTTCAGAAGCTTTATCTTTTTCAAAATCATAATTTTGCACATTTAATCTTGTCCACGGCATGTAAGGTAATTGTGATGATAAGTTTATTTCATAACCATCTAAAACTTTTTCTTTAACACCATTAATAGTTTCAGATCCTGACAGACCTAAGTAATAATTCCCAGTTAGTTCTAAAATTGGAGCCTTTGCTTCAAAACCCAAACTTGTTCTAGAGTGACCTTCTGTATCGTAATCAATAAACCCATTTATTCCAGTGATCATTGATTTGTCTGAAGATATATATCTTTGTCCATATCCCAAATTTAAAATGTATCTTGTATCATCGTTTACCTCTTGTGTATGTAAACTTAATTGAGAAAATGAATTCTGACCATCCGAGCTATCTAATTCCTTAAATTTTAGTATTTCTAATTCAACATCCCCATCCTCTGGAAACTCTAAAGAGAATTCTGTATCTCCTCCTAAAGTATTTTCAATAATTGATGAAATTTTGTCTGTAAGCCTGTTCAGTATATCATCAGCATTATCTGCATATGCAAAAGTTGTGAATAAAGTTAAGCAAACTATTATGCTTAACTTTTTTAATAAATACATGCTTCAGATTTAGTTTATTTCTACTAAAATTACAATTAATTATGAGGCTTAAAAACTAAGCAAACTCCATTGTTACAGTATCTTTTTCCAGTTGGTTGTGGACCATCATCAAATATATGTCCATGATGTCCTCCACATTTCTTACAATGGTACTCAGTCCTAGCATAACCAATATAGTGATCGGTTTTAGTTTCAAAAACATCTGGAAGAGATTTATAAAAAGATGGCCATCCTGATCCACTTTCATATTTTGTTGATGATTTAAATAATTCGGTATCACAGTTAGCGCAGTGATATGTACCCTCTCTTTTTTCATTATTTAATTCACTTGAACCAGGAGGTTCAGTTGCTTCATTGAATAAAATATTTTCTTGTTCTGGAGTTAAATTTGAATTTTTTTTCATTATAAAAATTTAGCACATGTTTTATGTAAACTAGAATGTAATTCTACTAGTTTATTAAAATCTTCGTTGTATCCACCTCCTAACACTCCACATATAGGAATTTTATTTGAGAAGAAATTGTCAATAACTAATTCATCTCTTTCAAATATACCATTATCAGAAATTTTTAGTTTACCCAACCTATCATTATAGTGAATATCCACTCCAGCGATATAGAAAACAAAATCAAACTCTATTTGGTTTAAATATTTTAGGTTATTTTTTAAAATATCAATATACTCTCTATCTTCTAAATTTTCCTCTAATTCAATATCAAGATCACTTACTGATTTTTTTGCTGGATAATTAACTTTGGAATGCATGCTGAATGTAAAGACTTGATTATCATTTTTAAATATTTCAGAATTGCCATTACCCTGGTGAACATCTAAATCAATAATTAAAATTTTATTTGCCAATCCTCTTGAAGTTAAATATTTGGCTGCTACTGCAACATCATTAAAAACACAAAATCCAGCCCCTTCATTAGATGTTGCATGATGACTACCTCCTGCGGTATTACACGCTATGCCATAGTTTAAAGCTAGCTTTGTAGCGAGCACTGTGCCTCCAGTTGCAATAAATGACCTTCTAACTACGCTGTCAACTAAAGGAAAACCAATTTTTCTAATCTCATTTTTATCTAAAGTTTTATTTTTTATTTTATTTATATAATCTTCTGTATGTGCCTCTTTTAAAGTTTCTACTGAGCATGGCTCTGGAATAAAGAAATTTTTAACTATTTTATTATTGATTAACACTTTAGCTAATTCTCCAAATTTTTTTATCGGAAATTTATTGTCATCATTTAAATGAGCTTCATAATCTTTATGATTGACGACAGGTAATTCCATAAAAAATTAGTAGGGGCTATATTTCCCAAGGATTATTCTTATTGTTGTTGAGATTATATTTACTAATCGCTTTTTCTAGTGTTTGTAATGAGACTTTCTTATCTTCATAAAGTGTATACAAAGAACTGACGACTATATGTTTGCTATCTACTTCAAAAAAGTCTCTTAAATTTTTTCGTGTATCACTTCTTCCAAAGCCATCTGTTCCCATTGGTAAAAATTTATTATTTATGTGACTTGAGATTAATTGTGAATACGCTCTTACATAATCTGAAGTAGCAATTACAGGATCCTCATTTGAAATTAGCTGTTGTAAATAATTTTGTTTTTTATTTGCAGGAGACAGTGTGTTTTGTCTTAGAACAGATTTAGCATCTTTTTCTAATTCTGAATAGCTTGTTATGCTATATAATCTTGAACCAATTCCATATTCATCTTTAAGTATAGTAGAAGCTTCAATGCATTCCCTAAAAATTGGTCCAGATCCTAATAAATTTATATTAATTTTATCATTTGAATTATCTTTAAAAAGGTAGCCACCTTTAATTATTCCATCTTTATTTTTTATATCAATTTTTGGATGAGAATATTTTTCATTGTTAACAGTAATATAATAAAATTCATCTTTACATTCTGTAATCATTCTTTTCATTCCCTCATCAAAAATAATTGCTAGTTCACTTGCAAAACAAGGATCGTAAGATTTTAAATTAGGAAATGTTGAAGCAATTATGTGACTTTGTCCATCTTGATGTTGTAATCCCTCTCCAGCTAAAGTAGTTCGTCCAGCTGTAGCACCTATTAAAAATCCTCTAGGCATTTGATCAGCTGCTGCCCAAATAAGATCTCCAATTCTTTGAAAGCCAAACATTGAATAAAAAATATAAAAAGGCATCATTGGAAAATTATGATTACTGTAAGAAGTGGCTGCCGCTAGCCAAGAAGAAATAGCTCCGGCTTCATTAATTCCTTCCTCTAATAATTGTCCTGTTTTTGACTCTTGATATTTCAAAATGGAAGTCGCATCTTCAGGTTCATATAACTGACCTTCTGGTGAATATATTCCAATTTGTGAAAATAAATTAGCCATTCCAAAAGTTCTAGCTTCATCAGCAACTATTGGAACGACTCTTTTTCCAAAGTCTTTATCTCTCATTATGTTTCCTAAAGACCTTACCAGTCCAGTCGTTGTTGAATATTCTCTGTCACTTTCTTCGAATAAAAAGTTTGAATGTTTTTCAATTTTTGGAGTAACTAATTTAACTTCTTTAAAGCTTCTTTTAGGTAAAGATCCTCCTAAAGCTTCCCTTCTTTTTTTTAAATATTTTATTTCCTCAGAATTTTCATCTGGTTTATAAAACTCCATATTTTCTAGTTTATTATCTGGAATATCTAATTGAAACCGATCTCTAAACTCTTTTAATGCATCAAAATTTAATTCTTTTTGCTGGTGGTTAGTCATTTTTGACTCGCCAGCTTTACCCATTCCATACCCTTTTTTTGTTTTAGCTAAAATAACTGTAGGTTTGCCCTTAGTTTTAACAGCAGCATTAAAGGCAGCATAAAGTTTTTTAAAATCATGACCTCCTCTTTTGAGTTTATCAATTTCATCTTTACTGAGTGAAGAAACCAATTTTAAAACTTCTGGATCCTCTGCAAAAAAGTTTTTAAGGTTATACTCTCCATCTCTTGCGCCTAATGTTTGGTATTTTCCATCTACGGTTTTAGCAAAACGCTTTAACAATAAATGATCTTTATCTTGTTGAAAAATTTTATCCCATTCAGATCCCCATAAAACTTTAATTACATTCCATCCATTAGCTTTAAAGATTGTCTCTAGTTCCTGAATTATTTGTCCATTACCTCTCACGGGTCCATCTAATCTTTGAAGATTACAATTTATAATAAAAGTTAAATTGTCTAGCTTTTCTCTTGATGCGATAGATAATCCAGCCAAACTTTCAGGTTCATCCATTTCACCATCTCCAAATAAACCCCATACTCTTTTATTTGTTTTTAATAAGTTTCTATTTTCTAAATATTTCATGAAACGAGCTTGATAAATTGCATTAACTAAACCTATTCCCATCGATGATGTGGTAAATGTCCAGTAATCTCTCATTAAATATGGATGGCAATATGATGACAGTCCTTGCTCGTTTAATTCTTGTCTATAATGTTCCAAATGATTTTTAGTTAATCTTCCCTCTAAAAAAGATCTTGCATATATCCCAGTTGTACACTGCGATTGATAAAAAATTAAATCTGCTTCATCGCCACCTTTAAAAAAATGATTAAATCCCGTTTCAAATACTTCAGCAAAAGATGCATAACTTGCTATATGTCCGCCAAGCCCACCGTAATTTTTATTTGCTTTCATAACCATAGTTAAAGCATTCCATCTTAAAATTGCTGTTATTTTTTCTTCAATTGCTAAATCTCCAGGATAAATTCCTTGATCATATTGAGATATAGTATTTCTGTATGGTGAATATGGAATGGGTGAATATAATACTCTTAAATCTTTTGCTCTTTTCTCAAGTTTTTCTAAAATTAGTTTGGCGCCCTCTCTACCATGATTTTCAACAACTGCATCAAGAGAATCTAACCAGTCATTTAATTCTTGATTATCTAATTTTTGGTTTTGATTAGCTTTGAATTCTTTGCTCATCCAAATAATTATACACAAAAAATTAAAAATTATATCTGTAAAAATTGTCTTAATTTAATTTACTCAATGACCCTTTTTGGTTTACCAGATACAAAACTATCAAGATTCTCTATCATTTGAGTGTAGAAAGTTTCATAATTTTCAGCGGTAACATATCCAATATGAGGCAGTAGAAGAGCGTTTTGTACAAATCTAAGTTTGTGACTTTCTGGTAAAGGTTCTTTTTCATAAACATCCAAACCTGCTCCAGCTATAATATTTGTTGATAATGCTATAATTAAATCATCTTCATTAACTATTTCACCTCTTGAAGTGTTTATTAAATATGAAGTTTTTTTCATTTTCTCAAATTCTTTAATAGTAATACAATATCTATATCTATCTCCTCCTTGAACGTGAATTGACAGAAAGTCTGAATTTTCAATTAAGTCGTCTTTGCTACAAGGTAAAACATCAAGCTCTTTACATTTATCTAAGTTTAAATTTTCACTCCAAGCCATAATTTGCATACCAAAAGCTTTACCAATTTTTGCAACTTCAGAACCTACTCTACCCAATCCAAGTAAACCTAATATCTTACCTTTAAGCTCCACTCCAATAGTTGACTGCCAGTAACCTTGATACATATTATCTATTTCTGTTTTAAAATTTCTTGCAAGTCCCAGAATTAAAGCCCAAGTTAACTCTGGCGTTGGGTTACTATTGATTTCAGTGCCAGTAACCAAAATTTTATTTTTCTTAGCTGCATCTAAATCTATAGATTTATTTCTCATTCCACTTGTAACAATTAGTTTTAATTTTTTTAAACTTTCTATTAATTGTTTTGTTATTTTTGTTCTTTCTCGCATTATAAAAAGTACTTCAAATTCTTTCAGTTGTTCTATTGCATCATCCTCATTTTCAAAAGGCTGATTAAAAATTTGAAATTCATATTTTGAAGATAATTTTTTAAGATCAATAAAATCTTTTGCAATGTTTTGATAATCGTCGAGTATAGCTACTTTATGCATTTTTTTTGTTTGAAAGTAATATCCCTGAAATAATAAATATTCCACCGATATAATGATAAAATAGTAATACTTCATCAAATATTATCATCGCTAGAATTGCTGCAAGAATTGGCATTAAATGTAAATAAATTCCTGCTCTATTAGCGCCTATTAAAGCAACACCTTTTATCCAGAAAAAAAAAGAAATTATTCCAGGTAACAAAACAACATAAGATAAAACAAGAATGAAATTTGTATTAATTATAATTCGATTACCAATGTAAATATAATCTATTGCATACATTGGTATAAGAAATATTACACCAAGACCAATAACAACTTGAAGTAAAGTTATTGGAGATAATCCATAATTTTTTTTCTTTAAAAGTGCTGAATAAAGTGACCATGATATCATTGCAAATAATGCAAATAAATCTCCTTTTTCAAAAGCTAAATTTTTAAAGACTTCAAAATCTGCTTTTGAAATTATAAATAATACACCTAGTAAAGAAAATATTACTCCCAAAACTTGAAAGGTATTTGTTTTTTCTATTTTTAAAATAATTGAAAATAAAATAATCATAACTGGGACAGTTGAGATCATAAGTACACCTGTAATCACTTGTGTAGTTTTCAAAGAATAAAAAAGTGCTGAATTAAAAATACTGACTGCTGTTATTCCTAAAAAACATAAGAGATAAATATTTTTAAAAATTAATTCCTTTTTTTCAATCATCTCTTTATAAGTAAAAGGTAATAAAATTAGAAACGCCAGTGACCACCTTAATATGTTTAATGAAATTGGAGGTATGTCATTTAAACCTGCTATCTTTCCAACAATAAAATTTCCTGACCAAAACAGAGCTGCTAAAAAAAGCAAAATAGATGCAATTATGATATTACTTTTATTTTCAAGCATTAAATAGAGTACTATAAAAGATTACTTTTAACTAAACCTTATTGAGCTGTATGGTTGCAGATCTAAGTTAGTATTCTCACCTGAGATCATTTTAGATATAATTTTTCCTGATATTGCACCAAGTGTCCAACCTAAATGATGATGACCAAATGAATAAAAAACATTTTTATAGTTTTTTGAAGGCCCTAAGACTGGTAGAAAATCTGGCAATGTAGGTCTAAAACCAAGCCACTCATCTTTATGTTCTGGTAACCCATCTAACATATCTTTTGCGTTTAATATCAAGTTTTTTATTCTCGATTTAGATGGAGAGTTTTCTAAACCTCCAAATTCTACAGTTCCGACAACACGCAACCCCTGTTCCATTGGTGTCATTCCAAAACCTCTATTTGCATAAACAATAGGTCTTGAAATTAAATGGTCATAATCTTTGAAGTGAACATGATAGCCTCTCTCAGTATCTAAAGGAATATTTTCATGTAATTTATCAGTTAATCTTTTTGAGAATGCTCCACATGCAACAACAAGTTTATCAAAAATAAATCTTTGTGTTTCAGTTCTAAGAACCGGTTTTTCTTCATCAAAATCAATATCTTGAATATTTAATTTTAAAAATTTTCCGCCTTTGTTAACAAAATTTTCAAATAACTTTATTAAAATTTTTCTTGGATTCCTTGCATGCCTTGCATAATCATAAAACACTCCACCATGATAAAATGGTTTTAAATTTGGTTCTAAATCGTGAATTTCCTTTTTATTAACTAGTTGTTGCTTTACACCAAGCTGATCTCTAATTCTAATTTCTAATTCTCTACTTTTCATATTTTGATCAGTCCAAACATAAAGAATGCCATTATTTTCAACTAATCCTTCTAAATCAATTTCGTCAAATAATTCATCGAATGCTGGTAATGATTGATCTAAAATTTGATGCATATTTTTAGCTGTATGCATCATTTTTTCTTCTCTACAATTTAATATAAATCTTGCAAACCAAGGGATCATCTTTGGCACATAGTTCCACTTTAAAGCCAATGGTCCTCTTGAACTAATTAACATTGATGGAACATCTGCTATGACATCTGGTCTGTTTAAAGGAACAGACGCATAAGGAGAAAAGTGACCAGCATTTCCATATGATGCCGCACTTCCTGGCTCCTCTCTATCAAAAAGTGTTACTTGAAAACCTTTTTTTTGTAGAAATAAAGCGTTACAAACACCTTGTATTCCAGCACCAATAATTCCAATTTTCAGATTTTTTTCATCCACACCAGAAATATATTTTCTAAGATATACTTATTATATATGATATTTGATCGCGGGTTTATTTTACTTAGTTTGTTATTTACCTATAGATATTAAGGTTAAGTCGTCATTCAGCTAATTATCCACAGCAGTATTAATTAACGTATTTGATATATTTGATAATTGTTTGTTAGAATCTGTATTAAAATATTGCTCTATAATTTTCAATGCCCAATTCCGATGATAGTTAAATCATCATCAAGTATATCGTTATTTGCTTTTATACCAGTCTCTTTGTAATCTTTTTTGAGACTTTTAAGTCTTATTTCCTCTGTAGAATTTTCAAGTTCTTTTTGTAAAGAAGAATTTTGATGATTAAGTAAAAGTTTCTTAACTCCATCAATACCTATTTCGTTTTTATTTTCGTCCATACATTCTGAAAAACCATCAGTAAAACAATATATTCTTCCTCCATCTAATTTAAAAGTATCTAGCTTATAAACATTTTCATTTTTATGTTTGGCTATTGCAAGAGGAGTGGAAGAAGATGAATATTCAACAAAATCCTTTCCTTTTCTCAACAAAGCTGGTTGATGACCTGCATTTGCAATTTCAATAATGTCTGTTTTAATATTATAGCATCCGACTATTGAGGTTATAAAGGTGCCTGGCGGATTAGTTTCATTTAAATCATTGTTCATTTCAAGTAGGATTTCATTAGGTTTAAATTTTAATCTGGAAAAAATTTTAAATAAAGTAATTGCCTTAGCCATAACCATACCAGCATTAACTCCTTTGCCAGAAACATCTGACAATGTGAAGTAAACAAGATCATCATGTAAATAAAAATCGTAAAAATCTCCTGAAATTTCTCTGGCTGGAATATTTATTCCATAAATTGGATAATTAGACAAATCTCTATTTGGCATTAAACGTTTCTGCACATTCATTGCTAATTTAATTTCAGATGAAACTCGGTTTTTCCATTTATTTTTTTGTTTTTCACTTTGTTCTAATTTTTCCATCAAAAAATTGTATTGGGTACCAATAATACCACTATCAGTAAATGGATCTTGGGGAGCTCTTAATGAATAATCCTCAGTTTTTGCTTGATTGGTTAGTACTTCGAGTAATTCGTGAGTATCTGTTGATGCGTTGTGTTCTGATATATTTAAACCAAGCTCCTCTTGGATTTTACCTACTCGAAGTGGATAAATATAATTTATAGATTTAAAAATTATGTATGAAGCTAAAAAGCAAAATCCACCAATGCTAAATGTTCCTATGATTTGAATTGTTAATTGTTCTAATCTTGTTTTATCTAATCCCATCATTTCAAAATCACCAAATATCGCAACTGATATAGTTCCCCACATACCTCCTACTAGATGAACAGGTATAGCGCTAACAACATCATCAATTTTTAATTTCTCTAATAAAATAATTGTTGAGCCTGATAAAATTCCTCCAATTGCTCCAATATATATTGCCTCTGATGGATTGACATAAGCGCAACTTGCTGTAATCGAAACTAAACCAGCCAAAGGACCTGTAATCATAAATAATGGCTCTGGTTTTTTCATTACGATAATACCCATTGCACTTGAAAAGATTAAACCAAATGATGCTGATAAAAAGGTATTAATTAATATCAATGGAATTTTTAAATCCATTGCTCCATTTGCGCCACCATTAAATCCAAACCAACCGAACCATAAAATTAAAGCACCAAGAGCAGCAATTGGTGTATTACTTCCTTGAAACAATTTTTTATCTTTATCTTTTCTGAATCTACCTGTTCTACTTCCTATAATGAGTAATATTGCTAATGCCACCCAACCTCCAACAGAATGAACTACAGATGCGCCTGCAAAATCTAAATAGCCCATCTTGCCTAGCCAACCAAATTTTACTGTTGGATTCGTAAAATCAAAAGCCCACGCCCAATGGCCTACTATTGGGTATAAAATTCCTGAAGTTATAAAAGTAATTATTACGTATGAGAAAAATCTAAGCCTCTCAGCAACAGCTCCGGATATGATAGTTGCTGCTGTTGCAACAAACATTGCCTGAAATACAAAATATGTTTGATAACCAGCAACCTTGGTTGTAAAAAAATAAAATTTATTACCAAACAAGCCCATCACACTGGTTCCATACATCAATGCAAAACCAAAAGCCCAAAAAGTAACAACGGCTATTCCAAAATCTGTAATATTTTTAAGAGCTACGTTAATACTATTCTTATTTCTTGATAGACCAGACTCTAAACACATAAATCCAGCCTGCATCAAGAAAACCAAAATAGCGCAAATTAATAACCAAAAAGTATCTAAATTTGCTTGTAGTACAGCCTCTAATCTAAATTCTGTTGCTTTGATTGCTCCTTTACTTGTGAGCTCTAACTGACTTATTTTAGACTGTAGCTTATCAACCAAAATTTGGAGTTCAGCTACAGTCATAAAATTTTTTTTAATCTATAAGTTTTCTTGCTTCTTCGGCGTCTGTAATTATGCCATCAACACTAATTACTTTAACTACTTCAAATCCAGTACCTAAAATTGCATTTTTATATTCATCCTCAGATAAATTTGATTTATCTGCAAAAGTAGATACCGCAACCCCTTCTGGCCAAGAAACATTAACTGTAGCATCAGGACAAGCCTTTTGTAATGCTTCGGTGACCATTTTTTGACACTTGATACATATCATGCCATTTACTTGAGCGATTTGCGTTTGAGCTGCAAATAAATTAGTACTAAATAAAAGAAAACCTATAATTAAGACTATTTTTTTAAACATAATTTCCTTATTGTTTTTTTATAAATCGTATCATTTATACAAAAAACATACAAAATAAATTAGATCAAGAAGGGGAAAACATTATTTTCCAATCGAAATTAGCGTTAAATCATCGCTTAATTTATTTTCACCTGCAACTTTCACTACTTCTTTTGTAATTTCATTTAGTTGTTTTTTTATATCTTGATTGAAGTTTTTCTCAATTATTTGAATTGATCCATCTATTCCTATTTCCTCACCTGAACTATTTAAGCTTTCGGATAAACCATCAGTGAAAGCGCAAAACCTGTTATTTTCTAGCTTAACTTTATGAGTTTTATAAACTGATTTATCTTTTTGAAGTATTACACCCATAGGTGGAGAATTACTTTCAAATTGTTCATAATTTCCAGATGATGATCTAATAAGAGCTGGTTGATGACCTCCATTTACCCATCTTAATTCATCAGTCCTCATATTATATTCTCCCAATATGCTTGTAACAAACATTCCACCGGTTTTAGTTAAAAATAGATCATTATTCATATGAAACATAATTTCATCAGGATCTACTTGATCTCTAGACATAATCTCAAATAAAGTTGATGCTTTTGCCATTACCATTCCAGCATGAATTCCTTTACCAGCAACATCTGCAATAATAAAGTAAACACTATCATTGTGAGGATAAAAGCTGAAGAAATCTCCGGAAACTTCTCTAGCCGCAATATTAATTCCGTGCACAGGATAATTTTCTAAATTCCTCTTTGGTAAAAAGTTTTCTTGAACTTTTACTGCTAATTTTACTTCATTTGATATTCTATCTCTCCATACTTTCTTTTCAGATTCACTAGTTTCTAGTTTGCTCATCAATCTGTTGTAATAAAGTCCAATTACACCTCCTGCAGTGAATGGATCTTGAGGTCCTCTAATAGTTAAGTCACCAGACTCAGACTGTTTTTCTAAAATTGTAATTAAATCATGTTCTACAGAAGTTGCATTGTGCTCAGCAATATTTAAACCTAACTCTTCGTGTAGAGGACTTACTCTTAATGGATAAAAATAATTTAAAATTTTTAATAAGATATATGAACCAAAAAACGAAAATACGCCGATTGAAACAATTCCAATAAATTGTGCTTTGATTTGTTCTAGTCTCGTTAATCCTGTTCCAAGTATTTCAAGATCACTAAATAAACCTACAGCAATTGTACCCCAAACCCCTGCTGCTAAATGAACAGGTACTGCTCCAACAACATCATCTATTTCAAATTTATTTAAAAATTCATTTACAAAAATTGCAACTACCGCTCCTATAATCCCAACAAAAATCGAAGTCACTGATGTCATCGAATTACATCCTGCTGTAATTGCAACTAGCCCTGCAAGTGGTCCAAGTATTACATAATAAGGATCTGGTTTTTTAAATAATGCAAATGAAATTCCAAGACCTGTTAGTAATCCAAAAGAAGCAGCAAGAAATGTATTTATTAAAATTAAAGGAACTGCTTCATCCATAGCTCCATTACTTCCACCATTAAATCCGAACCAACCAAACCACAAAATTAAAGTTCCCAAAACCGCTAAAGGGAAACTTGATCCTGTAAATTTTCCTTTATTTGCGTCTGAATATTTTCCTATTCTTGGCCCTAAAATTAAAACAGCTGATAAAGCAATCCATCCACCAACTGAGTGAACTATTGTGCTTCCAGCAAAATCTACAAATCCTATATCTGTAAGCCATCCAGTTGTTTTAACTTGGCCTGTAACAGCTAATAATTGTCTTGTGGCATCAATGTTATTTAAATAACTAGAAGACCATGCCCAATGACCAACAATTGGATATATAATTCCAGTAGCAATAATTGTAATTATTAAATATCCATTAAATTTCATTCTTTCAGCAACAGCACCTGATACAATTGTTGCTGCAGTTGCAACAAACATAGCTTGGAACACAAAATATGTCATGTATTCAGCCTGATCTGTTTTAAAAAAGAATAAATCAGTTCCAAAATAGCCATTAAAACTTTTTCCAAACATCAAACCAAAACCAAATAGCCAAAAAATTACAACCGCAAGACCAAAGTCAGCAGCATTTTTAAGAGCAACGTTAATGCTATTTTTGTGCCTTGAGAGACCTGTTTCCATACACATAAAACCTGCTTGCATAATGAAAACAAGAATTGCACAATCTATAACCCAAAGGGTATCAACAAATGATTTTACTGACTCCAGATCAACACTCTCCATCTTTTCCCCTAAGTTATTATAAAGAATTATACATCATATATAATAGATGCTCAAAATAGGTTATTATTCTTTTTTCTTCCAAATATAATAGAATATATAAGGAGATACAGCTGGAACTATTCCAAACCAAAACCATTCGTCCCATTTAAAGCTTTTATCTAACATTGGACTTTTTAATCCATTCCACCATGTTAAATATCCAATCAATATTATCCAGGCTAAACTTACAGTTAAATAAATTTTAATATTTTTTGGCAATCCACCCGAAAATACTACTTTTACTTTTTCTAAAATTTCTTGATAGTTCATGGGATGTTTAGCAATTAGTTCTAACGAAATTACCTAATGCTGTCATAGTAATTTCACAATTACCACCATTTTCTTTTGCAAAAACTTTATAATTTGTTGCATCATTTGCAACACATAGTTCGTAACCCATTTCACTAGTGATGCTATCAGTACCACCTAATAAATTAGTTTCTATTGCACTTGATGTGGTACTTGTGGGATTGCATGAAGTGCCAGTACTATTTCTGTAATAAATTCCGTTATCTGAGTAATATTCAGTTTGCCCTAAAGATATTTGTTGCATTACATTTTCAGCAGATCTTTTTTTGGCCGAGCTTACATATCCATTGTAACTCACAATACCAATAGCAGCTATAATACCAAGAATTGCAACAACCACCAAAAGCTCAATAAGCGTAAAGCCTGAGCTTTTGGAAGTCATAAAAATTTTATTCAAATTATGAATTACTCAATAGTAATTGTTTTTTCTAAAACGTTACCTGAAGTGCTACAATCAGCATCTACTGTGAAGCAAGTCTTAACATCTAATGAAGTATTACTAGTGTCATGTAAATTTACATATCCACCAACAGTAGTTGTTTGACTATCCCTTACCGCGGCAGCAGAAGTTACATACGGATTTTTAAAATCTGCAAAGGGTCCATCAGCTGCTGTAGCTGCAGTAATAACATCGCCAGCTGTCTTTCCAGCACAAGTTAATTTACCACCCATTGCAGTTGTTTCACCTAAATTACATTTTTGTAATTCAGCGGAAATATATTTAACGACGTTTGAATGTGTAGATTTTGCTGCCTGTTTTTTAGCTCCTGATGTGTAACCCGAGTAAGCAACAACTCCAACTGCTGCCAAAATACCTATAATAGCTACAACAACCAATAATTCTATAAGTGTAAATCCTTTATTATTTTTTTTCATAAGTCTTAATCCTATAATTAATAAAAATAAGTGTATACATATAAATTATATCTTTTAAAAGGCAATATCTATACTCGATTAGTATTCAAAATGGGTCATTTTTGTTGATTTAGCAAAGAAATCTAATAAATATTAATAATTATGTCATATAAAGTTACTGAAGAAGGTAACATATCTACAGTTCATCTAGACGGTGAAATAGATATGGATGTCACTGAAAAGGCAAAAGAAATTATTATGCCTTTAATTGAAGCCAAAAAGGAAGTTCATTTAAATCTAAAAGAAGTTCAATATATGGATTCTTCAGGAATATCGGTTTTGATTGAAAGTCACCAAAAAGCAACTGAACTTGGAACAAAAGTAATTTTGAAAGATATCAGCAAGTCAGTTTTGAAAGTAATTATGATGGCAAAACTTGAACAAATTTTAAATTTGGACTGATAAATGAATTTTGCTATAAAATCGATAACTGAACAAAGAGATTTCGTAGTAAGTTCATCAAGTCTAAAAGAAGTCAGATCATTCTCTAGAGAAGTATTTGAAAAAGTAAATATAAACCAAGATTTAAAAGATGAATTGGTACTAGCGATAGCAGAGGCAGCACAAAATATTGTTAAACATGCTTATCAAGGTGAAGATACTGATGATAAAATGGAAATTAAAATTTCACTTGAAAACGGTCAACTTGAAATTGGTTTTTTTGATAAAGGAAGACCAGTTGAAGAAAAAAATGTAAGACACAGAAAAATTGATGATATTAAACCAGGCGGATTAGGAACTTTTTTTATTCAACAAATAATGGACGCTGTTGTTTTTAAAGAAGGCGAGAAGCCTTGGATTAATCATTTAGTGTTAACTAAAAATTTAAACGCTTAACCGCCAATAATTGCACCAACGTTGAAGATTGGTGAATACATGGCAATCATTAATCCACCAATCATTGTTCCCATAAATACAATCATTATAGGTTCAATTAAACTAGACATATTATCAACCGCTGTATCAAATTCTTCTTCATAGTAAGAAGATACAGATGTAAACATTTCATCTAAATTTCCTGTTTGCTCACCAACAGAAATGAGCTGACTAAAAGTAGGTGGAAAAACTGGTTCTTTTAAAAATAATTTTGTAAGTGTGTCCCCAGAGAAAACTCCTTTTTTTACATTTTCTAAAGCTTGTGTAACAACATCATTATTACTTACTTGTTTTGCAATTTCTATACTTTCTAAAAGGTTTACTCCTGCTGCACTAAGATTACCCATTATTAATGCAATTCTAGCAATCAATGATTTTAAAATCATATCGCCAAAAACTGGCATTTTTAAAACTCGTTGGTGCCACTTATATCTAATTGCAGGAATTTTAGTTGTTGTATATTTAAATATCACAAAACCTATTATTGATACTATTCCAAGTGTTAATCCACCGGCCCCTCTCATAAAATTACTTGCATTCATAATGACAGCTGTTGGTGTAGGCAATGCAACACCCATTCCTTCATACATTTCAGCAAATACGGGAACAACTTTAATTAACATAAACACCATTACAGTTATCGCAACAGTAAACATCACCACTGGGTAGGTTAATGCACTTTTAATTTTCTTTTTAACTTTTTCTCTTTTTTCTAATGAGTCTACTAATTTTAAGAGGAAATCATCAAGTTTACCGCTGGCCTCTCCAGCTTTAATCAAGTTTATATAAATATTATCAAATATTTTAGGGTATTTCTCAAAACATTTAGAAAGAGTTATACCACCTTCAAGACTTTTTCTTACATCCTCTATTATTTCTTTCATAGTTGGATGTTCTATTTGGTCTCTAAGCATCGTTAAAACATTTAAAATTGGCAAACCTGCCTTTACCATTGTTGCAAATTGCTTGGAGAAAAGCATTACATCCGCAGGAGTGACTTTTTTCTTACCAAAAGAAAAGCCGCTTTTTTTGCCTTTTTCTTTTTCAGCTTTTTTCTTTTTAAGTTTGGTTAAGTTGGTGATGATTATTTTTTGCTCTTTAAGTTTAAAAGAAGCTTCTTCTTGATTTATAGCCTCTATTTCACCTTCAATATATTTGCCTGCAGATATCCCTTTGTAAGAAAAAGTTTCGGCTGACATTTACTACTCCATAGAGAGAACTCTATCATACTCTCTAAAATTCAGATCACCTGTAAGAATTAACTCTCTTCCCATATCCTGCATTGTCCTAAAACCTTCATTTGAAGCAATTTCTTTAAGCTCAGGTGTAGTTGCTTTTCTAAGAATTGCTTCTTTAATCGGTTTTGTAACATTTAAAATTTCATAAATACCCATTCTACCTTTGTAACCAGTATCTTTGCATTTAGGACAGCCACTGCCTTTTTGTACTTTTGCTCTTGAAGCTTGTTCTACTGTAAATCCTAAATCAGCTAAAGCTTTAGGGGTTATGTCTTCATCTGGCACTCTACATTCTGCACAAGTTTTTCTTGCTAATCTTTGTGCTAAAACTAGTGAGACAGCAG
>CACARD010000007.1 GCA_902534735.1 uncultured Pelagibacteraceae bacterium
AGAGAAAGAAAATATATTTGGAACACAGTTTCATCCTGAAAAAAGTGATAAAACTGGCCTAAAAATAATTGATAATTTTATAAATTTATAAAATGAAAAAATATATTCTATTTTTAATTTTAATTTTTATTTCAACAAAATCATTTGCAAAAGAGCTAGATCTAGGAATGCATAAAATAATTTTTCCTAACAAATTCAATATAATTAACTGGAATGATACAAGTTTTGGTTCTTCTTTTTGTCAAGAATTTTCAACTTGTTTTGGCTTAATTGACAATAAAGTTCTAGAAATTGTTAATCAGGTAGAAGCTGGAAAAAATTTTGAAGAAATAAAAGTCATTAAGCCAATAATAACTAAATATAATAAGATGATAGATTCTTTCAGCGATACCAAGGTTAAAAGTTTATTTAAGACCACGAAAAATATTTTAAAAAAAAATAACTCTGGAACATTTTTTACATATTTTAGAACTGATGAAAAAATAAATGATAATGATATGTTGTCTGAATATGGGATAAATATTGATGAAATAAGAGAAATGTCTTCATCAGAGCTACAGAAATTTTCAAATAAAATTAAAAACGAAATAACATCTGGCAAAGACTATTATATGTTCATGGATGGTTTATTCATTAATTTTGATAAATTCACTATATCAAAATATTCAAATAAAAAACCTTACCTGATAATCAATGGTGATATTACATATCTTCTTACATCATCTAAGATTAAGTTGGGCAATATTGCTTACTATATTTCAGAAGTTGATGATAAGTTATTTGTTATGGATGGTTATTGTGTAGTTAATTGTAAAAGTTTTTTTGCAGATTTTAACAAAATAATTGATAACTCTTTTAAGTCAAAAAATAAATCTAGTAAAAGCATGTCTACAAAAAAAGATTCTGATTTTATAAATCAAATTCAAGAACTAAACGATCTTTATAAATCTGGCGTTTTATCAAAGGATGAATTTGAAAAAGCAAAGAAAAAAATCTTAAATTAATATGAAAATTTTTCCTGCAATAGATATCAAAGATAAAAAGTGCGTTAGATTAATCAAAGGAGATTTTGAAAATAAAACTGAATATGAAATATCTCCAGTGGAGCAAGCTGGAAAATATAAAGACAATGGATTTAAAAATTTACATATAGTCGATTTGGATGGTGCATTAACCGGGGAGCCGATTAATATTGATATTATTGAAGATATTGTTGGTAAATTTGACCTTAAAATAGAAATAGGAGGTGGTGTAAGAAATTTTGAAACTATTCAAAAATATCTTGATGCTGGTGTTGAAAAAGTAATTTTGGGAAGTGCTGCTATAAAAGATAGAAGATTTTTAGAAGAAGCTTGTAAAAAATTTCCAAACCAAATAGCACTAGGTTTAGATGCAAAGGATGGGCATCTTGCAATTTCTGGCTGGACTGAAGAATCGGATAAATTAACAACAGAATATTTAAAAAAAGTAAATAATTATGGAGTTAGCAGGATTATTTATACAGATATTAATAGAGATGGAACTAAGCAAAGCCCTAATTTTGAAGAAACACAAAAAGTGGCAGATATTTCTAATTGTCCAGTAGTTATATCGGGTGGTGTTTCATCAATTACTGATATTAAAAGGGCTAAAAAATTAAATAATATCGAAGGTGTTATAGTCGGAAAAGCTATATACGATGGAGATATAAAGTTAGATAAACTTGCAAAAGAAATAGATGCTTAAAAATAGAATTATACCTTGTTTAGATGTTAAAAATGGTCGTGTTGTAAAAGGTATTAACTTTGTAGATCTAAAAGATGCAGGAGATCCTGTGGAACAAGCAAAAATCTATAGTGATGGCGGAGCAGATGAAATTTGCTTTTTAGACATTACTGCTTCAAATGAAAATAGAGATACTATTTATGAAGTGGTAGAGAAAACTTCTAAGAAATGTTTTGTACCATTAACTGTAGGTGGGGGAGTTAGAAGTATTGATGACATTAATAAATTGCTTAATTGTGGGGCTGATAAAGTATCAATAAATACAGCCGCTGTTCAAAATGCAAAAGTTGTTGAAGATAGTTCTAGAAAATTTGGATCACAGTGCATTGTTGTTGCAATTGATGCAAAGAGAAAAGATGATGGATGGGAAATCTTTACTCATGGGGGAAGAAATCCAACTGGCATAAATGCATTAGAATTTGCCTCCAAAATGGAGAAATGTGGTGCTGGGGAGCTTCTTGTGACCTCTATGGATAAAGATGGAACTCAGTCTGGATATGACATTGAATTGATGCAAAAGATATCATCCATGGTCAATATTCCAGTTATTGCATCAGGTGGAGTTGGAACTTTAGATCACTTAGTTGATGGAATAAAATCTGGTGCTAGTGCTGTTTTAGCTGCATCCATATTTCATTATGGTACTTATTCAGTAAACGAAGCTAAGCAATATTTGGCTTCGAAAGATATACCTGTTAGGATTTAGTATGTTAAAGATATTAGAAGATCTCGTAATCCTTGCAAGAGAGCGAAAAAATAATCCTGTTGAAGGCTCATACACTAATAAGCTTTTAGAAGATAAAACTTTAGCAAAAGAAAAAGTCTTAGAAGAAATTAATGAACTTATAGAAGCTGTAGATCAAGACTCTAATAAAATCCACGAAGCAGCAGATGTTTTATATCACTTAATCATGTATCTTGAAAAAAGTGGTATAAAAATTGAAGAAGTAATGGATGAATTAAAAAGTCGAAAAAAATAACTATGATACAAGGTTATATAAATTGGGAAAAAAAATAAATTCATGAAAAGAATCAAAGCCCTAAGTTTTTTTACAGGTGCGATGGGATTAGATATTGGCCTCAAAAAAGCAGGAATAGATGTAATTCTAGCATGCGAAAGTGAAAAATTTATTAGGGAAACAATTAAATTGAATAATCCTAAGCTTAAAGTTTTAGAAGATATAAATCTTTACACTCCTGAACAAATTAAAAAAGCAGCAGGATTAAAAAAAAATGAGAAAGTTGATTTAATTGTTGGAGGGCCGCCCTGTCAGGCTTTTAGCACTGCTGGAAAAAGATTATCAATTAATGAAAATAGAGGAGTTGTTTTTATAAAATTTTTAGAAGTTATTAAAAAATTAAAACCAACTTATTTTGTTATTGAAAATGTTAGAGGCTTATTAAGTGTACCATTAAAACATGTGCCTCATAGAAAAAGAAAAGGAAAACTAAAACCCAGAGAAGAAAAGGGTGGAACGCTTAAGTTTATTTTGGATTATTTAAATAAATGTGGTTACAAAGTAAGTTTTAATTTATATAACTCAGCAAATTTTGGTACTCCTCAAGTTCGGGAAAGAATTGTTATAGTTGGCAACAAAAAAGAAAAATTACCATATCTCTCTCCAACTCATTCAGAGCATGGAAATTATGGTTTAAAATCTTGGAATACATTTAAATCAGCAGTTAAAGGTTTACATAATATCAATCATGACTTTGTAAAGTTTCCTGAATATAGAATTAAATATTATAAAAAAATTAAAGAGGGAAAAAATTGGAAAAGTTTGCCCGTTTCATTACAAAAAGAGGCTTTAGGTAGTTCTTATTTTGCAGGTGGAGGTAAGACTGGATTTTTAAGGAGATTAGGATGGAATAAGCCGTCTCCTACATTAGTTACTGATCCTACAATGCCAGCAACAGATTTAGCTCATCCAGAGTTAAATAGACCTTTATCGATTCAAGAATATAAAAGAATTCAAGAATTCCCAGATGATTGGAAATTAAGTGGCAGTTTAAGAAATCAATATAAACAAATTGGTAATGCTGTGCCTGTAAGCTTAGGTAAAGCCATAGGAAAACTTATTGTCAATCATGCTTTAAGAAAAAAGATAAGAGTTATTAATAATTTTAAATATTCAAGATATTTAAATACTAGTGATTTAGATTGGCATAATAGTTTAGATAAAAAAGTTGCTTCAAATCAAAAATCTTTTAATTTTTAGCTTTTCCTCTCAAAAATTCCAAAAAATTTTCTTCATTTAAATTTTCGTTGCTTATAAATTCTTGAAGCTTATCCCAATTTTGACTATTTTTTTTTGTAGCGTTTCTCCTACACCAAAATAGTATTTCAGTATTTTCTCTAACTTCGCTAGACGAACTATTTTCAGTATTACTACTTGCTTTTACCTGTAATGCTCTCCAAGAAGTTTCTTCATTTTCATTTTCAACTTTCTGTATAAAATCTATTTTATCAACAACGCTGCCTGAGCACCAAATCCAGCTATCATCATTTTTATTTTGATTGATAAATTCTTCTAAAAAATGACCTAATATATTTTCTGCTCCCATAGCATCATAATGGTACTCAATAACCTTCTGTATAATTTCATCTGAATAGTTTTTATTCTCTTTTAAGAATTCATATACAGCCAAATCAGGAAATGTTTTTGGCTCTTTAAATGTTTTTTTACGACCTTTAATTAATTTTTTTTTTAACTCATTTATGTGTTCATTGCTGGCATAGGAAAAATTTTTCTTTTGATTATCGGTATAGCTAAGTAATGTCTTGTTGGGTCTTACCAATGAGTTTGGTTTGTCCTCAGCAAATTCCAAAATTATTTCTAATTCATTTTCTATGGTCATAGTTATTATAGATCTTCATTATGCCAGGTAAATAGATCAGCTTCAAAAGGAATATTCCTAAAATTCAATAGTTCTTTATATTTTTTAAGCCTGTCCTCTTTTTTAGCACTTTTTAAGTATGTGAGGATTTCATCATAGGTTAGTCCTTTCAAATTATTTTTTTTCACATCCACATACTCCTCATATTCCATACCTGCTATTGCATAGCCTTTATAAGGGTCTATGTGTTCCGCATAACTGATTATATCTTTAGTTTCTTTGAGAATATCGTACCAATGAGCAACCTGATTTTTATTATCAAAAAGATAATCTTTTCTGTAATCAAACAGTTCTAACTGCTGCATATTTTTGAAGTATTTAAATTAAGAAAATTAATTAACAATTAATAATATAATTTTAAATTATGTCTTAAGTATGATAGGATTTATTAGTCCTGATTTAGAAAATAACTCTACTTGCTGGGACTTTAAACACAACGCTAAAGGAGGCAAATGAAAATAATTATACAATCAATTAAAAACTACTTTAAATCTAAAAAGGATAGAGGATTAGAACCTGTATTCTTTGAAAAAATAGGTGATCAAAAAACATCAAGAGATCAGATGCGTAAAAATTTAATTAAAGCATTAGAGAAAAATGGTTGGACAATAAAAAAATAATTTACAATTTACCAGGTAACCAGGTTGAGAATATTGGGAAGAGTATCATTAGTATTCCATAAATTATTCCAACAATTGTAAATAATGGAACTTCTTTGAAAGCTTTGGCAGGGTTTTCTTTGATCACACCTGCAGCTGTATAAATACCAACACATACGGGGGGCGTTATCATCCCAATACCTGCAAACGCAACAAACACTACATAAAGATGAAGTAGGCTTTGATTAAATGATAATGTGATTGCTGCAAAAATTGGAACTGTCAAATAAAATACAGGAACGATTTCTATAAACGTTCCAAGTATTAAACAAATTGCTCCAAGCATTATCCAGAACAGATTTACGCTAACACCTTTATCTGTGAAGAAGGTAATAATTTTTTGAGGAGCTTGTGTGTAAGTTAAAACTACACTTAAGAATGTTGCAGTTGCTATAATTGCAAAAATTACAGCAGTTATGATTGCAGTTTCTCTTAAACAGCTCATCAAAGATGAAAAAGTAAGTTCACGGTAAATTAAAAATCCAATTAAAACTGCATATACTCCTGCAACAGCAGCAGACTCTGACGGAGTTAGTATTCCAGCATAAATTCCACCCAAAATTATAACTGGGGTGATCAATGCTGGTAACGCAGCGATGAAAGAACTTACTCTATCTTTTAATGATGCTTTCTCATCTGTTCTAATATGCCTGCATTTAAACAAAACTAGAAGGACCATCAAAACAAGCAGAACTAGGCCTGGAATAACTCCTGCAGCAAAGGTTTTTGATACAGGTACGTTAGTTAGAGCACTAAATAGTATTGCTGCATTGGATGGAGGTATCAATGCCTCTAATAAAGCCGCAGAAGCTGCTAGGACAACAACAAAAGGAGTTGGATAACCTTGTTCAATCATCTTTGGCATCATAATTGTTCCAACTGCAGTAATAGCTGCAAGTATGGATCCACAAAAAGCTGCAAAGAAACCCATCGCAATAACCATAGCAACACCCAATCCACCTGGCCAATGTCCAACAAGTGTTGTTGTGAACTTAACTAATCTTGATGCAGCGCCTCCTTTTAACATTGCCATTCCAGTAAAGATAAATAATGGAACAGCGATTAGAACGTGTTTTGTTAATGCACCAAATGAAACTTGTATTAAAACTGACCAAGGTAAATTTAATCCAGCAATAGCTGCTAATGAACTTCCTAAACCAAAAACTAAAAATATTGGAACTGAGATAACTAATGTTACAAGAGAAATAATAAAAGCCAATCCAAACATCTATTCTTTCCCTAAAAGTTTTTTTAAATTATCTAAAATAAGCTCTAATGATGTTAATGCTAAAATTAAAAAACCAACCGGAAATGCTAAAAACATCCACCAAATAGGAATATTAATTTCCAATTCCATCATTTGTCCTAAATTGTAATACATTATTGTTGCATCAACTCCTGCTTTAAAGAAGACACAAGCAGAAATAAGAGCTATTAAATTTACAATTGTTCCAATAATATTTTTTGATTTTTCAGATAAATAATGACTTAAAAAATCTACTTTAATATGTTGTCCTTGCTTTAATAAAGGACCTAGTAATGGAAACACCAACCAACTCACCATTACAGGTGGTAATTCTATAAACCACGCAAATCCTGTGCCTGTGATGAATCTTGTTGTGGCGCTTAATGCTAAAGCTGCCACCATTAAAAAGACGATGAACATTGCGAGCGAAATTGCAGCTTTTGCTAGCAAATTATTAATAGCTCGCAATGCCCTCATAATCTTTTCAGAAAAAGTTTAACTTCTTCTAATTGCTCTTAGCATATGCTTGTGCTGCCTCTAAGGCGTCAGCATCAATCATTTTAGCCATTGCTGGCATTACTTCATCTTTCATAAGCTTATCAAACTTAGCTTTTTCAGCCCCTGAAAGCGTAGTAACAACCCCACCTCTTTCTTGGAATTTTTTAAGAGTGCTTTCTCCAGTATCCATAATTAAGTCAGTTGATCTTTTTCCAATTTCTTTACCAACATCCATTATGATTTTTTGTAAGTCTGGAGACAGACTATTAAACCAAGTTGAGTTTGCCATAATATATGCATCAGCATAATATTGATAAGGTTTTTGAGCGTATTTCAAAAATTCCCACCAACTGTATGCCTCAATACTTCCTGGAGGACTGTTTATTGTATCAATCATTCCAGTTTGTAAAGAAGTATAAACTTCACCCGTAGGTAACGATACTCTGTTTGCTCCTAAAGCATCCCACATAGGTTCTTCACTTTTTAAAAGTCTTCTAGCTTTTAAACCTTTCATCGCATCAATACCTGTCAATTCCTTAGCACTTGAAAAAGTCATTACAGGTCCAACTGGGTTGTACATTACTAATGTTGAATTAGTTTTTTTTGTTAACTCACCCCAAATTTCTTTTCCTTTAGGTGAATTTTGAAAAAAACCTCTTTGCTGTTCCCATGAATTAAATAATCCTGGAAATGAAGCAACATTAAAGTTTTTGTTTATTGGTGGAAAACTTACTACTCCAACAATGCCTCCAAGTTCAACTGCACCAGAAGTTACCGCTCCCATTACTTCTCTAATTCCAAATAATTGTTTAGATGGATAAACTTCTATTTTTAATTTCCCTTTTGCTCTTTTGTTTACTTCATCTGCAAAAATTTGTGCATGTTTTGCACTGTGGTGCTTTGGGCTCCAGTGAACAGATAATCGTCCAACTATTTCCGAAAAAGCAGCTGTTGAAGTAAGAACAAATGAAAAAATAAATGTTAAGCTAATAATAGCTTTATAAATTGATTTAAATTTATTCATTTTCCCTCTCTTTTTTAAAAATTCATCTTATTAGTTGCATATATTTTAACAATGCAAAAATTTAAAAATTAACTAAAATATATTTTTAATATGAACCAAAAAGGTTTTACACTTATTGAACTTTTAGTTGTAGTAGCAATAATTGGTATCTTGGCTGCAGTAGGAGTTGTTGCTTACAGCGGTTACACATCAGGAGCAAAGAAATCTGCAGCAAAATCCAATCATAATGCAATTGTTAAATACATCATGAGCGAATCCATGAAATGTTCATTGGGTGAATCTAATGCAATGAGCGGTGAATTAGATTGTTCAAAACAAAGTCAAGCTGACTGGAAAGATGTTGTTGCAAAAGCAACTGAAAAGGCATTAGTGGATTTCAAGAACCCGTACGATAGTTCAAAAACTTCTGTAACTCACGGAGGAGGTGTTTCAAACGATACTGATGTCGGATTTAACAGGATGAGGTCACCTGGAACTACTATTAAAGTTATGACTTGTATCACAACTCCTTGTACAGGAACTATGTGTACCGTTCCAAATCATCTTTGTAGTAAAGATATAACAATTAAATAATGAAACAAAAAGGTTTCACTTTAATTGAATTGCTCGTTGTTGTAGCAATTATTGGCATTTTAGCTGCCGTTGGTGTAGTTGCTTACAGTGGCTATACAAAAGGTGCTAAATTAAAGACAGCTCAACAAAATTTAAGAACTATTTCTAAATGGTTAGCAGCAGAGTCAACAAAAGTTTGTTCAGCATATCAGGGTAGTAGTAAAAATGGCATGTATTTAAATAATGATAGTAGTAATTACAGATATTTTATAAAATGCTCAGATGATGGCACAGCTTTAGCATTTGCGGCAAGCCATTTCTTTTATAACAGTGAAGATTTTAAAAATCCTTACAATGGGAATAATGCGATTGCATCAAAAGCGGTAACAAGTTCATTTAGTATTTCTAGAGGGGGCACCAAAACCCTCTCCAACACTTATGTTCAGAAAGGTGAAATTATGTTTTTCAATTTAGGAGGAGAAAATAAAACTGCAATATTATCAAATATAGGTGATAATGATGGTAATGATAAAAATGAATGGGTCTTTATTGACTCGCCAGTAAACTATTAAGTATTATTTAAATTATTAATAAATGTTAAAGTTGTCTTTAATTGTTGCTGCAATAATATTTAGCATACTCACTTGGGCTACTGCTAATGTATGCAGTTATAATTATGTTATCAAAAAAAAAAGTAATATAATCGAGGAATTGAGTAAAGAGATTGATATTTCATTGGGTAATACGAGAGTATATTATTTTAGAGAATTAAATTGTAAAAAAGCTGATTTAAGTTTTGATATGATTAGAATGATCGAAAATATTGAAGTTATATCTGTGATGTTTTATCAATACTTTACAACGGATATAACAGGAAAACCTTTGAGAGATAAATGATAATCTATGAAATATGATGAGAATAATATATTTGCAAAAATCTTAAGAGGTGAAATACCTTGTAATAAAATTTATGAAGATGATTTTGTGTTATCCTTTTATGACATCAATCCTCAAAAAAAAATTCATGCTCTAGTTATTCCAAAAGGAAAATATATTGATCTAGATGATTTTAATACCAACGCCTCAAATGAAGAAATTATTGGTCTAATGAAAGGCGTTACAACTGTTGCAAAAAAATTAGGTATTTCATCTATTGATGGAAAAGGTTATAGAGCTCTCGCCAATATAAGTGATTACGGCGGCCAAGAAGTACCACATCTACATTTCCATTTATTTGGAGGTGAAAAAGTTGGAAAAATGGTCTCGTGATTACTAAAGTATATAGAAAATACTTAGAAATTAGTTCAATTGATGAAATTAATCTATCTAAAAAACCAAAAAGTAATTGTAAAGTAGAAAAAAAAAATCCACCAGATTTTCAAATTAACAAATTTTTTTATAAGCAGATAGGTAAAAGTTATCGTTGGATTGATAGACTAGTTTGGAATGACATCAAATGGATGGAGTATGCTAACAATTCAAATTTGGAAACTTATATACTTAGGGAAAATGATGATTTAATAGGCTTTTTTGAACTTTTATTTCATCCAGATACAAGAAAATGTGAAGTGGCCTATTTTGGTATTCTAGACGAATTTATTGGTAAAAAATATGGTGGTTATCTTTTATCGGAGGCTCTGAAATTAGGGTTTAGAAAAAATACTAAAAAAGTCTGGCTACATACTTGCTCTTTAGACCATAAACATGCCTTAAAAAACTATTTGGGTAGGGGTATGAAAATATTTAAGTCTGAAACAATTAATTTAGATATTAGTTAATATAATTTTGAACTCTAAATAATTTTTTATCAATCATTTTATTTGTTTCTATATCAAGCAATTTCGTTTCAACTTTATTCAGATAAACATCAGTCGTCGTCCATCCTTTAATATCATAACTATCTTTATCAAAAAAAATATTTAATAAATTGTTATTATGTATGATTTCAAAAGAAAATGTCTCATCATTTTCTCGAATTATTTCTATATTATCTAACTTATCTAGAAGAAATCTTTTATCTAAAATTAAATTAAGAGGAGTGTCTTTTAAATTGTATCTCAAATAATTTGTAATTTTTTTGCTATTAATTACAAGCGATTTTCCGTTAGATACTAAAACTTTATTATAAATATCATCGTATTTACAAAAAATTTTTTTTGGATACGAAATTATACATTCTCCTTGCTCAGTTTTTTTTCCAATTTTTTGTATAAATTTAAAAGATATATTATCCGTCTCTTCTAATTTATTTTTTATTAATTGTTTTGATGAAGCAAAAATATTTAATGGATAAAAAAAAATTAAAATAAAAATTAAATACTTCACTATTTTAAAACTTCTCTTTTACCTACATGATTAGCTTTACTTACTTCACCATTTAATTCCATTTGATCAATGATCCTTGCAGCTCTATTATATCCAATTTGTAATTTTCTTTGCAAAAATGAAGTAGACGCTTTCCTTTCAGACTTAATTATTTCTAAAGCTTCATTATATAATTCATCGGTTTCTGAATTATCTTTATTTTTTTCATTAATCTCTTTTTCATCTGCGAAGTTTAAAATTTCATCGACATAGTCTGGCTCTGCTTGATTTCTTAGGAAGTTATTTACTTTATCTATCTCTATTTCAGATACATACGGTGCATGTATTCTTGTTATTCTGTTTGCAGAAGACATATATAACATATCACCTTTCCCTAGAAGTTGCTCAGCTCCTTGCTCACCTAAAATCGTTCTACTATCGATTTTAGAGGTTACTTGGAATGAAATACGAGTAGGAAAATTAGCTTTTATTGTTCCAGTTATTACGTCTACGCTTGGCCTCTGTGTGGCCATTATTATATGAATTCCAGCCGCTCTAGCCATTTGTGATAATTTTTGAATATAGTTTTCAATTTCTTTTCCAGCTACCAACATTAGATCTGACATTTCATCAACTATTACAACAATATAAGGCATCCTAACTTTATGCTTCTCATTATATCCATCAATGTTTCTTACACCCACTTTTGTCATTAACCTGTATCTACTTTCCATTTCTTTAACTACCCAACCCAAAACAGATGTTGCTTTTTTTGCTTCAGTAATAACAGGACATAATAAATGCGGTATCCCTTCATAGGTCGAAAGTTCAAGCATTTTTGGATCAATCAAAATAAATTTACAGACGTCTGGTGTATGTTTGTAAATGAGTGATAGGATAATTGTATTAATACATACTGATTTCCCTGAACCAGTAGTTCCTGCTATTAATAAATGAGGCATTGAACTTAAATCACTAGTTATTGGTTCTCCAGATATACTTTTACCAAGAGCGATAGGTAATTTAATTTCTCTTTTTTTAAAATTCTTATCTGAAATTATTTCTCTTAAATAAACATTTTCTCTGGATATCTTTGGTAGTTCAATACCAACAGTATTACTCCCAGGTATTGTGGCTATTCTTGCAGACTCTGAACTTGTATTTCTAGCAATATCTTCTGCTAAATTTATTATTTTGGAAACTTTAACTCCAGCCGCAGGCTCAAATTCATTGAGAGAAACAACGGGTCCATGACTTATTTTTTTTATTTCTCCTTCAACACCAAAATCAAGAAGTATTTTTTCTAAACCTTCTGCATCTATTTTAATATCATCTTTTTTATTAGAGCCTTTTTCTGGTTTTTTTAAAAAATCAATTAAGGGTAATTTAATTTTTACATCATTTAAAATTGATTTGTTATTAGAAAACAAATCTTCTTGAACAGGAGGTTCGTTAGATCTTTCAATAATAGTATTTTCTTTAAAAGTATTTTCTTGAGAAATTAAATTATCTTTTTTTGGTGAAAACAGTTTTTTTATCATAGAGAAAGAACTTAAAATATGAGAAATTTTGAAATTACTACTTAGCAAAAAGAATAATAAAATAAAAAATATTAATAAATAGTAACTCACTGTTTGATTAATTTTCAAAAAATCTGCAATTACGGTTTCTGACATTAAATCACCAACAAAACCGTTATTCCCATTTATTATTAACCAATAGGTTTCCTTATGAAAAATACTAAAGAAAAATGTTGCAGCAATAATGTAAAGAATTATAAAAAAAATATTTTCTATAATAACTATAAATTTTTTATTAATTGTTATAGATAGACCGGTAAAAAGAAGAGAAAAAGGAATTAAAATTGAAATTAAACCAATTGATTGAAAAAATATATCAGCGATGAAACTTCCCCTAAATCCAAGCAAATTTTTTATCTCCTGATTTTCTTGAAATATAAAATTTGGATCATTTGGAGAATAGCTAATTAAAGATATAAAAAGCAATATAGAGATAACTACCAGAAAAATGCCAACTAATTCAGCCAATCTCTTTATAATAAAATCACTTATTTTATTGATATAATTTTTAAATACCATGAATCAAAACTGCTTTTGTCACTTTGTATCATTTAATTTTTATTGTTAAAATTATTTTGTTATGAAAATTTGTCTTATAGGCCTAAATTTAACAAATTTGATTCTCGCTAACGTATTTGAGGAAAAAAAACTCAATGTTGACATATATTTAAATAAAAAAATTGAAAATATAAAAACAAATAGAACAATAGCTTTATCAAGCGAAAATTTTGATTATTTAAAATTTGTATCAAAATCTAGTATTACATCGTGGAAAAGTAAGGAAATCAAAATTTTTACAGAAAGTTCACAATTTAAAGAGACGATTAATTTTAATAAAAAAAATAAAGAGGTTTTTAACTTAGTATCTTATTCAAAATTAAATGAAATTTTTTTTAAAAAAATAAAAAAATCAAAATTTATAAAATTACATCATTCAGATACTTCTAATTCACTTATTTTAAATAAAATTAAAAAATATGATTTAGTTATTAATAGTGAAAACAAAAATTTTATTTCAAATAAATTTTTTACAAATAAAATAAAAAAAAATTACAGAAGTAGAGCATATACATTTCTAATAAATCATCACCGCAAAGATAATAATACTGCCATTCAAGTTTTTACAAAATTTGGACCTTTGGCATTTCTACCATTATCTAATACCAAAACTTCAGTAGTTTTTTCTTATAATGGGGTTAAAATAGATGATAAGAAAATTCTTGGTATATTCAAAAAATATAATTCTTTTTATGCATCCACTAAAATTAATAAAATTGAAAATTTTAGTCTGAGTTTCGAAATGCTTAGAAATTATACTTATAGTAATATTCTAGCTTTTGGTGATTTAATTCATCGTATACACCCCTTAGCTGGGCAAGGATTTAACATGACAATTAGGGATATTAAAATAATGTCAAAAATAGTAAATGATAGAATGTCTCTAGGCCTTCCAATAGATATCTCTGTTGCTGAAGATTTCCAGAGTTCTACTAAACATCTAAATTATCTTTATGGAAAAGCAATCGACGGTATTTATGAATTTTTTAGATTAGATAGCAATATTAATAATTCAATTTCAAAACCAGTATTTAGAATTTTAAATAAAAATTCTCTTTTTAAAAAATATTCTAATATTCTATCAGATAAAGGATTAAATTTATAAATTACTGAAGAGTGGTATTTTCAAACTCGTCTTTAATATAATTATTTAAAATTTGTTCCATTTTTTCTTTTCTTACATTTATATCATGACTTTCTAGCAATATTTGCTTTTCTTCTAAGGAGAACGGAGAGGCCATAGATAAATCATTAAGTGTTTGGCTAAGATCTTTCTTTTCTAGATCTTTTAGGTTTACAATATATCCTTGTTTTTTAAAAAATGTTTTCATGTTCTCCATAATTAATCTTAAGTCAGAAAAGTTAACTTCATTACTTTTTTGCATTATATCTTTTGAAAAATGATCATATTGGACATCGCACTCACGGTACAATTTGTCAGTGTTTAATTCTGAGTTAATTTTGTATCTGCAAATTCCATTTAAAATAATAAGTATCCTACCGTCTTCTGTTTCATTGAAACTTGTGATTTTTCCAATACATCCTATTTCATATAAATCAGGCTTTTTTAAAGACCCTGTTTTTTTGGGTTGTATCATTCCAATCATCCTGTGTTTTTTCATGCTATCATTTACCATTTGTAAATATCTAGGCTCAAAAATATTTAATGGAACAGTTGTGCCAGGAAACATTATAAAATTTGATAGAGGAAAAATTGGTATAGTTTTTGGTAATTCTTCAAGTTTCATATCTTAATTATAATTATTCTTTTTAAAGTTACAACTGGACAGAAATGATTCGATAGTCGCATTTAATTATTTAATCACTTGCTAAATTACAAAAAAGCTTTTAGTTTTGGTAGTTAAGAATAAGCGGGCATAGCTCAGTGGTAGAGCGTCTCGTTGCCAACGAGAAGGTCGTGGGTTCAAGTCCCATTGCCCGCTCCATTATAGGAATTAGGTTATGAGTGATTTAGCAAATAAAAAATGTATACCATGTGAAGGAAATATCCCACCTTTCAATACAGAAGAAATTCATAAGTACTTAAAACAAGTTGATGGATGGGAAGTCATTGAAGACAAAATTGATGGATTTCATCTAATAAAAAACTTTAAATTCGACGACTTTTTACAAAGTCAAAAATTTGTGAATAAAGTTGGTGAGATTGCCGAAACGGAAGGACATCATCCTGATTTATGGTTTGGATGGGGTTACGCAAGAATTAAAATATTCACACATGCAATCAAAGGTCTTGCCGAGAGTGACTTTATTTTAGCTGCTAAAATAGATAAGATAAATTGATTAGTGATTGAAGTGTCTTGTTTTGGAAAATACTAAGATAGTATTTGTTTGGTTTGCAAATTTAATAATTTCTTTATCATTTTTTGAACCTGACGGTTGAATGACTGCTGAAATTCCTGCTTGTACCAATTTTTCTATACCATCTACAAATGGAAAAAACGCATCAGAAGCTGCTAAAATTTCATCACTCTCGTTAATATCCTGAAACTTTTTCATTTTATCAATAGCTATTTTGCAACTATCCAATCTACTTGGTTGACCAGAACCTATACCTATTGTTTTGTAATTTTTTGTAATTACTATTGCATTGGATTTTACACTTCTACATATATTGAATGCAAAAATAAGTTTTTTTAAAGTTTTATCAGTAGGTTTAAGTTTTGATACAATTTTAAAATCTTTTTTTGAAAAATTTATACTATCTGGATTTTGAACTAAAATCGAATTAAATTTATTTAAAAAATTAAATTTAAAACTTTTTCTAACCTTACTCGAGTCAATTAACCTTAGGTTTTTTTTCTTTTTTAAAAGATTGACTGATTTTTTATCAAATCCATTTGCAACTATTACCTCAAAAAACTTTTTGTTAATTTCCTTGGCTAAACTAAAATTTAATTTAAAGTTACATGATACTATACCGCCATAAGCGCTTATTGGATCACTCTCTAAAGCCTCTTTAAAAGATTTGATTTTGTTTGGATTAATGGAAACTCCACTAGGATTAGCATGCTTAATTATTGTTACACCGTTATTTTTTGGTAAAGTTTTAGATATACTTAGAGCTGAATAAAGATCGTTATAGTTGTTGTAACTTAGCTGTTTACCGCTGATTTGAATAATTTCCTGTTTGTTATTTTGTGAATATATTGCTGCCTTTTGATGAGGGTTTTCTCCATATCTTGTTTTCTCAACTAATTTTCCAGAAAATATATTCTTAATTGGGAAAAGGTTTTCAGACTTCTGATTGAAATAATTAAAAATTTTTGATTCATAATATGCAGTTTCCATAAATGCTTCTTCAGCTAATTTTTCTCTAAATTTTAAATTCGTAGACCCTCTATTTCTATCTAATTCAATAGTTAAATCTTCATACTGTTTTGTGTTACTTAGGATAACTACATCATTATAATTTTTTGCAGCTGATCTAACCATTGTTGGTCCTCCAATGTCTATATTTTCAATTATATTTTTGTGGCCAGAATTATTAAACAAAACTTTTTCAAACGGATAAAAATTTATAATTACTAAATCAATATTTTCATAATTGTTGATTTTCATTTCTTTTTGATGTTTTTTATTTTGTCTAATATTCAAAATTCCAGAATGAATTTTTGGATGTAATGTTTTTACTCTTCCATCTAATAGCTCTTTTGAATTTGTAAATTTAGATACTTCTAAGCATTTAAAACCCATACTTTTAATTTTTTTGTATGTGCCGCCTGAGCTTATTATTTTAATTTTATATTTTTTTAATAAATTTAATAATGGTCTTAAATTCGATTTATCTGATAAGGAAATTAAAGCAGTCTTGATTTTTATTGTATTTTTTCGAATACCCATTTAATTTCCTGAGTTATATCGTTTATTTTGCCTGATAAACATATATTTTGATTTTCACTAGTTAAATTTTTATTACCAAAATATATACCTGTATCAATATTTATAATCTCACAGTTAGTTGAAAATTTCCATCCAGAATTCTCAATTTCAATTAATATAGTTTTGTTATCTAGGGTTTTTGTTAATTTAACACCTGGTTCCATATGAAATCTAATATCATATTTTTTTGAAACTAATCTTCTGTTTGAAATTATTTTGTCGGTTCCTATCAGTTTATTTTTTTCAACAAAATATTCTAAAGATCTTTCATATAAAATTCCAAATTTTTTCAAAAAGCCATTATGAGATGCTTTGATTAACCAATAGTTTTTTTCATTAACAATATTTTTATCTGTAATTTTCAAACCATTTTCTAATGTTTTATAGTTTCCATGGTTTCTAAATGAACAACTTGAATGATTATCAATTATAAGTGCTGAGTGAGCAGCAGTAGATTTTGAAATTAGATTTAATTTATTTTTATAATCCTGGAAGTAACCAGAATTCGAAATAAGTTTTTTATCTTTGTAGAAGAATTCAAATGAAAGAGCTCCACTTTGATAGTTGTATGAAAACGTTTTTTGGGGTGAATTTCCAACATCCATTGCAAGAATGCAATTTTTATTTTTCAAAATAGCGTATCCCCCAACTTCATTATTTGAATTTTCGAACTTATATTTATAAAGTGAAAGATATTTATTAAATTCTTGTAAATCATTTTGATGATTCCCATTGAATAGTAAACTTTGTTCGATTTTAGAAAAAACAGAATAAGATTTTCCTAGATAGAAAATTATTTCATCAAGATACTCAGGTATATCATTAAAAGATTCTTTTAATAATTCTCTAACAAGAACAAAATATTTCAAATAAAAATTTAATTGCCTAATACTTCTCGTTTTTGGAAAATACTCATCGTCAAAAGAATTAATAATAATTTTTCTTAGTAATTCTAATCCATAGTTTAAATATTTTTCATTTGCATAAGATAATCCTGTAATTATTATTGCTGTACAACCTAATAATTTATCATTAACAGATCGAGATTTGCTTATTTCATTTATTAAATGATTAATTTGTTTGTTTACAGAAAAATTAAATTTATTTTTATATTTAGTATCACTTTCATCGTAAGATAATTTAGAGTTTGCAATCCAAGATATTATTCTCTTTGATAAAATATCTGTTTGCCATGTTAATGAATTATAACTTTGATTTTTTTCAATCCATTTAATAATTATTGATTGTGTAATACTTGCCGAAGATTTTAAATCAATACTAAATAACCAATAAAAATTATTTAGCTTATAGAGATTATTGCTACTTAACAATCCACTTTCCCAAATATTATCTTTGTCTAGTTCTTCAATTTTAATTTTTTTTTTATCATATTTAACCAAGCAGCTTAAAATACTTAGACTTGGTCTATAGGAAATGTTGCTTATCTCAATTTTTGAAATTTTATTATTATAAAACCTAGATTTTAAGTATAAATTTCTTATTTGATTTTTAGTTGTGTAAAAAAATTCATTTATTAAAATTAAAGAATTTTTTAAATACATCTTACATTGATTTTAGAGTTTCTATATTTTTTTTAATATCACCATTGTTTTCTTTGAATATTGTTGTTCCAGAAACTAATATATTTGCTCCCGCTGATATAACCTCTTTTGAATTAGAGAAATTTATTCCACCATCAACTTCAATATCAAATTTTAAGTTATTATCTTTTTTTATTTGATATAGTTTTTTTATTTTTTCAATGACTTCTGGTATAAATTTTTGACCACCAAAACCAGGATATACGCTCATAATTAAAACTAAATCTATTTCTTTTAATAACTTTTCAATGACACTTACTTCCGTATTTGGATTTAAAGATATGCCTACTTTTTTCTTTAATTGTTTTATAAGTTTAATCGACTCAATCAAATTGTCAGTTGCTTCAGGGTGAATTGTTATTATATCAGATCCCGCTTCAGCAAAATTTTTTATATATTTATGAACTGGTGAGATCATTAAATGTACATCAAAAGGTAATTTTGTATAATTTCTAAGTGTTTTTATCACTGGGGGACCAATTGTTATATTAGGAACAAAATGTCCATCCATTACATCGACATGAATTAAGTCAGCGCCACCATCTTCTAATCTCTTAATTTCCTCACCTAGTTGGCTAAAATCTGCAGAAAGTATTGAAGGCGAAATTTGTATATTTTTCATTAATAAATAAAAACTAGTACTATCAATTTTTGAATATATTTGAATTATTATTTACCAAATATTTTATAAATTTCCGCAGCTATTTCACTTTCTAATGGAAACGATAACATTCCCATAACAGAATAACCCATTAAATAAGGCATTAAATAAAATCTAAACATATAAAAAAACCACGCTACATAAAGCGGAACTAATGGTCCTATAATGAAACTAGGAGTTATGAATTTAAAAATTTTAATAATTGGATTTGTGTATTTTACAAATACTTTCATAAAAAAGAATTCAGAATCTTCTTTTTGAAATATATTCATTGCAGATCTTCCAATTAAAGTCCACATAATGATTCCTAAAATGTAGTCTATTACTAAGATATATAAAGGCATTAATCTGAAAAAATGGGGGCGGATACCGCCCCCAAAAAGTTTAATTTAGTGTTGCTTACCAAGTATTGTCTTACCTGATGGAACACGAACTTCGTCTACCATTTGCTGTGTAGCTTTATCTGGTTCTTCAGTCATTAAACTTACTACAACCATTACAACTAAACAGACCGACGCTCCGATTATACCGAAACGTAAATGGTCAATACCTAACCAAGGTGCATTACCCATAAACTTAGGATACACATAAATTAGATAAGCTGTTCCTGATGCAAGACCTGCTATCATACCTGCTATTGCGCCTTGTCTTGTTGCTCTCTTCCACCATACACCAAGTATTAATGGGAAGAACAATCCTGACATTGCAAAGTCAAATGCCCAAGCAACTGCACCAAGGATACTAGTGATCCTCATCGATGCAATGTATGCTCCAGCAGCACCAATAACTATTAGAAGTGCTCTAGCAACTAACAATCTTTTTCTTACATCCGCTTTTGGATCAATGATTTTGTAATAGATATCATGTGATAAAGCGTTAGCGATAGCAAGAATTAGACCATCAGCTGTTGACATCGCAGCAGCCATTCCTCCTGCAGCAACTAGTCCAGAGATTACGTATGGTAATCCAGCAACCTCAGGAGTTGCTAGTACAACTACGTCACCTCTCATAAACCATTCATTTAACTGAAGAATACCATCTCCGTTAAAGTCTGCTATGAAGGCTTGTTTTACATTAATCCAAGCATTTACCCACTCAATTTGCATAATTTCAGCAATTGGTTTTCCAATAATACCTGTTGGTAAATTTGGATCTATTAGTGAGATTTTGGATAATGTTGCAAGCATTGGAGCTGAAGTATAAAGCAATGCAATAAAGAATAGTGACCATGCCACTGATTTTCTTGCAGCTTTAACACTTGGAGTAGTGAAGTATCTCATTAAAATATGTGGTAAAGATGCTGTTCCTACCATCATACATAGTGCTAATGAAATAAACTTCCATGCAGCCATTCCACCTTCTGGCACACCTGAGTGTGATACAGAAATAGATTTTAGACCACCTGGTACACCTGCAGCTTTGATATCTGCAGCAGCATTTTTAACTAATCCAAATTGCGATTCAAGTGCACCTAATCTAGCCACTTCCTCACCTAACATAAAGTGTGGAAAGAAACCAAATCCAGATTTGTTACTAATCCAGAATACTGGAATTAAATAAGCAATAATCAATACTATGTATTGTGCAACCTGTGTCCAAGTTACAGCTCTCATTCCGCCTAGCATTGAACAAAGTAAAATACTTACCAGTCCAACCCAAACTCCTAATTCAAATGGAATACTTAGTGCTCTAGATGCAATTGTTCCTGTTGCGTTAATTTGAGCTGTTACATATGTGAAAGAAGCCAACGTTAAAACAACCACAGCGCAGAACCTTGCAAAGTTCCCCCCGTATCTTGTTCCAATGAAATCTGGCACAGTGTAACATCCAAATTTTCTTAAGTATGGTGCTAAAAGTGATGATACTAAAACGTATCCCCCAGTCCAACCGACCAAGAAAGCCATATAAGTATAACCACCAAAATAAATACCACCAGCCATTGCAACGAATGATGCACCCGACATCCAGTCAGCTGCAGTTGCCATTCCGTTAAATACTGTTGGCACCTGTCTTCCAGCAACATAATAAGCATCGACCTGAACAGTTCTAGATAAATACCCAATCAAGGCATATATACAAACTGTAAAGGCGACAAACAAAATACCAATTGTTTTAGCAGTCATACCTGCTTGCTCCGCTATCGCCATCAATATGATGAATACAATGAAGCCCCCAGTATATGTTCCGTAAATTTTTGGTAGGTTGTCAATAAAATTGCCTTTAAACATTAATCATCCTCCTTTTCGGTAAAACCAAACTCTTCATCGATTTTTTCCTGTCTATTTGCAAACCAAAAAATAAGGACCACAAATGCAATGATGGAACCTTGCGCACACATGTAATACGCTAATGGATATCCCATAAAACTTGAAGTGTTTAGGTCAGAACCAAACATGAAGATCAGATAACCGAAAACAAACCAAATAATTAATGTAATTATCATTAATCCTTTAGTTTTTTCCCAGTGCTTTTCTTTGTTTGACATTATTTTAATCCTCCCTATAGGTTAAAGATATAATTCATACTCATTTAAAGTAATAATTAAAGAGTAAAAAATGGCATATATTTATAGTAAAAGTGGTAATATCGGTTTTAAATGGGCATTAAATACAAATTAAAGCTCAAAGATTTGAAATTTGAGTATTTAAAGGAATATTTCATTCCATTCTTAAAATATTTCAAAAAGACAAAAAAAATCGAAAATTATTCCGATTTAAAAGAATTTATTCAAAAAAAATCTGCATGGGTAAGTCAGGTTACTTTATATGGATATCTTAAAACAAGAATGGGAGCAAAATATGTATTGATGTTCGAAGATGAGATATTTTTAGGATCGATTAACAAAGCTAAATGGAATATTTATTCAACTGCTTTACAGGATTTAACTTTTTATACAGTCTCTTTTCTAAAAAATATCAGAAATCAACATGATACTGAAAAAGCAAATGAAATTTATTTTGAAATTTTAGATAATGAACTTCAAAAGAATGAAATGCCAAAAGAAATATATGAAAACGCAAAAAAAAATTTTCTCGAAAGATATGAAAAAATTAATTGGAATGAATACCATGAGTCATTACCTTTTAATACTAGTGCTTTGTCTTTATATGAATGGTCACCAATAGCTGAAGAGTTAAAATCTTTAGACAAAAAAATAGTTTTAAATTCTATGATCTTGAAATGGGATAATGTTAAAAAGGAATTTATAGAATTAATAAATTTTTAGATATTTTTTCTATTTTCAACTAAACTTTTTACAACACTTGGATCTGCCAAAGTTGTTGTATCACCTAATTGATCATGTTCATTAGCTGCTATTTTTCTAAGTATTCTTCTCATAATCTTACCCGATCTAGTTTTAGGAAGTCCAGGCGAAAATTGAATTAGATCTGGTGTAGCTATTGGACCAATTTGTTTTCTAACCCAAAGCTTTAAATCCCTCTCTAAATCTAAAGTTGATTTTTCTCCTACATTTAAAGTTACATAACAATATAAACCATTACCTTTAATATCATGAGGATATCCAACTACAGCTGCTTCTGCTACTTTTGGATGAGCAACAAATGCACTTTCTATTTCAGCAGTTCCAAGGTTATGTCCAGAAACAATGATTACATCATCAACTCTTCCTGTGATCCAGTAATATCCATCTTTATCTCTCCTGCACCCGTCACCAGTAAAATACTTACCATCAAATTGAGAGAAATAGGTATCTATAAATCTTTGATGATCACCGTAAACTGTCCTCATCTGCCCTGGCCAAGATTGTGCGATACACAAACGTCCTTCAGCTTCTCCTTTTAAAACTTTCCCATCTTTATTTACTATTACTGGTTTAATTCCATAAAATGGTTTGGTTGCTGAACCTGGTTTTAAATTTATAGCACCTGTTTGTGGACTAATTAATATCCCACCCGTTTCAGTTTGCCACCAAGTATCAACAATCGGACAATTAGAATCTCCGACTGTTTTATAATACCACTCCCATGCTTCGGGATTGATTGGTTCACCTACAGTTCCTAGTAATTTCAGTGATTTTCTTGATGTTTTTTTAACAGGCTTATCACCTTCTCTCATTAAAGCTCTTATCGCTGTTGGAGCAGTATAAAAAATATTCACTTTATATTTATCAACGATTTGCCACCATCTTGAACTATCCGGATAAGTTGGAATTCCCTCAAACATAATAGTTGTTGCTCCATTTGATAATGGTCCATAAATAATATAACTATGACCAGTTACCCAACCAATGTCAGCTGTACACCAATAAATATCTTTAGGTTTATAATTGAATATATATTGATGCGTCATCGATGCGTAAACCATATACCCACCAGTTGTATGCATCACCCCTTTTGGTTTACCTGTTGAACCTGATGTATATAAAATGAATAATGGATCTTCTGCATTCATTTCTTCGGGTTCACATTTATTTGAAACTTTTTTTGTCAATTCGTGGTACCAAACATCTCTTCGTTCATCCCAATTTATTCTATTGCCCGTCCTTTTAACAACTACACATTTTTTTACATTTGGGCAGTTTACTAAAGCTTCGTCAGCTATTGATTTTAAAGGTATTATTTTTCCACCTCTTACACCTTCATCAGCTGTAATTAGATAATCAGACTCGCAATCGTTTATTCTTCCAGAAATACTATCGGGAGAAAAGCCTCCAAAAATTATTGAATGCACAGCTCCAATTCTTGCACATGCTAACATTGTATATGCAAGTTCTGGTATCATGGTTAAATAAATTGTTACTCTATCACCTTTTTTAACTCCTAATTCTTTAAGACCATTTGCAGCTTTAGAAACTTCTTTGTGTAATTCTTTATAAGAAATTTTCTTTTGAACCTTTGGATCATCTCCAACCCATATAATTGCAGTTTTATCTTTATTTTTCTTTAAGTGTCTATCAATACAATTTACTGATGCATTAAGAGTTCCATCGTAAAACCATTTTATTTTAACATCCGATTTACTATATTTAACATCTTTAATTTTTGTATATGGCTTTATCCAATTAATTCTTTTTCCTTCTTTTTTCCAGAATCCATCATTATCTTTTATTGAGCCTTTATATTTTTTTTCATACTGAGATTTATTTACTAGAGCTTTGCTAATCCAGTCTTTCTTTGTTCTATATATAAGTTCTTTTTCTTGCTTTGGAGCTAAAGACTTTTTCTTAGTTTTTTTTTTTGTGATTGTTTTTTTCTTTCTTTTTTTTACTTTTTTTTTTGGCATGTATTCTAAATTTTCTAGATACTACTCATCTTCAAAATAATTTTCCAGCATTTAGTGTCTATTGGCATGACAGACAGTCTGCTTTGTTTTATTAGCGCAATATCTTTTAAATCTTTATTTTTTTTAATATTTTCGAGAGAAACTGGTGTTTTTAGTTTGCTTTTATACTTAACTTTTACTGCTACAAATCGCTTCTCTTTATCTGTTTGATCAATAAATGCTGTTTTAATTACTTCAACAATTCCAACGATTTCTTTACCAATATTTGAATGATAGAAAAAACAGAGATCGCCCTTCTCCATTTTTTTTAAATTATTTGCTGCTTGATAATTTCTTACACCATCCCAATCTGTTCCTCTTGCACCTGTTTTTATTTGTTGATCTATGGACCAAACGTTAGGTTCAGATTTTAATAACCAATATCTCATATTTATAGTTTGTTTATAATCTTTCTGTGTAAATATTTTTCTCTCTAAATATTTCATTTACTCCATTACAATATTTAGAATTTCTTATAATTTGTAATTGATCAAGATCTATTTTATTTAATTCATTAATATTCCTACACTTCAATTCTACACAATCGTATTTATCAAAACTTGAAAAATTATTTTTAAAATTTTTATAGAACTTAGAAAATTTAACCTCTTGATCAATTGTAAGACGTACTTGATCTTTTACAAAGTATGATCTTTTATATTTTACAAATAACTTTGGATAGCAAATACCATAATCTTGATCAAAATAACCTTTGTAAAAAAATTTTTTATAATTGACTACTTGGTCTACTTTTTTATATCTTCCTTCTACAGAGTTAATTTTAATTTCTAAAAAAACTTTTCCAGTAAATAATTTATCATAGCTTCTAATTCTAATTTTTTTTCTTGGGACTGTTCCTTCAATAGAATCTTTATACATCTGAAAATCAACAGTATCAAAATAACATGAAAATATTATTCTATTAGGAAAAAGTTTTTTAAATCCCTGTTTAAAAAAAATATCTCTAGTTTTAAAAATATTTTTATTATTTATAAGTAATTTTCTTTCAATTCTAAAAGTCATTTATTTAGTATTAGTGAGGAGCTGTCCTGAAAGATTTTATTATTTATACATTTAAAGTTATTATTTACCTCAGCTAAGGAACCATGGTATCCATCATTTTCTCTATAAACTACCAAACATTCTTTTGATGTATTAATATTTGATAAATCTGCTTGAAATACACTTGAGTCTAAAACTGAAACTCCATATTTACTCTCAGTTATTTTTATTTCTTTGATTTTAACATTTGATTTCCTCTTGATTTGAAAAGCTTTATCTGCACATCCCTTAAGATCCAAAGTAACAAAGATATAATTTCCTGTTTCAAAATCTAAACAATCATCTCCCGCATTCTTAATTGTTGTCTCAAAAATTTTAATATGAGAAATTTCTGCACTAACAGCGTCCTCTGAAGAATTATTTACAGTCAACTTTTTGATATTACCTGAAGTATTTATCAATCTTATTGCTTTGTTACATTTTAATTTATTAGCCTCAATTGTTATATTATCTAATTCTGTATCATAGAAAGTTAAACAATATGGAATGTAGTTTTGATATAAATTTTCAATTTTTCTTACTGTGTCATCTGAATGATTAACAACAATATTAGTATTTTTAATAATACCACCAATAAAAAAAGCCCTTCCACTATCGTTCAAATATTTTAGTGTGATAGTATTGTCTGTTTTAAAAACTTTTACATAATTATTAAAATATAATTTAAGATTATTCTTTAAATTAATTTTATCCATTAAATTAATTGAGTTTGGACTTGGAGTAATATTTGAATTAAAATGACCTTTTTTTTTCCTTATAAATTTTATCAATCTGTCATCATAACTGATTTGATGTTCTTGAAATAATTTTTTTTCGAAATCTTCACTAATTTCAGTTTTCTCACAATCAAAATTTATGTTACACAACTCATAAGTATTCTTATTTAAGTGAAAAATTAAATTTTCTTTGTAATCGAAATCAACATATATTTTTCTATCATCGAATTTGGGAGTGAAATTATAATTATTCAAATATTCAACAATTTCTTTAAAGGTATCATTTAATTTCTTATCGCTAATATTTAGCCTTTTATTCTTAAGCATTTTATTAAAATTATCTAAATTTATATTTTCAATTTTTTTTATTAATTTTTTTATGTGTTCCTTACTTACTTGAAAGTTAATATTTTCATTACTATTTCTAAAATTTTTCTCAAGAATATTTGATTTCCAATCATAATAAACAGGTTCAATTTTATCGAGTATTAGATTGTAATAATATCTTCTATCTCCAAATTGAGTTCCATGAAATCCATTTGTGGCAGAAATTAAAAGATAAAAATCTTTAAATTTATCTTGGTCAATAAAATAAATATTTTTATTTGAAAGAATATTCTCTTGATTATAAAATTTTTCATTTATGACTAAATAATTCGTTTTATCTAAAGCATTTAAATAATATGTTTGATTTTTTTCCCATCCTGTTCCTAATATTTGTCTTTCTGTGTTTAAAGCTCTTGTGAGATTATAATTATTTTTCTTTGTCTTATTTTCGGCAATTATAACTCCATCAATTCTATTGTTTCTTCTTAATATTTCTTCATAATCCATATCTTGAAATATCATTTTAATTTCTTTGTTGTTGTTTACTTTTACATTTGTATAAAAAGTATCAGGCGATATTATTCCCAATTCATGTACAAATTGTGTAATAAAAATTTCATTATCTCCAAGTCTTGTTGATGGAATCATTAATGCAAAGTGTCTACTGTGATTCAAATGACCATCGAAAATTTTTACTCTTAAAGATGATTTTAAGTTTTTTATATCTATATGATCTTTTCGTCCTCCATGTATTTTAACTTTTCCTTTGAACTTGCAAACAACATCATCACCATAATCTATACTTATATTTGCAGTTTCATATTTCTTATACTTATGATCAATTTTCCACTCGGATCGTGGAGTGCTGTAAAAGCTTTTTATTAAATTTATATACCACGATTTTGTTTTATTAGTTTTTATAAATATATTCTTTGGATAGAAATTAGTATTTAGATTTTTTAAAAAATACTTAGAGTTATTTTGACAAAAAGTTTTTTTGTTAACTTCTTCATTAACATCTTTAGAAAAAGTACTAGTGTCATAGAAAATAGCTAAAAAAATTATTATTATTTTTAACATCAATAGAAATAATTGATTGTTAAATTGGTAATATTTTTGTTATCTTTTAAAAAGTTTTCATTTTTTATATTCTCAATGTCATCCTTGTTAACCGATGACAGTCTATAAAAGTATTCATAATTATCGTTTTCTAATTTATTTACTATTTTTTGTATCAAGAACTTGTTTTCCTCAATTTCTTTAATTTTAGTGTATGATGTAATTTCAACTTGGTGCTGTGGTCGTCCTTCTGAGAAGGATAATGAAAATAAACTATTATACTTTTTCTTAAATAAAGAAGTACAAATTATAACAAATATTGAGAAAAAGGTTAAACCAAAGCCATAAATTGATCTTATTGCCATACCTATTCCAATCGTAATTAGTAAAAAATACAAAACTAATTCAAATGGGTTTTTAACTGGATTCCTAAATCTGACAATTGATAAAGCTCCAACCATACCTAAAGCTAATGCAATATTGTTAGAAATGATTCTTGTAATTGTTAGTGTGATAACTGGTAATAGAATAAATGTTAAAGTATAGTGATAAGTATTAACCCATTTTTGATCACTGTAGCTAAGACAAATTTTTAAAAGTAGTCCGCATAAACCTGCAAAAAAGAAACTTGCAATCATGTCAATGTTAACATTAAAAATATTCATTTCTAATTTAGTACAACCCCAGCACCTTTTAAAAATTTAGCACTAGCATCTAAGGCCAATCTTGGACTAGCTTCTAAATCCATATTTTCAAATTTTTTTATTTTATATTTTTCTAGACCTACCAATGCGATCATTGCTGCGTTGTCTCCGCATAGTTTAATATCTGGAAAAATTGCCTTAAAGCCATTCTCATTACTTACTTCGATTAGTTTTTTTCTTATACCTTTGTTTGCCGCAACTCCTCCCGCAACGACAAAAGATTTTTCTTTAACTGCACTTTTTAAAAACTCTTTAAAAGCAATCTTAGATTTAATATACAATATTTCTTCTATAGTTTTTTGAAAAGAAGCTGCTAAATCATATTTTTCTTGTTCTGAATTTATATATTTTGTTATTCTTAGTATTGCAGTTTTAAGTCCTGCAAAAGATAAATTACATCCACCTTTATTAATTATTGGTTTGGGTAATTTATATTTATTTGGATCACCCTTTTCTGCAAATTTTTCCAACTTTGGACCACCTGGAAATTCTATTCCTAAAAGTTTCGCAGTTTTATCAAATGCTTCTCCCAAAGCATCGTCAATTGTAGTCCCCAATCTTTTATAACTACCTAATCCATTCACAATTAAAAATTGACTGTGTCCACCCGAAATCAATAGAAGTAAATAAGGATAATTAATATTAGTTTGAAGTCTTGGACTTAAGGCATGACCCTCTAAATGATTAACACCAATAAGTGGAACTTTTAAGGATGATGCGAGTGATTTTGCAAAATTTAAACCAACACTAAGACAAATTATTAAACCAGGTCCAGATGTTGCGGCAACAGCAGATATTTTATCAAGAGTTATACCACTCTCATCCAAAGCTTTTTTTGCAATTAAATTAATTTTTTCAACGTGTGACCTTGCTGCTAATTCTGGAACAACGCCCCCAAATTCTTTATGAATTTCAAATTGACTTGAAACTATATTTGATAAAATTTTTGGTATACCACTTTCGTTATCTTGAATAATTGAAACCGCTGTTTCATCACAACTTGTCTCAATTCCTAATATTATTGGGCTTTTATTCATAAATTATTTTTTATAATTAATACAATTAATCTATAAGAATGTAATAAAAATAAATTTTTATGAAAAGAGCTAATCTTGTAATTGGGACGCGTGGAAGTAAGTTAGCAATGATTTACGCAGAAAATGTGAAAAAAGAGCTAAAAAAATATTTTTCTAAAGAGATTGAATTAAAAAAAATAGCAACAACAGGAGATCAAAAGCAAGATGAGAGATTATCTGAAATAGGAGGCAAAGGATTATTTTCAAAACAAATTGAAAAAGATTTATTAAATAAAAATATAGATATAGCAGTACATGCCTTCAAAGATATGCCTACAGAAGAAACTGAAAATCTTTTAACTAATAATTTTTTAAAAAGAAATTCTCCTAATGAAATTTTAATAAGTAAAAATAATATAAAATTTGAAGATTTAGAGCCAAACTCAATTATTGGCACATCATCATATAGACGAGAATATCAACTTAAAAAAAAAAGACCCAACTTAAAATATAAACTTATCAGAGGAAATGTTGATACTAGAGTTCAAAAGTTAGAAAAAGGCGAATATGATGCAATAATTCTCTCAAAAGCAGGAGTAGATGCTTTAAATTTACAACATAAAATTTCACAAGAATTCAGTATTGATGAAATCATACCTTGTGCGGGCCAAGGAATTATAGCAATTCAATGCAGAGAAGATGATAATGAAATTAAAAAATTACTTGAAAACATTAATGATCAAGAAACAAGAACTGTCGCAAAAGCAGAGAGAGAGGTCTTAAAAGTTCTTGAGGGAGATTGTGATACTGCAGTTGGTGTATTTGCAAAATTAAATGGTAAAAAAGTAGACCTATTGACCGAATTGTTTTCTGTTGATGGAAAAAATAGATATTTCATAAAAAAAAGTCTTCAAAAAGATAATATTGAGACTAGTAGTAGAATGGTGGGAGAAGAGCTTAAATTAAAATCAAAAGGTTCTTATAAAAATTAAAATGCATATTTTACTAACCAGACCATTAGATGATAGTAAAGAATTAATTTTAAAATTTACTTCGATGAAACATAAAGTTTCTCATTTACCTTTATTAAAAATAAAAAAAATAGAAACACAAGAAATAGATTTTAGTCAATTCAAAGGCGTCATTTTCACGAGCGCTAATTCTTTAAAAAATCTAAATATTTCAAAAATAGATAAAAAAATAATTTGTTTTTGTGTAGGTCTTGCAACAGAAAGAAAGGCAAAAGAATTAGGCTTTCAAAATATTTTCTGTGCCGAAGGTAATGTAAATAATCTTAAAGAATTAATTTTACAAAATTTTGACCCAAAGATTGGACCAATGGCTTACGTTAGTGGAAAAATTGTCTCTTATAATCTTGATCAAGACTTAATTTCAGAAAACTATGTCATCAAGAGGATTATAAATTATACTGCAATACCAAATGAAAATTTAAGTGATGGTTTCTTAAGAGATATTAAATCTTCTGTGCCAGAAATTGTTTACATATATTCTGAAAATAGTGCGAAGACATTTTTTACGTTAATAAAAAAATATAATTTAGATAATATTTGGATGGAAACTAACCTAATGTGTATGGGAGAAAAAGCATCATCAGCATTGAATGACATAAAATGGAAAAAAATTTTTCTTTTTAACCCTGGTGAAGAGGAGTTTTTGCTATATAAAATTTAAAAATGGAAGTTTTAAATAAACTAAATGAGTTATTTTTATCTGTTTGGAAGCAGGGAATTCTTGGGGTAGATTTCTTTCAGATAATAGTAGGTCTTGGAATATTTGTATTATTTTTAATATTTAGAGGTCTAATCAGCAAACTTGTAATAAAAAAATTGGAATTAATTTCAAAAAGAACAACCAATAAATTAGATGATACTTTTGTAAAATCTATGGAAGGTCCTGCTAGGTTTCTTCCAATTGTTCTTGGTGTCTTTTTTGCCAGTTACTATATGTCATTTGATAATGAGACTAGGGGTTTCATAGATAACGTAAACAGAACTTTAATAACAATTTTAATATTTTGGATAATACATCAGATAATTGAGCCTATATCATATATTTTAAGTGGATTAGATAAAGTCCTGACAAAAGAATTAATAGGCTGGATTATAAAGTCTCTTAAAATTTTAATTTTTATTTTAGGCGCAGCTGCTGTTCTTGAGTTATGGGGAATTAAAATTGGACCAATTATTGCAGGATTAGGCTTGTTTGGTGTTGCAGTAGCATTAGGTGCACAGGATTTATTTAAAAATTTAATATCTGGAATTTTAGTGTTAGTTGAAAAAAGATTTAGAATTGGTGATTGGATTAAAGTTGAGGGAGTTATTGAAGGAGTTGTTGAGAATATTGGATTTAGATCAACCGTTATAAGAAAATTTGATAAGTCACTAGCAATTATTCCCAATTTTCAATTTGCAGAAAATGCAGTGATTAATAACACAAGAAAGACTAACTGGGCTATTAGTTGGATAATAACTCTTCAATATGACACTACAATTGATCAATTAAAAACCATTAGAGATGAGATTGAAGATCACATAAATAAAGGTGATGATTATGATCAATCTGTTGGAGTTGCTGTAAGAATAGATAAGTTTTCAGATAGCTCAATTGATATGTATGTAAGATGTTTTACAAAAACAAATAGTTGGACTAATTATTTACAAGTTAAAGAAAATCTGGCACTTGAAATAAAAAAAATTGTTGAAGGTAAGGGAGCTGCCTTTGCATTCCCAAGTCAGTCCATCTATGTTGAAAAAAAATGATTGCTATATTTTATTTAGCTCTTCAAATTTTAAAACTTTATTCATATGTTGTAATTGCCAATGTTGTTATAAGTTGGTTGGTCGCTTTTAATGTACTAAATACAAGCAATCGCTTTGTATATTTAATATTAGATTTCACTTATAAAATGACAGAACCGATTTTAATGAGAATAAGAAGGTTTTTACCTAACCTTGGTGCTTTTGATATTTCTCCTATCGTACTTCTTTTGTTGATATGGTTCATAGAAATGTGTATGAAACTCTACATTGCACCACTAATATTTTAATAAATGATTTTAATTGATGGAAAAAAAGCTGCTGCTGATTTAAGAGAAGAACTTAAGAAAGAAGTCTTATCTTTAAAAGATAAGCATAATAAAATACCAGGTTTAACAGTCATATTGATTGGTGATTTAGCACCTAGTCAAATTTATGTAAGAAATAAAGAGAAATCTGCCAATGAAGTGGGCCTTAAATCAGAGGTGATTAGATACCCTGACAGTGTTGAAGAAAATGAAGTTTTAAAAAAAATCGATGAACTTAATAATGACGATTCTGTTTCAGGAATTTTAGTTCAGCTCCCACTTCCTAAACATATTGATAAACAAAAAGTTATAGAGGCAATTATGCCAGAGAAGGATGTAGATGGATTTCATCCCATGAATGTTGGTAATCTTTCGTCAGGTTATGAAAGTTCTATTCCGTGCACTCCTTTAGGTTGTTACTTATTAATAAAAAAAATTGAACCAAACCTTAATGGAAAAAAGGCTGTAATTGTTGGAAGATCAAATTTAAATGGTAAGCCAATGACACAGTTGTTGTTGAAAGAAAATTGTACAGTTACAATTACTCATTCAAAAACAAATGATCTTAAAGGAGAATGTTTAAAAGGAGACATTATAGTCGCTGCTGTTGGGATCCCAGAGCTTGTAAAAGGTGATTGGGTAAAAAAAGATGCAATTGTGATTGACGTTGGTATTAATAAAACTGAAAACGGTTTAGTTGGTGATGTGGCATTTGATGAAGTATCAAAAGTTGCAAAAGCTTTAACTCCAGTTCCAGGTGGAGTCGGACCTATGACTATTGCATGTTTACTTAAAAATACAATTGAGTGTTTTAAGAGAGCAAATAAATAAAAATTTATTACTGATTTCTAATTAAAGGATAAACTTTAGGACTTAAGTATTTAAGATTAGTTAGCATAATTAAAATCAAGGTCACAGTTCCTATAGAGGCACCAAGGTAAATTAAAACTTTAAAATCAAATTGCCAAACTAGTTCAAAAATATTCTCCATAATAAATTTTGATCCGATTACTGCAAAAAAAATTGCAATTAATATTACCGACATAAAAATTATTATAAATTCTATCAAAGACGAAAATATAATTTCTTTTTTTGAAAAACCTAAAATTTTAAATACAAGATTTTGGTACTCTTTTACTTTTCCTTGGACCATTATAGCACTTGAGATAACAATCAATCCAATGACAATTGTTACACCAGAAATTAAGGTTACAGCTATGAAAACTTTATTTAAAACTGATGTTACTTTGTTTAAGTAATCAGCAATTTTTATCATAGATAAACTCGGTAATACTTCTAACATTTTGGTTTCATCAAAATTATCTGGATTTTTAAACTTAGCAGTTGCTAAATATTCATGAGGAATTTTTTTTGCAAATTGTGGATTAAATAACATGGCAAAATTAATACTTAGATCACGATAATCAACTTCTCTAAAATTAACTATTTCTCCATCAATTTCTCGACCATAAATGTTTAAAGTAAAAATATCTCCCAACTCAATATTAAAATCTTTAGCTACTTTTGCATCAAGCGATATCTGAAGTTGATTAGGTTTAGTTAAATCCCACCATTCTCCCTTTAAAATTGGGTTATCTTTAGGTATATTTTCAACCCAAGAAGATCTTCTTTCACTTCCAATTACCCAATAACTATCATTATCTGGTTTAATATAGCTATTTGGATTCACACCATTAATTTTTACTATTCCGGAAGAGACCATAGGTACTATTTCAATGTTTGCATCAGGGTTCATTTTGTAAACACTTTGTTCAAATATTTTCTTTTCACCTTTTTGAATTCCAACAAAAAAATAATCAGGTGCAATATCTGGAATAGATCTTGCAATTTCTCTTTTAAAATTTGTTCCAACTAAAGCTAAAGTTAATAATAAAGTTACACCTAAGCCTAAAGACATAATTGTGATAGGGGTGATACTTTTTGTTTGAGTTATATTTTTTATCGATACTTTTAAAGAGATATTTGAAATAAAATTAAACTTTTTCAGTAAATAAATTATAATTTTAGAAAGTAAAAAAAATACAATTAGACATACAAAAAAAGCCAGAAAATAACCCAAGCTATAAAAAGGCCTTTCAGATCCTAGTGTAAACAATAAAACTAAAAATGATAACAAGATAAAACTCAAAATAACTGACTTTTTTGAGTAATAAAATTGTAAGTTTTGGAATACATTTCTAAATAAGTTTGATGCTTTAACTTGATCAATTGAACTTATTGTTGGTATTGAAAAAATTATAAGAACTAACAAACCTACAATAAATATTTTTATAAAATTAATTAAAGAGAATTTTGGATAAACATTTAATCCCAACCCATCAGATAAATATTTATCTGCAATTGGTACAATTAAAAAACTTGAGCCATAAGAAATTACAGTAATAATAAATAATAATACTAATAATTGAAGATAATAAAGTGTTTTTATATTCCCTGAATAAAATCCTACAGCTTTTCTTACAGCTATAGACATATTATTCTGGTTTATAAATGACAACAATGTATTAGCGATACCTATTCCAGCAATTAACATTGCACTAATTGAAACTAAAGAGAGAAATTGGGAAAAATTATTAATTATCCTTTTTAAGCCACTAGCTGAATTTTCTGGAAATCTAAGTTTTACTTTTTGGTCATCTTTAAAAATATCTTTGATCTTACTTTCTATTTTTTCTGGATCATCACTTGGTTTAAACTTTACTTTGTATTCATAATTTAAAAAACTACCTATTCCATTTAGTTTTAGTATCTCCAAAGTTTGTTTTCCTGCTAATGCCCAATCTCCAAAAGCTACAAACCCGCTGACATCAGGTACAGATTTTATAATTCCAACAACTATGAAACTTTGATCTTGTACCTTAACTTTTTCATTTATTTTTATTTTTAAAGTTTTCGATAAACTTTCATTAATCAAAATTGTCTTGGGTTCTTTTTGCATTCTTTCATAAGCATCTTCTGGCTCATAAACAACTTCACCGTAAAGTGGATACTTTTCATCAACTGTTTTAATTCTTGTAAATAATGATTTATTTTTTTCTCTGCCTGTCGTAGAAAGCATTGTACTGAACTCTATCATTTGTGAGACAGTTGAAAATTCCTTTACTTTATTGACTAAATTAAGATCCCCCTGATTACGGTTATAATCGATTTCGAGATCTCCGCCCAAAAGAACTTTTGCATTATCATTAAGCTCTTTTTTTAAACTATCTTCGATTGTAAAGATGGCACTTAAAATAAAAAGACTGATAAACAGCGTTACAATAATGCTTGAAATTTTTTTATAATTTCTGCTTAAATCCTTTAAAGCATATTTGAATATTAAACTTAACTCCGAAGGATTATTTAATTTTTCCATCTTTGATTTTAATTTTTCGTTTTGCTTTGTCTGCTAATTTTGGATCATGTGTGACCATTATTAAAGAAGACCCTTCTTCTTTGACGTATTTGAATAAAATTTCAGAGATCATTATTGAGTTTTCGGTATCTAGGTTACCAGTTGGTTCATCAGCTAAAATCAAATCTGGTTTCATTGCAATAGCTCTTGCAATCGCCACACGTTGTTGCTCTCCGCCAGATAATTGACTTGGAAGATTATTGAGTCTATGTTTTAGACCAAATCGATCTAATAAACTTTTTGCTTCTTTCTCTGGATTTTTAAATTCATTAAGTTCAAGTGTTAAAGCTACATTTTCAACAGCTGTATAATTTGGAATTAAATAGAAAGATTGAAATATAATTCCTATATTTCGCTTTCTAATTTCAGATACTTCGTCTTCATTAAGATTTGTTATTTCCCTTTCTTGAAATATAATTTTCCCTGAGGTTGGACGTTCTAGTCCACCAATAAGCATAATCAAGCTTGTTTTTCCTGACCCACTTTCTCCAACTACAGATACAGTTTCTTTTTTTTTTATAGTTAAATCAATATTTTTTAAAACATTGATATTGTCCTTCCCAGTTTGGTATTTGAGATTTATTTTTTTTAATTTAAGAAGTGTGTTCATGAATAAAAGTTTATTTATAAAAATATTGTTATTCTTTCTAGTGCACATAAATGCAAGTGCAATAGAAAAGGTTATATTATTCGGCGATAGTTTAATGGCGGGTTATGGTCTACCTAAAGAACAACACTTATCTTTGGTTTTAGAAAGTAATCTCGTTAGGAGTGGTTTAAATATTAAGGTAATAAATGGAAGTGTGTCAGGAAGTACTTCTTCTGGTGGATTGAATAGAGCAGAATGGAGTTTATCAGAACCCGGTATTGATCTAATCATCCTTGGTCTTGGGGCAAATGATATGCTTAGAGGAATTCAACCAGATGAAACCGAGAGAAATTTAGAAGAAATAATTAAAATCGCTAACAGTAAAAAAATAAAAATTATAATAGCTGGGATGGTTGCGCCAACAACTCATGGAACTAAATATAAAAAAAATTTTGATGCTATTTATCCTAAATTGTCAAAAAAATATAATTTACCTTTAATTCCATTTTTGCTAGAGGGTGTTGCTCTTGATCCAAATTTAAATCAACAAGATGGCATACATCCTAACAAAGCTGGAACAATAGTTATAAGTAATACAATTCAAGATATTATTTCAAAAAATTATTAATCGGATATGAAAAAAAAATATCATCATTTAGCAAATGGCACATTTCGTAATCCTGAAGGATCAAAGGTCATTGATATGAATTTCAATTGGTCGTTTAAGGTCTTTAACCAAGAAAAAAAAAAATTAGATATGACTTTTCCTGAAAGTAATATCATTAAAAAAGAAAAAGTTTTATTGGATTTAAATAATTTTCAAAAAGAAGATTATGTAGCGTGGATAGGTCATGCAACATTTTTATTAAAATTAGGTGAAATAACAATAATAACAGATCCAGTTTTTTCAAAAAATGCGGGACCTTTATTTTTTGGGCCAAAGAGATTTACCGAACCAGCATTAAAACTTAATGAGATACCAAGAACAGATATTTTTCTACTAACTCACAATCACTACGATCATCAAGACATGAAAACAATAATGAGATTTCCTTATAAACAATCTAAAGTCCTGGTACCTTTAGGACTAAAAAAATATTTTAAAATTAATAGATTTAAAGATGTAAATGAAATGGATTGGTATGATCAAATAAGAATAAATCAGAATTTAAATATTTCTTTTTTGCCATCAGTCCACTGGTCAAAAAGGAGTTTAACGGATACTAACAAAACTTTATGGGGCAGCTATTTGATTGAATACAAAGGAAAAAAAATATTATTTTCATGTGATACTGGTGTTGGAAAAATATATAAAGAATTGGGAGATAAGTATGGTCCAATTGATTTAACATTTATTAACATTGGCGCATATAATTTTTATCCTATGGCTTCAATTAAAGATTCTTCTGCTTACCACACTAACCCTGAGGAAGCCCTTAGACTTGCTAAAGATTTAAAAAGTAAAAAAGTAATTGGAATGCATTGGGGAACTTTTGTCTTATCACTTGAACCAATATTAGAGCCTCCTTTAAGGTTTAAGCAAAATGCAGAAAAATTTGGATTTAAAAAAGATGATGCAATTATTTTTAAAATTGGTGAATTTAAATTATTTAAAGAGCTTTTTGATACTAACTAGAATTTTCCATCAACCACAATCCATCTTGATTTAAAAAATATAGTTTACCATTTATAGGATGAATTTGTATGTCTCTGATTCGTCCAATTTTATCTTTAAATATTATTTCCTCTTTTACGTTTGACAAATCATTAAACTCTAATTTTCTTAAAGACTTATCTTTAAGAGAAGTAATTAATGCATGACCATTCCATTCTTTAAATTCATTACCTTTATAAATTGTGATTGCACTTGTGGCTATAGATGGAACCCAATATTGAATGGCTTTTGTAAAGCCAGGTTTCCATTTTGGCCCTATTGGTATACCTGAATAATTTGTGCCACCCCATCCAAGAATTTTCCAACCATAATTTTCACCTTTCTTTGCTTCACCAAACCAATCGCCTCCTTTTGCACCATGATTGCTCATATAAATTTTTCCATCAAAAGGTGATAAAGCTAAACCTTGAGGATTTCTTACACCAATTTGATATATTTCAGGTAGCCAGTCTGATTTCCCCTCAAAACGAGGATTGTCTTTTGGAATGCCACCATCTAGATAAATTCTAATTATACTTCCTGGATGTTTATTTCCATCTTGAGCAATCATTCCCCCACCTCTTTCACCTGCAGAAGCAAATAAATAATTTTCTTTAATTACCAGTCTTGAACCAAAATGATAAGGCGAGTCAATTGGTGGATTGGCTTGAAAAATATTTTTAAAATTTAATTTGTTTTTATTAAATTTTGCACGTGCAATTGAAGTACTAGTCTTCCAATTATTTCTATTTTCTGTGTATGAGATGTAAATGTAATCTTCATTATACAGAATATCCAATAATCCTCCCTGTCCATATTCTACAAAATTTAAGTTATGACCAATTTCACTAATCTCTCTTGTTGAAATATTAATAAGTTTTATTTTGCCACCTTTCTCGGTAACAATCATTTCATTATCATTAACGAACGATGAACCCCAAGGTGCTTCTAATTCAATAATTTTATTAAAATTAAAATTTTTACTAAATGAATTACTTGATAATAGTATTAATGATAAAAGAAATAATAATTTCTTCACTCTATGAAAGTTTTGATCTACCACCATCGACAGCAATAATTTGTCCTGTAACCCAAGAACTTTCTTCAGTTATTAGAAATTTTGCAAGCGAAGCTGAGTCTTTACCTTCTCCAAGTCTTTTCAATGGATGGGCTTTTGCTATACCATCAGCTAAAACTTTATTTTTAAGCATTGGCTCTGCAATTTTTGAATTAGTTAAACTTGGAGCAATGCAATTTACTCTTATATTAGGAGCAAATTCTGCTGCTAAAGAAACAGTCAATCCTTCAACAGCTGCTTTAGTTGAAGCTATAATTGCATGATTTGTAAAACCCCTTTGAGCAGCAACAGTTGAAAACAAAACAATTGATCCTTTGTTTTTTTTTAAACTTTCTTGATAACCTTTAATTAAATCTACTGCAGAATATAAATTTAGTTTCATACATTTTGTAAAATCTTGTTCTGAAACCATTCTCAAAGGTTTTAAATCAATTGAACCAACACAATAAGCTATACCTTTGACATCATCTATTTCGGACTTAATCTTATCAACAAAACCATTTTCTAAAACATCAGAGACTGTATATTTACAATTTAGTTTTTCAGACAAAGATTTTGTTCTTTCTTCATCCCTACCAATTAAATGTACTTCTTTGCCGGCTGCGTATAACTGTTCGGCTAAATTAGATCCGATAGATCCTGTCGCACCCACTACTAAATATTTTTCTGACATAAATTTTTAAAGAGTTATATATAGTTAATGAAATTATTTTTTCTACTTGGAAATCAGCTTTTCTCGGAGAAATATCTAGAAAAGTACAGAAAAGACCACTTTTTCTTTATGGCTGAAGATTATCAGCTTTGTACGTATGAAAAGCATCATAAACAAAAGATATTATTGTTCTTATCCTGCATGCGATCTCACGCAGACAGACTAAAAAAAAATAAATTTAAATTAGAATATTCTTCGATCGAGGACAAATCTTTTAGGCTGGATTACACAGAAAAATTAAAAAAAATAATTAAAGCAAAAAAAATTAAAGAAATTTCAAGTTTCGAAATTGAGGATAAGTTTTTTGAAAATAAAATTATCAATTTTTTAAAAAAGGAAAAAATTAAATGGAATATTATTCAAACACCAATGTTTTTAAATTCTAGAGAAAAATTTAAAAACTATTTATCGAAATCAAAAAAACCTTTTATGGCAGTTTTTTACAAAGAGACTAGAAGAGATTTGGATATACTCATGAAAAAAGATGGTAATCCAGAAGGAGGTAAATGGAGTTTTGACGAAGAAAATCGAAATAAACTTCCAAAAAATATATCTATACCCAAATTTCCTAAAATTACTGAGACTGTTCATACGAAAAAACTAAAAATTTTAATTGATAAAAATTTTAAAAGTCACCCAGGTAATACGAAAGACTTTTGGTTTGCTACAGAATATGATGATGTAATTAAATTATTAAATTTTTTTATTAAAGAGAAATCAAATTTATTTGGGGATTATGAAGACGCAGTTGATCAGAAAGACAATATATTATTTCATAGTGCTTTAAGTCCCTATATCAATTTAGGACTTATCACTCCAGAATTTATAATTAAAAAAGTTTTAGATTTTCACAACAAAAATAAAATAAGATTAAATTCCTTAGAGGGTTATATTCGTCAAGTAATCGGGTGGAGAGAATTTATGAGGGGAATTTATCAAAGCTATTCAAAAGAAATGGAAACTAGAAATTTTTTTAAACAAAATAGAAAAATGAAAAACTCATGGTACGAAGGAACAACAGGATTACCACCTCTAGATTATGCTATTAAAAATGCAGTGAATTATGGTTGGTCACATCATATTGAAAGGTTAATGATTTTATCAAATATAATGAATTTATGTGAGGTGAAGCCAACGCATGTTTACAAATGGTTTATGGAAATGTTTGTAGACTCCTCTGACTGGGTAATGGTCCCAAATGTTTATGGAATGGGGCTTTTCAGTGATGGGGGAATATTTGCAACAAAACCATATATTTGCGGCTCCGCTTATTTCATGAAAATGATGGATTTTAAAAAAGGAGAATGGTGCAATACCATGGATGGTCTTTATTGGAGATTCATAAATAGAAATAGAGCCTTCTTTTTAAAAAATCCTAGACTTTCTATGATGGTCAGAATTTTCGATAAAATGAAACCTGATAGAAAAAAATTAATTTTAGCTGAGGCAGAAAAATTTATTAAACAAAATACTGCATAGTGAGAAAAGAAAATTTACCCACAAAAATTTGCCCTGTATGTAAGAGACCTTTTGCTTGGAGAAAAAAATGGAAATTAAACTGGGATAAAGTGAAATATTGTTCTAAGAAATGTTCAAAGAACAACTAAGAATTTAATTTTAATAATTATTTAATCTTTCTGAAATAATTTTGTATCTTATTTAAATTATAAATTTTTCATGCAAAGAAATTTAGTACTAATTCTATTATTAATACTTTTCAACAGTTCACAATCTCTAGCAAAAACATTTAATGTCAAAAATTCAAAAGATTCTGGTCCTGAAAGTCTAAGGCATGCACTTTTAAAGGCATCTAAAAGTAAAGAATCATCAAAAATATTAATTACAACTGAAGATGAAATAATTATTAATTCAACTTTAGAATATACAGGACTACAACCCCTAGATATAGTAGGGTCAGGACAGTCTATTAAAACTACCCAAAATCAAACACTCCTCTTTGTTTCAAATGGTGCTGACCTTACAATATCTAATTTAAATTTTTATGGAGTAGGTGGATTTAGTATTAAAAAAGGAGGATGGGGCAAAGGTATATTTGTAGATGTTAGAGACGACCAAAAAGGTTTAGTAAATGTAATTTTAAATAACGTTTCTGTTAACGATGTTGCCAGTCATGGAATTCATATTTCTGACTGCAGTCTAGCCGATGACTGTGGTGGTGGACAAGGCGGTGGGGGAGAAGGTTCAGATGCTTCCATTAAAGTTGTAGTTGATAATTTAACAATTAGTAATGTAGGAAATGGAAGATTTGATGCGGATGGATTTAGGATTGATGAAAGAGGCATTGGTGATATCGATTTCAAAGCAAGTAACTCTCTGTTTACTCTTGTTGGTGCGGATGGAGTTGAGTTAGATGAAGGTAATGCTGGAAATGTTAATGCTACAGTAAATAATTCATCTTTTGTTTTAAATGGAGCATATTGTGATCCAAAACTTTTAAAACCATTTATGCCCAAACAAGATGAAGGTGAATTTGATGATAATGTGAGAAAAGAAGACAGTATACCTGGAAAGATTAAGGGTACCCCAGATGATAGATGTTTTGAGAGAGAAGTTGATTTGTATGACTCTGGTTTTGTTAAAGAATTTGAATTTGGCATAGATTTAGATGATGGTTTAGATATTGATGAAGCTGGTCCCGGAAATTTAGTTGTTACCATTAATAACTCATTTATAAATGGAAATTTAGACGAAGGTTTAGATTTTGATGAAGCAAATAATGGTGATATATTTTTAACTATCAACAACACTATTTCTATAAATAACACAGACGATGGTTTTAAAAATTCTGAAGAAGATGATGGTTCAGTTATAGCAAGTATTGATGGTGTAATTGCTGTAAAAAATGGTGGTAAAGGAATTGTGCTTGAAGAGGAAGGTGTAGGTGATGTGAGAGCGTTTATTGAAAGTACAATTACAAACACTAATGATGATAGCGATAAAACTGGATTAGAGGCAGTGCAAGAAGATGTTGGATCTGGTATTATAAAAATTGTTAATTCTCAGTTGTTTGATGGTATTGATGCTGAAGGTGTCCAGCTAAAATAGATTAACAACAAGAACAACTTGTCTTTTTCTCTGATTTTTTTTCTTCAATTACTTCTTCCCTAGCTGCTGATTGTTCAAGAATTTTTGCTGCTTCAGCTTCTTTCTCTTTTAATATTTTATTTTCAATGTATGCGTAAAGAGAGTTGAAACCTAATTTTGAAGCTTTCTTTTCTTCGTAACTCCTTCTGCCTTTAAGATTTTCAATAATTTCAAGAACTTGTGGGTTATTCATACTATTGTTATCTCATAATTTTGATAATTTACAATAGTTCTTTAAAAAAATTCTTTAATTATAGTTGGTATAAACTTTTTGAAATTAAAAAAACCTTTATTGCAATATTTCCAAGAACTTCGGTCTAAATTACGATAAAGAAATTTTATATTATTTATTCCTTGAGAAGTTAAAAAATCTAAGTTTTCTCCAACACAAGGATATAAAAAATAACTATTCTCAATTGTTTTAATGTTACCAATATCAATAATTTCACAATCCAAAGATTTTTCATCCAACCTTCTTTTTTGATCCTGAATTAAATTAGTCTTAAATTTCACTGTTTTTTCACTAAGTTTAATACTTCTACTGTCGTTATTATTATTAACTAAATAAATCTTTTTAAATTTATAGTCTTTGAAATCAGTCAACTCAAAGGAAAGATTATTATCAAAAATAATTAAATTTTGCTCATCCAAATTTACTGGATTACTAAAATCTTTTAAGACAGCCTTGTATATTTTCTCGCTAACTTTAGGTGGTGCATTTTCATTTAAATTAATGTTATTAAATCTGTTATTAGTAAATTTTTTTATATTCCATTCACTTGCCAAATAATGCTTACCTTGTGTTTGTATCCCAGCAACCCATCTCCATCCCAATGTATTAGATGCTGCATCTCCATCATAGAGATGCTTCATAAAAAATTCAGCTCCTAATTGCCAAGGTAAATTTAAAGTAAAAATCCAAATACTGGCAAACCACATTCTTGTATGATTATGAAGGTAATTAAATTCTTTTAATTCTTTAACCCATTCATTAAAACATTCTATATTTGTATTTCCATCAATGGCATTTAAATAATCTTTATTATCTTTGTATTTTTCTCTTATAATTTTTAGTTCTATTATGTAATCTGTCCATACATTAGGTCTTAATTCTAACCATCCTTTCCAATAAGTACGCCACAAAACCTCCTGAATAAATTTTTCATTTTTAGAAAATGAAAATTTCTTTAAGGCTTTATCTATAACTTCTAACTCATTTAATATTCCATGAGATATATATGGAGAAATACAAGATATATTTGATCTTTTATCTGGACCAAAATCAAAATTTCTCAATCTTGAATATTCAGAAAGATTATTTTCAACAAAATTATCTAGTTTATTAGTGGCTTGCGCCCGACTTGGTTCAAAATTCATGATGTTTTATTTTAATTTTTTCTTGTGAAAATTAATAAATCTTTCAACATTTGATTTATTAAAAGTTTTATTTTCCTCAAAAGAAACTTTTTTCATAGAATAAGCTGAACTTTTAGTTATTCTTGAATGAATAATAACATTCCCTTTATATAACCTCAATTTAACTGATCCATTAACTTTACTTCTCTTAAGGTCTACAATTCTTTGTAATTTAAATCTCTCTTTAGAAAACCAAAATCCATTGTAAATCAGTTCCGCATATCTAGGCATAATTTTTTCTTTCTTATGCATTGTATCTTTATCAAGTGTAACAGACTCTATAGCCCTATGAGCGTGCATTAATAAAGTTCCGCCTGGTGTTTCGTATACACCTCTTGATTTTATACCGATAAATCTATTTTCTACTAGATCAACTCTTCCAACAGCATTTTTTCCAGCTATATCGTTTAATTTTCCAAGCAATTTAGATGGAGATAATTTTTTCCCATTCACTGCAATCGGATCTCCACTTTTAAAGTCTATTTTTACAATTGAAGATTTATTAGGTGCTTTTTCTGGAGATACCGTTCTTTGAAAGATAAAGTCAGGTGCAGAGTTTTTTGGATTTTCTAACAACTTTCCTTCTGTTGATGTATGAAAAATATTATCGTCTACTGAAAAAGGTGGCGCTCCTTTCTTGTCTTTAGGTATTTCAATTTTATTTTTTTTTGCATAATTAATTAGATCTGATCTAGATTTCAGCTTCCAAATTCTCCAAGGCGCAATAACTTTTATTTTAGGACCAAAATAATGATAACCTAACTCAAATCTTACTTGATCATTTCCTTTTCCTGTTGATCCATGAGACACAGCATAGGCATTAAATTTTTTAGCAATTCTAATTTGGTCTTTGGCTATTAAAGGTCTAGCAATTGAGGTTCCAAGCAAATAAACGCCTTCATATATTGCATGGCCCCTAATCATTGGATAAACATAATCTTTTACAAAAATATCTTTTAGATCTTGAATAATAATATTTTTTACGCCAAGTCTTTTTGCGTTTCTGAAAATTTTATTTCTATCTATTTCTTGACCAATATCTGCAGTATAACAAATTACTTCTGCATCATAATTTTCCTGTAACCATTTTAATATGATTGATGTGTCCAAACCTCCAGAATAGGCAAGAACTATCTTTTTCTTTGATTTCATTATTTAACTGCAGCTTTTTTTAGCCGCGTTATATGCTTTAGTGAAGCCCATCAAAGAATAATGATCAATTGTTTGAGAACCAGATTTATTATATCCAGTAACCATTAATCTTGAGGCCTTTTTCATTCTGCTAACAACTTTTTTTTCAATTTTATTACTTGAAATCCATGCAAAATTATCTTGAGCTATATCAAATTTATATTTTGATTTACCAGAGCTAGCTGTAATTGAATTTTGACTGTTGTATTCATAGCCTGAGGTTGTGCTTACTTCGTCTTTAATTTTTTCAGATGGTCTAAAAGTTACAAATAATCTTGCATCTCTATCATTTTTTTTAGGAGATTGAAGAACAGGTTTAGATTGAGCAAAACATACTTTACTATCCCCATTAGTAACAACAATTGCATCCCAGTCTTTAAATGTTCCTATTTTATTTAATTCTTCTGAATAAGAAGTTGATCCTAATAAGAGAATAAAAAAAATTATTTTAAAAATTATGGACATGGATTTGGATATTTTTTTTGAATTTCATTAATTTCATTAATTATTTCTTTATCAAGATTCACTTTTACACTTTCTATATTTGTTTTCAACTGCTCCATTGTAGTTGCACCAATAATAACACTAGACATGAAATCCTGTATCTCACAAAATTTTATACACATTTGACTCATATCAATGTTGTATTTTTCACTTATATTAAAATACTCATCAACAGCTTCGTTAGTATTTGGTTTTCGATATCTTGTCCAAAAATCCCAATCTCTTTCCATCCGAGATCCTTTTGGAAATTTCTTATTTCTATATTTACCACTTAAAAAACCACTAGCTAAAGGAGAATAAGATAAACAGCCAATATTTTCTCTTATAGACACCTCAGCTAATCCAACTTCATATGACCTATTTAATAAACTATAGGGATTTTGTATGGACATCATTCTTGGCAAACTCTTTTCCTTTGAGAGTTTGAGATAATTCATAACACCCCAAGGAGTTTCATTAGATAAACCTACATGTCTAATTTTACCTTGCTCAATATACTTTTGTAATTCAACCAACACGTCTTCGAATTTATTCCATTCGTTTTCTTTATGGACATAACCAAGTCTTCCAAAATTGTTTACATTTCTTTCTGGCCAATGAAGTTGATATAAATCTATATAATCAGTTTTAAGTCTTTTAAGACTGTTATGAAGTGCAGTTTCGAGATTCTTCCCTACAAAACTATTTTCACCATTTCTAATATAATCTCTTGCAGGACCACAAACTTTAGTTGCAAGTATCACATCTTTTCTTTTTTTTGTTTTTTCAAACCAATTTCCAATGATCGTCTCTGTATGACCAAAAGTTTCAGCTTTAGGAGGTACCGCATAAAGTTCTGCTGTATCCCAAAAATTAACCCCATTTTCTAGCGAGAAATTCATTTGTTCGAAGGCCTCCTCTTGGCTATTTTGTTCACCCCAAGTCATGGTGCCGAGACAAATTGTGCTAATATCTATATCAGTTGTTCCTAATTTTTTATAATTCATTAAATATTAAGTATTTGTTACCTATATTTTGACTGCTTGAAAAATTTAAAATTTATTACTATATATTTAATTATGGAATTCAATAGAGACAATATTTTAAATAGATCAACGACTGCAAAAAAAGCTGTTGTGATGGATGAAGGCCTTAGAGCCTACATGCTTAAAGTTTACAACTACATGGCAACTGGAGTTTTGTTAACAGGAATAATAGCATTGCTATCTTTTAAAATGTCAGTAGTTACAGATTCAAGTGGATCAATAGTTGCTTTAACTGAGTTCGGAAATGCAATTTATCTATCAGGATTGAAATGGGTGGTTATGTTAGCTCCTCTCGGAATTGTTTTTTATATGAGTTTTGGGATAAATAAAATGAGTTCTTCAAAAGCTCAAACTACTTTTTGGATTTTTGCAGCCTTGATGGGTTTATCACTATCATCAATTTTATTAGTTTACACAGGACTTAGTGTGACGAGAGTATTTTTCATATCTTCAGCAACATTTGGAGCTATGAGTATATATGGTTACACAACTAAAAGAGATCTCACAAAATTTGGATCATTCTTAATGATGGGTTTGATCGGTATTATAATCGCATCTTTAGTAAATATTTTCTTAAAATCATCAATGATGTACTTTGCTATTTCAATCATTGGAGTTCTTATATTTGTTGGATTAACTGCATACGATACACAAAAAATTAAGAATATGTACGCAGCATCAGATTCAGGTGAAGTAATTGGTAAGAAAGCTGTTATGGGAGCTTTAACATTATACTTAGATTTTATAAATTTATTTATAATGCTTTTAAGATTGTTCGGTCAAAGAAGATAATCAAAAACTATAGTTTTTTCCAATTTGTTTTTTTTAGAAGTATTTCTAAATCATAAGCATTATTTAAAATTTTACCATTTCTATCAGTTATTAAATATTTCAAATTCTTATTAGAAGGTTTAAAATTTTTACTAATGTTGTAGATAGCTTTTTCTGCTGCATTTTTAAAAATACTAAAACTTACTCTTTTACTTGATATTGAGAGGCCATAGTCTTTCCAAGATCCTTCAGATACCATTTTAGCATATAGGTCTAATATAATTTTTAGTTCTTTTTTTTCAAAAAAATACCTTTGGTTTTGTTCTTTATTTGAATTATTTATTACTAATTTTAAATTACTCATTTAATTTGTGTTTATTAATCAACCCAACTTGTGATGCTGTAAAGATGAATGTAATTGGTAGCATTCCCCAAACTTTAAAGTTAACCCAAAATTCTTCTGTTTGAGTTCTCCAAACAATTTCATTTAATATAGCTAAAAAAATAAAAAAATAAGTCCATCTGTTATTCAAAATTTTCCAACCTTCATCAGACATTGGAAGTGTTTTTCCAAGTATTAATTTTAAAACTGGTTCATTGGTGAAGTATTTTCCAAAGAATAAAGCTAAGGCAAATAAAATATTTATAATAGTGGGTTTCATATAAATAAAAATTGGATTATCAAAATAAATTGTTAAACCTCCAAATAGAGTAATTAAAATTCCTCCTAACAAAGGAACCATCGGAACTTTTTTTTCCAGTATCCAAACCAAGAGAACAGAAATTATTGTTGCGACAATTAGAGGTGGTATTGCAACTTTTAAATTTTTATCACTGTTATAATAAAAGAAGAAAAAAATAGCTAAAGGCCCAACGTCTGTAATGAATTTTAGAAGTGATTTATTCACTGCTACATATTAACAGATTAATAAAACATTTATATTTTTTTTATTGATTTTTTTCATCAAATATCCATATTTAATATCGTGAGTACACAAAAAGCTAAATTTTCAATTGGAGACGTTGTAAAACATAGACACTTCGATTTTAGAGGTGTGATTTACGATGTTGACTTTGAATTTAATAACTCAGAGGAGTGGTATCAATCGATCCCAAAAAACGTGAGACCTAGAAAGGATCAACCATTTTATCATTTACTAGCAGAGAATGACGAAATTACTTACGAGGCTTATGTGTCTGAGCAAAATCTATTATTTGATGATTCTGAAGAGCCTATAAAACACCCTCTAATTAATGAAATTTTTTCAGGTAAGCGTGGATCAAGCTACTTCAAGCCTTCGAATTAACTAATAGCCAATATTTAAACACAATTGTCCCAAATCTCTGTCATATCTGTTTGTTATAAAATATTTAATTCTGATCAAGAGTACTGTTTTTCCTCTATCTCCCTCTGTATTCTTGGTCAGAAAATTTTGAACAATTTTAATCTAAAATTTATGTGTTATAAAAAATTATGATTAATTATTTCAATCCAAATAATACTTTAAAGATAATTAATAAAATACAAAAGTTTGTATTTGCGCTATTTATAATTGTATTGTTACTTGGATTAGTTGAAGCTTTAGTTCTTTCTCCCGAGGATTATAAGCAGAGTGACTCAGTTAGGATTATGTATGTCCATGTTCCATCAGCTTGGATATCACTCGGAATATTTTCATTTATTTCCATTCTTTCTTTTGGAGTTTTTGTTTTTAAAAATAAAAATTTCTCTTTAATAACAAAAAGTTTAGCACCTTCTGGTTTTGTTTTTAGCATAATAGCTTTAGTTACAGGATCAATTTGGGGAAAACCAACCTGGGGAACTTGGTGGGCTTGGGATGCAAGAATAACTTCAATGCTCTTGCTTTCAATTTTTTATTTATTGTTCATTATTTCTTGGAAGATTACGACAGATACTAGTAAAGCAGAAAAAATTAGCTCAATAATAGCAATTATTGGTCTTATAAATATTCCAGTTATAAAATTTTCAGTAGAATGGTGGAATACTTTACACCAACCTGCGTCGGTAAAAATTTTGGAAGAAACAACTATTCATTCTTCAATGTTGACACCATTAGCTATAATGACTGCGGCATTTGCTCTATTTTCACTTTTGATATTTTTAATGAAATATAATACAGAACTGTTAAAGATTAAAAATAAAGGTCTTAATAGATTATGATTAGTGAATTACTAAATATGAATGGATACGGTGTATACGTTTGGTCATCATTTATATTTACTCTATTTTCTTTTAGCTTCTTGTACGCGGTAGTAAAATTAAATTTAATTAAAGAGAAAAAGAAATTTGAGGAAAATTATAAATCACTAGATGAAAAGAAACTTGCATCAGTAGCTAAGCAAAAAACGTACAGAGAGATATTAGCAAACACTTCCACATCTAAAGTTTAACTAAAATTCACATGTACGGAAAAAAAGTTAAATTTAGAGCCCTTTTTATTTTTTTAATTTTAATTTCATTAGTTCTTACAATTTTTTTGGTGGTTAAATCTCTTGAGGAAAACGTAGTATATTTTAAGTCTCCAACAGACATTAAAAACCTTAATGAAATCAAAAATGCTCAAAAAATTAGAGTTGGTGGAATGGTGAAAAAAAATTCTATTAAAATAAACGATAAAGAAATTTTTTTCGTAATTACGGATTTCAAAAATGAATTATTAGTCAACTTTAATGGATCGGTACCTAATTTGTTTGAAGAGGGTAAGGGTGTAGTTGCTGAAGGTTTCTTAAAGGATAAAAGTTTTCTAAATGCTGACAAGATTTTAGCAAAACATGATGAAAATTATATGCCTCCTGAAGTCAACGAAGCTATGAAAAACAATTAATTCGTATGTCTAATTATTTAGGAAATTATTCTTTATATATTGCTTTAATTGCATCTGTTTATTTAATTTTTAAGTCATATTTGGATTCAAATTCAGAAAATAAATTTTTAGATAAAAACTTTATTTTAATTACTTCAATACAAACTATAATGATTACGGTAAGTTTTTTTAGTCTAGTTGCAGCTTTTGTAATTTCAGATTTTAGTAATGAAACTGTTTTCAACAATTCTCATACTTTAAAACCTTTATTTTATAAAGTTTCAGGCACATGGGGAAATCACGAGGGAAGTTTATTATTGTGGTTATTAGTTCTTTCAATTTTTCTATTTATTTTTTTATTAAATTCAAGATCACAAGATACTAAATACAAACTTTTGACGATACTATTTCAACAAATTATTATTTCAGGTTTTCTAGTTTTTATTTTATTAACTTCCAACCCTTTCAAAACGCTTTACCCAATTCCTAGCGAGGGATTAGGTTTGAACCCTATTTTACAAGACCCTGCTTTAGCTATTCACCCTCCAATTTTATATTTAGGTTATGTTGGAACATCTATTATCTTTTCAGCTTCACTTGCCTCAATGATTAGCGGAAATATTGGAGATAAGTGGGCGAGACATATTAAAAAATGGGTTTTGGTATCTTGGGTATTTTTAACGATTGGTATTTTGCTAGGATCTATATGGGCATATTATGAACTGGGCTGGGGAGGTTTTTGGTTTTGGGATCCTGTAGAAAATGTTTCATTAATGCCATGGTTTTGCTTAACAGCACTCCTGCATACGGTAATTGTATTACAGAAAAGAAATTCGTTTAAAGAGTGGACTATCATTTTGTCAATTACAACTTTTTCGCTGAGTATGAGTGGTACTTTTCTTGTTAGGTCTGGAATTTTAAATTCAATTCATACTTTCGCAAACGATCCATCAAGAGGGATATTTATATTAAGTTTTCTCTTTATCCTAATTTTGATGTCTATATTAATTTTCTTTTTTAATCAGAATAAAATATCAAACACAGCAAAAGAAAATTTTATTTTAAGTAAAGAGACTGCAATATTAGTGAATAACTGGTTTATGATGTTTTTTTTATCTGTTGTTCTTGTTGGTACAATTTATCCAATTTTTCTTGAAGTTTTAAATGGTTCAAAAATTTCTGTTGGTCCACCTTTTTATCATAATCTTTTAATACCTTTCTTAATTCCTTTTTTAATATTCATGAGCTTTGGCCCAAGTTTGAAATGGATTAAAGATAAATTAAAAAAGTTTAACTATAATATTTTAATAATTTTTTTTATTTCACTACTTATTTCGTATGCCATTTTAACAAAAACAGAAAATTCATTTTTGTTATCTATTCCTCTGATAGTTTTTAGCATTTATCTTTTATTAGTAACAATTAAGGATTTTTTTGTTAGTAGATCCTCGATTAGCCAAAAAATTTCACATTTTGGTTTTAGTTTATTAATTACAAGTATCTTATTGAATGGCCTTTTTTCTAATGAATTCAATTCAAATATGAAAGTAGGAGATGAAAGAATATTCAACGAAAAAGTTGTAAAATTAAAAGAAGTTAATGTTACAGATGTGGACAATTATAAATCTCTTAAAGCTAGTTTTGAAGTAACAAATAAAAATTCCTCTTTTGCTTTATACCCAGAAGTTAGGATTTACCAGCAGCCTCTAACTATTACGAGTGAAGCAGATATTAAGACAACATTATTTTCAGATAATTTTTTAGTATTTAATATTCTAAAAGACGATGGTTATTATAATGTAAGATATCAATATAAACCCTTAATGATTTGGATATGGATCTCAACTATATTTATTGGTTTTGGTGGTTTATTAAGTGTTATTAGAAAAAATGAGCAAAAATATTAAATTTTTAGGATTACTACTAACATTAATAATAATTTTTATTATCTTGCTTAAGGGATTGAACGTATCGAAAGATTACTCTAACGAGAAATTAAAAAGTAAAATAGATTTTTCACTTAACGCAAAAAAACTATTTTCTGATGAAATAATTAATATTTCAGACTTATTTGATAAAAATAGTCCTTCAGTAGTAAATATTTGGGCATCTTGGTGTGCACCATGTAGAGAAGAGCATCAGTTTTTAATGAAATTAAAAGATATGAACATAAATATAATTGGAATCAATTATAAAGACAGTCCAAAAAATGCGAAAAATTTTTTAAGCTCACTTGGAAATCCTTATTCAGAAGTTATTACCGATAATGATGGAACAAAATCAATAGAATTTGGAGCTATTGGTGTTCCTGAAACTTTTATTATAAGTGGTAAAACAAATGAGATAATAAAAAAGTATATTGGTCCATTGACGAGCGATAATTTAATAGAAATAAAAAATTTATTAAAAAAAAATGCTTAAAATTTTAAAATTAATATTGCTGCTATATTTTAGTTTTAATTTTTCCTATGCTAATGAAATAAATACCAAAGTAGATAAAATTACAAAAAACTTAAGGTGTTTGATATGTCAAGGTCAATCTGTTTACGATTCTCAGTCCGATTTTGCTATTAGTATGAAGCTTGTTGTAAAAAATAAGATTGATGAAGGTAAAGAAGAAGAAGAAATATATGATTATTTAAAAAATAAATATGGAGAGTGGATTGTATATGAACCAGAATTAAACCAAAATACATTATTACTTTGGTTAATACCTTTGATTTTGTTCGCTTTTGGCGGCCTTTTAATTATTAGAAAAGTATCTATAAAGTAGCAGGGATTTTTAATATGAAGATTTTAATTAAAACTTTAATAATTTCATTTCTTACTGTTTCATTTTCTAATGCAGAAAATAAATGGAGTTTTTATACTGGCATGTTCGATTTCAGCGATGATGGTAAGAGAGCAAATCTATTTGGTGCCGAATATATAAATTTTAATGCTAGCAAAGATATGATCTTAGGAAATGTTCAGCCTGTGACAGGTGCAATGATAACGGCTGATGATGCATTATATATTTACACAGGTTATCAATTAAATCAAAAATCTAATTCAACTACTTTCTCTCCTAGTTTTGCAATTGGATATTACGATGAAGGTGATGGCAAGGACTTAGGTCACGAAATTGAATTTAAGACACAAATACAGATATTATTTGATATTTCATCTAATTCTGAATTAGGTATTTCTTATAATCATATTTCTAATGCAAGTCTTGGAGATAAAAATCCTGGGGCAAATAGTTATATGTTTAATTTTACAAAAAAATTTTAACTTAAGATATGAGATTAAAAGATTGTCATAACTTTTATGACTTTAGAAAATTGGCAAAACAAAAGCTTCCATCTCCAATATTTCATTATATTGATGGGGCTGCGGATGATGAAATAACTTATGCAAGAAATAGTAGTGCATTTAATGACGTTGATTTAGTTCCAAATGTCTTAAGAGGTGTTGAAAATGTGGATTTGTCGACAACTATTTTTGGAAAAAAACTAGATTTACCTTTTTATTGTTCCCCAACAGCTCTGCAAAGGCTATTCCACTACGAAGGAGAAAGAGCAGTTGGAAAAGCTGCAAAGAAGTTTAACACGATGTTTGGTGTTTCGGCATTGGCTACAGTTAGTGTTGAGGAAATTTCATCTTTAATAGACACACCAAAAATGTTTCAATTTTATTTCCATAAAGACAGAGGATTAAATGACTCTTGTTTAGAACGAGCAAAAGCAGCAAAATTTGATGTGATGGCTTTAACTGTGGATACAATAACAGGAGGAAATCGTGAAAGAGATTTAAGAACTGGATTTACATCACCTCCAAAATTAACACTTTCGAGTTTGTTTAGTTTTGCCACAAAACCAATGTGGGGAATAAATTATTTAACCAAAGGAAAATTTGAACTACCACATCTTCAAGATTTCGTTAAAGAAGGCACTGACACAAATACTTCAATTGGTAATTATTTTTCTACTATGTTGGATCAATCTATGAACTGGGACGATGCTGAAAAATTGTGCTCTCAGTGGGGTGGCCATTTTGCGCTTAAGGGAGTTATGAGTGTTGAAGATGCTAAAAGAGCAGTTGATATCGGATGCACTGGTATAATGGTATCAAATCATGGAGGAAGACAACTTGATGGATCTAGATCACCTTTCGATCAATTAGCTGAAATTGTTGATGCAGTTGGTGATAAATTAGATGTTATTTGTGAAGGTGGATTTCAAAGAGGAACTCATATGTTAAAAGCTTTATCTATGGGTGCAAAAGCTTGTGCTGGTGGAAGATTATATCTTTATGCTTTAGCTGCAGCAGGTCAAGAAGGTGTTGAGAGAGCACTTAACTTATATAAAACTGAATTAGTAAGAGACATGAAATTAATGGGTTGCACAAAGATTAGTGATCTTAATCGAAATAATTTAAGATTCCGAAATGCATGAGCTTAAAGAATTGTTATAATTTTGAAGATTTTAGAAAGCTAGCCAAAAAAAAACTTCCAGCTCCAATTTTTCATTACATTGATGGTGGTGCAGATGATGAAACCACTTTAAAAAGAAATACAAATTCATTTGATGATTGTGACTTAATCCCTAATATTCTTAGAAGCGTAGGAGAACCAGATTTATCAACCACAGTTTTTGGTAGAAAAATAGATATGCCAATTTTTTTATCACCTACTGCTATGCAAAGTTTATATCATCCTGATGGAGATAAAGCTTCAGCTAGAGCTGCAGAAAAATTTGGTACCATGTATAGCATGTCGACAATGGCTTCATTTTCGATTGAGGAAATTGCTAACATATCAAGTGGACCAAAATTATTTCAACTTTATATCCATAAAGATAAATCATTTACTGATGATTTGATTGATAGGTGTAAAAGAGCAAACTTTGACGGTTTGTGCTTAACTGTTGATACTTTGGTTGCAGGAAATAGAGAAAGAGATCACAGAACTGGTTTTACAACTCCTCCTAAATTCACATTAGAAAGTATAATGAATTTCGCGATGAGACCAGGATGGTTATTCAGATATTTTACGAATAAGAAATTTGAACTTGCAAATATTAAACACAAAACTGACAAGGGAACTAACATTACAAAATCCGTAATAGATTATGTTAATGAACAGTATGATCCACAAATGAATTGGGAAGATGCAGAATACTGTATAAAAAAGTGGGACGGACCTTTTGCCTTGAAGGGTGTAATGTCTGTAGAGGATGCAAAGAGAGCAGTTGATATTGGTTGTACAGCAATAATAATATCAAATCATGGAGGAAGACAACTTGATGGATCTAGAACTCCTTTTGATCAACTAAAGGCTATTTCAGATGCTGTGGGTGATAAACTTGAGATAATTTTAGATGGAGGTGTTAGACGGGGAACTCATGTTCTCAAGGCTTTAGCTGCAGGTGCTACTGCTTGTAGTTTTGGTAAAGCTTTTTTGTTCAGTTTAGGAGCAGGTGGTCAACAAGGAGTAGAGAGGCTGCTTCAAAATATGCACGATGAAATTAGAAGAAATATGATCCTTATGGGCTGCAAAAGTGTAAAAGAGTTAGATAGATCAAAGATAATTTACCGAAATTAAATATTTTTTATAAATAATTTTTATTATTATTTTCACTTTAAATAAATAGACATGAAGTTGCTTTTCAGTTAGTTTGTCGACGAAAAATTATGATTGAATTAGCAAAAGCATTAGATCGTTTAGGAACTGAAAGTGCATTTTCTGTTCTAGCAGAAGCAAAAAAATTAGAAGCACAAGGCAAACCTATGATCCATTTAGGTCTAGGACAACCTGACTTTAAAACTCCAAAACATGTTGTTGAAGCTGCAAAAAAAGCTCTAGATGACGGTCATCATGGTTATGTTTTATCAAATGGAATTCCAGAATGTCGAGAAGCTGTCGCAAGATGGGTCAAGAGACTTTACAATGCTGATATTGATCCAAATAGAGTTTTAATAATGCCAGGTGGTAAACCTACAATGTATTATGCAATTACTTGTTATGGTGAACCAGGTGTTGAAATAATTCATCCAACTCCAGCTTTTCCAATTTATGAGTCAATGATTAATTATTCTGGAGCAAAAGCTGTTCCATATGATTTAACTGAGGATAAAGATTTAAAATTTGATCCAGACAAAATTCTGTCTTTAATAACTGACAAAACTAGACTTTTAATTCTAATAAATCCAAACAACCCAACTGGAAGCTTTGTTGAAAAACCTGCGATAGATTACTTAGCGAAAGAATTAGAAAAACATCCTCACGTAACAATTTTAAGTGATGAAATTTATAGTAGACAAGTTTTTGACTATAAAGAAATGCCAACTTTTTTTAATTACCCAAACTTAAGAGATAGATTAATTGTTCTTGAGGGTTGGAGTAAAGCATATTCCATGACTGGATGGAGACTTGGATGGAGTTTTTGGCCAGAACATTTAGTTGAGCATGTAAACAAACTTTTGATTAATAGTGTATCATGTGTAAATGCTGCAGCTCAATATGCGGGTATTGCTGCATTAGATGGTCCAGAGGACTCAATCAAAGATATGTTAGACAAGTTTACTTTAAGAAGAAATTTAATTCATAAAGGATTAAATGATTTACCAGGAGTTGAGTGTAGTTTGCCGGGAGGAGCTTTTTATGCTTTTCCAAATATAAAAGGGACTGGCATGAGTGGATCTGAGTTTTGCAAAAAAGCTATGCATGAAGCAGGTGTTGCAATTGTTCCTGGTACTGCATTCGGTAAAACTTGTAATGATTACGTTAGATTTAGTTTTGCCGCATCTAGAGATAATATTATGCAAGCCTTAGAAAATATAGGCAAGATGCTTTCTAAATAAACTGTATTTTTAACTAATATTTTTGTATTATTAAAGAATGAACGAAACTGTCCAAGCAGAATTAAAAAAGATATTTAACGGGAGATTTTCTACTTCTGAGTCTACTCGTGCAAATTATGCAAGAGGAGAAGATACTTATAATCCAATATTATCGAAGGCAGTTGTATTTCCAGAAACTAATGAAGAAGTTTCAAAAATTCTAAAAATTTGTAACGAGCATAAAATCCCTGTTGTCCCGTTTGGAACCGGCACATCTCTTGAAGGCCATGTTGTTGGAAATCAAAATGGTATTACGATTTCTTTAGAAAAAATGAATAAAGTTTTAAGTGTAAATGCTGAGGATTTTGACTGCAGAGTGCAAGCAAATGTAACAAGAAAGCAATTAAATGAATATTTAAGAGAAGATGGAGTATTTTTTCCAATAGATCCTGGTGCGGATGCTGCACTCGGTGGGATGGCATCTACTTCAGCTTCAGGAACAATGGCAGTGAAATATGGAACAATGAGAACAGTTATTTCTGGCTTAACAGTTGTTTTACCAAATGGAGACATAATTAAAACCGGTGCAAGAACTAAAAAAACTTCCGCGGGATATAACTTAACTAATTTGTTTATTGGATCTGAGGGAACATTAGGAATTATTACAGAAGTTCAATTAAGACTATCACCAATACCTGAAAGCATAATGAGCGCAGTTTGCTATTTTCCAGATTTAGACTCAGCAGTAAAGACAGCGCAAGAAGTTATTCAGTACGGTGTTCCAATTGCAAGAATTGAAATGTTAAACAAAGACCAAATGGAAATTAGCATTAAATATTCAAAGCTAGAAAACATCAAAGCATCACCAACTTTATTCTTTGAATTTCATGGAAGTGAACTATCAAATAATGAGTCTATAAAAATTGTTGAAGAATTATCAAAAAATAATGGTGGAAGTGATTTTCAATGGGCATCTTCTCCTGAAGAACAAAAAATATTATGGAAAGCAAGACATGATGTTTATTATTCAGTAAAAGCTTTAGGTCATGATATGAAAGTTTACTCTACAGATGTTTGTGTACCAATTTCAAAGTTAGTAGAGTGTATTTCGTGGGCAGAAAAAGAAGTTAAAAAGTTAGGTCTAACTGCACCGATGGTTGGTCATGTTGGAGATGGAAATTTTCACTCCATAATATTGTATGATCCTGATGATGAAGAAAAACAAAAAAAAATTAGACAGTATAGCGATGATCTAATTAACAAAGCTTTAGAATTAGAGGGAACAATTACAGGAGAACATGGAATTGGTCTTCAAAAGAAACATTATCTATTAAGAGAGCATCCAGATAATTTGCCAGTGATGAAAGCTATTAAAAGAAGTATTGATGTAAACAATATCATGAATCCTGGTAAGGTTTTTGATCTAAATTAATCTAAAAATAAAATGAAAAAAATTTTAATCACGAGAAGGCTTTTAAGATCTTGTGAGGATAAAGCTAAAGAATTATTTGATGCTAATTTTAATTTAAATGATGAACTCTACTCTCAAAAGAAGCTAATAGAGATGAG
>CACARD010000008.1 GCA_902534735.1 uncultured Pelagibacteraceae bacterium
GAAATTTGAATACTTATATTTATTTAGATATTGAAAAATATTTTGTTGAAGACTTTTCTTATCTATCAAATGTTAAAGGTGAAATACAAATAAATAGCAACAAAGTTTTTAACTCAAACATAAATGCAAAATTAAATAATAAGAGAAAATTCAAATTAAATATCTTTACTAATGATAAAAAACAAAAATTTACATTTTTAGAAATAGAGCATCCTGAACCTTTTATTAAAAATTTCAAATTCATTAGAGGTTTTAAGGAGGGTAAATTGATATACGAGTCATCTAATTATGATGGAAAAACAATATCAAATTTAAGAATTAATGATTTTAAAGTCCAAGAAGTTCCTGTTCTTGCTAAACTCTTAACATTAGCATCTCTTCAAGGGATAGCTGATCTTCTCACTGGCGAAGGTATACGATTTACTGATTTCGAGATGGATTATGAAACTTTAGGAAATAACACGAAAATAAAAGAGATGTATGCAATAGGGCCAGCAATTTCACTTATGATGGAAGGTTATATTGTAAAAGATGAATTAACTAGTTTGAAAGGAACGCTTGTGCCAGCAACAACTGTTAATAAAACAATTTCAAAAATACCAATGTTGGGTGATATATTGGTTGGAAAAAAAATTGGTGAAGGAGTCTTTGGTGTAAGTTTTAAAATTAAAGGGCCTCCAAAAAAACTCAAATCTACTGTTAATCCAATAAAAACTCTAACCCCAAGATTTATTACAAGAACTTTGGAGAAAATTTCTGATTAAGTTACTATTTTATAGTGTTTTTTCTTACCGATTGAGAGCTTAATAAAATTATTTTTTTTCATAAGCTCATTTGAAATTATAAATTTATCATCTGAAATAATTTCATTATTGATCTTAATACCATTAGATTTTATCAATCTTCTTATTTCGCTTTTAGATAAGCTTTTATCAATAATTGAGACCAAATTAACTACATCATTATCAATATTAGAGATATCTATTTTTGTATCTGGCAAATTTTCTCCAGATGAGTTTTCGGAAAAAGAATTCTTAGCTATTTCCTCTGCTTTAGCAGCCTCATTAGCTCCATGCAAAATAGAAGTAGCTTGGTTTGCTAAAATAATTTTTTGTTCATTAATATCATGATTACTTATTTCCTCGATTTCTCTTAAATTTAAATCTGTAAACATCTTAAGAAATTTCAACACATCTTTATCATCAACATTTCTCCAAAATTGCCAATAATCAAAAACTGAAAACAATTTTTTGTCTAACCAAATAGCACCACTTTCAGTTTTACCCATCTTAGCACCTGATGCTAAAGTTATAAGTTCTGTTGTTAAACCATAAACTTCATTAGAAGAATATCTTTTAATTAGTTCAACTCCGTTTACAATATTGCCCCATTGATCTGATCCCCCAATTTGAAGCAAACAATTTTCATTCTTATTTAATTCTAGAAAATCATAGGCTTGCAAAATCATATAATTAAATTCCATATAACTTAATGATTGCTCTCTCTCTAATCTCAACTTAACACTATCAAAACTTAGCATTTTATTTATAGTAAAATGTTTTCCTATATCTCTTAGAAAAGATATATAATTTAAATTTTTTAGCCAAGTGTAGTTGTTAACAAAAATTGGAGCTACTTTTTCATCTTCTGTTTCTAAAAATTTTTTTAGTATGTTCTCTATACTTTTTATATTTTTTTCTATTTCATTTTCCCCTAAAATTTTTCTTGTTTTATCTTTTCCAGATGGATCTCCTATTCTAGTTGTTCCTCCTCCAAGCAAAACAATTGGTTTATGTCCATGTTTTTGCATTAGTCTTAAGCACATGATTTGAAGCAAGCTACCTACGTGTAAACTTTGAGCAGTGCAATCAAAGCCTATATATCCTTTTATACTGTCTTCACTCAGCTTCTTTGAGAGAGCTTTTTCGTTTGTGCATTGATAAAAATATCCTCTATCTTTAAATTCTTTTAAAAATTCATTCATAAGTGGTACTTTTAATATACATATTTAAATAAAAATAATAATCAACAATGGATAATTCTTTTATAGCACTGGGTTTAATGAGCGGTACATCTCTTGACGGTATTGATGCAAGTATTATCAAATCAGATGGTGAAAATAATTTAGATATAATAGATAATAAGTACTTCAATTATCCTGAAGAATTTAGAAAAAGACTTTCTACTTTTATTCTAAATATAAATAATAGAGCAGATATAAAGGAAAATATTAACATTTATAAATCTATAGAAAGAGATCTAACACTTTATCATTCCAGAATATCTCAAAGCATTATTAACAATAATAAGTATAAAATTCAGTTAGTTGGGTTCCATGGACAAACAATAATTCACAAACCTAAAGACGGTTATTCTGTGCAAATGGGAGATGCAAAATTACTTTCACAATTGTTAAATGAGAAAGTGATTTATAATTTTAGAGCTAATGACATTAAAAATAATGGTGAAGGTGCGCCTTTAGCTCCTATTTATCATAAACTTTTAATAAAAAAACTTCAGATAAATGATCCAACATTAATTTTAAATATTGGAGGAATATCGAATTATACTTATTGTTTTAAAGATAAATTATTTGCAAAAGATATAGGGCCTGGCAATGTTTTAATTGATGAATACTTAAAAAAAACAAAAGGAATAAAATTTGATAATAATGGTGATATTGCATCCTCTGGAAATATTAATCAAGATATAATTAATCAATTTTACGAACATGAATTTTATAACGTCGATGAAAAACATTCTTATGACAGAAAAGAATTTGATATTAATTTTGTTAGAGGATTAGAATTTGCGGATGCTATAGCTACTCTAACCTATTTTACAGCATTGATAATCTCAAACAATATAAAAAAAATATTTAAAAAATAAAATTAATATTATTTTATGTGGTGGAGGAAGAAAAAATTTGACATTAGTAAATCATTTAAAAAATATAACAAAATGTAAAATTAATTTAATTGATGAATTTAATATAGATGGAGATTTTATTGAATCCCAAGCATTTGCATATTTATCAATTAGATCATATTTAAAAAAACCAATAACTTATCCAAGTACCACAAAAGTAAATATTCCTGTTACAGGTGGCAATTTAAAAGTAAATTATTAATATAAAGCAGTTTCTTTCTTTATATATTTACTTAGAGATTTTACTAAATGAGCATCAGCTTTTGAAAAAAAATGGTTTGCTTCAGTTATAATATCAAATTCTACTTTTATACCTTTTTGAGCACTTAATCTTTTATTCAATTCGTTTATGTCTTCAAAAGGTACCAGCTCATCTTTCTTACCATGTATAATAATGCCAGAGGTTGGACAAGGCGATAAAAACGAAAAATCATATACATTGGGTTGAGGTGATATAGCTATAAATCTATTTATCTCAGGTCTTCTCATTAATAATTGCATTGCTATTAAGGATCCAAAAGAAAATCCTGAAATCCAACATTGCGAATTATCAAAATTCTCTCTTTCCAACCAATCTAATGCCGCTGCAGCGTCAGCAAGTTCTCCTTGACCGTTATCAAATTCTCCATCACTTTTACCAACTCCTCTAAAGTTGACCCTGCAAACTGAAAAATTATTATCAACGAAAGTTTGAAAAGTATCCACAACAACTTTATTATTCATAGTTCCACCATATTGAGGATGAGGATGAAGCACTAAAGCAATTGGAGAAGTATTTTTTTTACTTTTAAAATACTTAGCTTCTAATCTACCCGCAGGGCCAGGAATAAAAATTTCAGTAATTTTTGTATCTGTAGATGGCATTGATTATCAGTCTCAAAAAAAAATTATATTTTTCTATCAAAATTGAGCGACAAAATGCAAGTATTTTAAATATACTCAATCTTGACTAATTTAGTCAGGTATATATAAAGCCCGTTTATTGCGTAAAATATGAAATTATCAACTAAAAGCAGATATGCTGTAATGGCACTCGCCGATATAGCTAGATTTAAAAATAATGAACCAATATCTCTAAGAGATATATCTATCAGACAAGGAATATCTTTAGTTTATCTAGAACAATTATTTTTAAAATTAAAAAAGAATCAAATTGTTAAAAGCATACGTGGAAAAAAAGGTGGGTACACTTTAAATAAAATTCCTAGTGAAATTAAAATTTCTGAAGTTCTTTCTGCTGTAGAAGAAAAAGTAAAAACAATCGGATGCCAAAAACATTCAAAAAAAGGATGTAATGGGAAATCTGCTAAATGCATAACTCATAATTTATGGGATGAGTTAGAGACACATATAAACTTATTCTTCGAAGAAAAAAATCTTGGCGACCTAATATACAAAACAGAAAATAGATTGTAATGAGAGATAAACAAATAGAAGATTTAAAAGATTATAAATACGGTTTTTCGACAGATATTGAAAGTTTTAAAGCCCCAAAAGGTTTAAACGAAGAAGTTATAAGATTTATATCAAATATAAAAAAAGAACCAGACTGGCTACTCCAATGGAGGTTAAAAGCATTTGAAAGATTAAAAGTATTAAAAGAACCTGATTGGCAAAAGCCAAAATACCCTAAAATTGATTATCAAGACTTATATTATTATTCTGCACCCAAAAGTTTTAAAGAAAAGCCAAAAAATTTAGAAGATTTAGATCCAAAATTGCTTGAGACTTACAAAAAATTAGGAATACCACTTCAAGAACAAAAGAGATTAAACGGTATTGCCGTTGATGCTGTGTTTGACTCAGTATCTGTTGCTACAACTTTTAAAGATACTTTAACAAAAAAAGGAATTATTTTTTGCTCTATTTCTGAAGCAATACAAAAACATCCAGACTTAGTTAAAAAATATTTAGGTTCAGTCATACCAATTACTGATCACTTCTTTGCTACATTAAACTCAGCAGTTTTCACTGATGGATCATTTGTTTACATACCACCAAATGTAAAATGTCCAATGGAACTATCAACATATTTTAGAATCAACGCATCTGATACTGGACAATTTGAGAGAACTTTAATCATTGCTGATAAAGGTAGTTATGTAAGTTATTTAGAAGGATGCACTGCGCCAATGAGGGATGAAAATCAATTGCATGCCGCAAATGTTGAACTGATTGCGTTGGATGATGCAGAGATTAAATATTCTACAGTACAAAATTGGTATCCTGGAGATAAAGATGGAAAAGGAGGTATATATAATTTTGTAACTAAAAGAGGATTATGCAAAGGTAAAAACTCAAAAATTTCATGGACACAAGTAGAAACAGGTTCTGCAATTACTTGGAAATATCCAAGCTGTATTTTAAAGGGTGATAATTCAATCGGTGAATTTTATTCAATTGCAATTACAAATAATCATCAGAAGGCTGATACTGGAACGAAGATGATTCATTTAGGAAAAAATACAAAAAGTAAAATTATTTCAAAAGGTATAAGTGCAGGTAAATCAGATATGACTTACAGAGGTTTAGTAGATATTTCTAAAAATGCATCTAATTCAACAAATTATACTCAATGTGACTCGTTATTAATGGGTAATAAATGTGGAGCACACACCGTACCTTATATTAAAAATAAAAATTCAAATTCTAACATTGCTCATGAAGCGACCACCTCTAAAATTAGTGAAGATCAACTACATTATTGTCAACAAAGAGGGCTAAATCAAGAGGAAGCTGTAGGATTGATTGTTAATGGTTTTTGCAAAGAGGTACTGCAACAATTACCAATGGAATTTGCTGTGGAAGCTCAAAAATTAGTTGGAATAAGTTTAGAAGGAAGTGTTGGTTAAATGTTAAAAATTAACAATTTAAACGCAAAAATTCAGGAAAAATCCATATTAAGTGGTTTTAATTTAGAAATAAAACCTGGCGAGGTTCATGCAATAATGGGACCTAATGGATCAGGAAAAAGTACTTTGTCAAATATTTTATCAGGTAAAAAAGGATATGAGGTATCAGGAGAAGTATTATATGAAAACAAAAATTTATTTGATCTTGAAACTGAAGAAAGAGCACATGAAGGTATTTTTTTGGCATTCCAATATCCTTTGGAAATACCTGGGGTGAATACAAATATTTTTTTAAAAACATCTTTAAATTCAATCAGAAAAGCTAGAGGTGAAAAAGAATTAGATGCTTTAGAATTTTTAAAATTAGTAAAAGAAAAAGCAAAAGAACTTAAATTTGATGAAGAAAAATTAAATCGCCAATTAAATGTAGGTTTTTCTGGAGGTGAAAAAAAGAAAAACGAAATTTTACAAATGTCAATTTTAGATCCAAAATTATCTATACTAGATGAAACAGACTCTGGATTAGATATTGATGCTCTTAAAATAGTTGCAGATGGAGTTAATGCATTAAGAAAAAAAAATAATTCGTTTTTAATAATTACCCACTATCAAAGACTTCTTGATTATATAAAACCTGACTTTGTGCATGTACTTATGGGTGGAAAAATTATTAAATCAGGTGGTGCAGAATTAGCTTTAGAGTTAGAAAAAAAAGGATATGAAAATTTCAATTAAATGGAACAAAAATTAAAAACAGATTTTGATAAATTTATAAGTATGTCTAATTTCTCAAACCAAGAGATTAAATTAAAAAAAGAAGCTCTAGATAATTTTTTGAAAAATGGATTTCCAAGCAGAAAATTAGAAAACTGGAAATTTTCAGATATAAAACAGATAATTCAAAAAAATATTGGTGAACTAACATTTTATAATGATTACAACATTAAAAATGAAATTAACGACGAAATTTTTATTAAGGAAATTGAACATAATAAAATTGTTATTGTTAACGGTAAAGTTGAGCGATTGAGTTTCGAATATGAAGAAAGCGATAAAATTAATTTAACGACTTTAGAAAATTATAACCAAAACCCAAATGATGATAATTCTCTTTTAAGTCTAAATAATTCTTTTTCTAATAAAATACATAATATTTTGGTTAAAAAAAATTACTCATTCAAAAAGCCTTTAATTATATATCAAATAACAAATGAGAAAGTGAGCAACACTAATATTAATTTTCAACTAATGTTTGAGCTAGAAGAAAACAGCTCAATAAAAATTATTAATCTTTCTCAAGATAATTCAGAAAAGAATTTCATTAATAATTTATTTAATTTTAATCTTGGTAAAAATGCAATTCTTAAGAATTATAAAATAGATAAAAAAAGTAATACAAATATTAAGTACGATTATTCTAGTATTACTCAAAAAGAAAATAGTATTTCTGAAACATTTATATTTTCATCTGGTTCTGAATATATAAAAAATGAAGTTAGCTGTAATCTTGAAGGTCAATATTCGTCGGCATTTATTAATGGAATACATTTATTGTCTAAAAATAAACACCACGAAATAAGAACTAATACTAACCATTTGTATGAAAACACGAAAAGTTATCAGTTAATAAAAAGTGTAATTGATGACAGTTCAAAGTCTGTCTACCAAGGAAAAATATATGTAGATTCTAAAGCTCAAAAAACTGATGGTTATCAATTAAGTAAAGCGGTGCTTTTAAATGAACAAGCAGAATTTAATGCAAAGCCTGAACTAGAAATTTATGCTGATGACGTTAAATGTTCACATGGTTCTGCATCAGGTAGTTTAGATGAAGATTCTATTTTTTATTTAATGTCTAGAGGATTAGACAAAAAAACTGCAAAAGAATTATTAATTAACGGTTTTCTTTTAGATGTTGTTGAAAAAATTACAGATGAAGAAATTAAAAAATTATTAAAAAATATGATTGGACTAAATTAATGAATATAGACGATATAAAAAGAGAATTTCCAATTTTTGACGATAAAATTCAAAATAATGATTTAGTATATCTAGATAGTGCTAATTCATCTCAGAAACCAAGAGTTGTTGTAGATAGAATTTATGATTTTTATACAAAAGAGTTTTCTAATATAGGTAGAAGTGTTCATTATTTGGCGGTTGCTGCTACTAATTTATATGAACAAACAAGAGTTTCAGTTCAAAAATATATTAATGCTAAAGATAAAGATGAAATCGTATTTACTAAAGGTGCTACAGAAGCAATTAATTTAGTCGCTAACACTTTTGGTCAAAAATATTTATCTGAAGGAGATGAAGTATTGTTGACTGAACTCGAGCATCATTCAAATTATGTTCCTTGGCATTTTCTCAGAAAAGCAAAAAATATAAAAATAGAATTTGCTGAAATTAATGATAATGGCGAAGTAACATTAGAAGCTATAGAAAAAAAAATTACAAACAAAACAAAGATAATTAGTGTAAGTCATTTATCGAATGTAACAGGTGCAATATTACCTATCAAAGAAATTGTACAATTGGCTCATTCAAAAAATATACCGGTTCTAATTGATGGTTGCCAAGGTGCGCCTCACTTAAAATTAGATATGCAGGATATTGATTGTGATTTTTATGCGATATCTGGGCATAAAATGTACGGACCAACTGGAATAGGTATTCTATATGCTAAAAAAAAATGGCTTGAAGATTTGCCCCCATATCAAGGTGGAGGAGGAATGATAAATGAGGTTAAAAAAGAAGGTATTACTTATGGTGAATTACCTAATAAATATGAGGCTGGAACGATGGCTACAGCTCAAGTTATAGCTTTTAATGAATCCATAAAATTTATGGAAAAAATTGGTATTCAAAATATCGAAAAACATGAAAAAGAATTATTAGACTACGGACTAGAAAAGTTAAGAAAAAATAATTCAGTTAATATTATAGGAAATCCAAAAGAAAAGGGTGGGGTTATATCATTTACTATTGAAGGTGTTCATCCACATGATATTGCAACAATTCTTGATGAAGATGGAGTAGCTATTAGAGCAGGGCATCACTGCTGCCAAATATTACATGATAAATTAAATTTACCTGCAACTGCAAGAGCTTCATTTGGAGTTTATAATACGAAAGATGATATTGATAAACTTGATGAAGCAATAAATAAATGTAAAAAAATTTTTAACTTATAATGGACTTAAAAGATTTATATCAAGAAATAATATTAGACCATGGAAAAAATCCAAGGAATTTAGGAAAGTTTGATAATTATAATAAAGATGCAAAGGGAAATAATCCTTTATGTGGTGATAATGTACATGTCTATCTCAGATTAAATGAAAATAAAAAAGTTGAAGATATTGCATTTGAAGGTCATGGCTGCGCTATTTCAATGGCGTCGGCATCAATTATGACTGATATGGTTAGAGGGAAAGAAGAAAAAGAGGTAAAAGAAATTGTAACTGATTTTCTAGGAATGATAAAAGAAAAAGATTTTTTAGAGTCTAATATTTTAAAAGATGACGAAAAAACTAAATTAATGAGTTTATCGGGTGTCAAGCAATATCCTATGAGAGTAAAGTGTGCAACTTTATCTTGGCATACTCTTACATCAGCATTAGATAATTCAGATCAAATTGTAAAAACAGAGGAATGAAAATGGATCTTAAAGAAAAAGTAATTGCTGAAATAAAAAAAATCTATGATCCAGAGATACCTGTTAATATATATGAATTAGGTTTGATATACGATATTATCGTTAATAATTCTGAAGTTAAGGTTAAAATGACTTTAACCACACCAAATTGTCCAGTAGCTGAAAGTTTGCCTAAAGAAGTTAAAGACAGTATATTAGAAATTAAAGAAGTTTCAAAAGTAGATCTTGATTTAGTCTGGGAGCCACCATGGGACAAATCAATGATGTCTGAAGCTGCAAAACTTGAGTTAAATTTATGACAAAACAGATTATAACATTAAGCGATAACGCAGCTCAAAGAATAAAAGAAATTATGTATAATGCTGAAAAAGACTCTTTAGGAGTTAGAGTTGGAGTTAAGTCAGGTGGGTGCGCAGGGATGTCTTATGTTATGGAGTACACAAAAGAGGTAAACCCAAATGACGAAGTAGTAGAAGATAAAGGTGTGAAAGTCTTTATAGACTCTGCAGCAGTAATGTATTTACTTGGAACAGAAATGGATTTTAAAAAAGAAAAATTTTCTTCACAATTTGTATTTAATAACCCGAATGAAACGGAGAGATGTGGATGCGGAGAATCCTTTAAAATATAGTATTTAATATACGCATATCAGAATTGCGTTAACTGCATATCTATGATAGAAACATTGATATGAACACTTTTGAGCACAAAAACCTAATTAACTCTGAAGTTAAAACTCAAAAAAGAAAATCTTTATTCAGAAGTTTAATTAAACCAGTAGAAGCGGGCGCACATGGCACCCTCAACTACGTGGTTAAAAAAGGTTTAGGAAAAAATAAAATAGCTAAAAAATAAAAAAGCTATTTAACAACTATAGTACATATCAAACTCAATAGGATGAGGTGTATGTTCAAAGTTGTGTATCTCCTCAAATTTAAGAGCAATATAAGCATCAATTTGATCGTCAGTAAATACTCCACCTTGAGTTAAAAACTTTCTATCTTTATCTAAACTTTCCATCGCTTCTCTTAATGATCCGCAAACAGTTGGAACTTTTTTAACTTCCTTCTCTGATAAAGCGTAAAGATCTTTATCAAAGGATTTGCCTGGATCAATTTTATTTTTGATACCGTCTATTCCCGCCATTAACATAGATGCAAATGTTAAATATGGATTACCAGATGCATCTGGGAATCTAATTTCACATCTTGCTCCTTTTTTGCTTAGAGTTATCGGAATTCGACAAGATGCTGATCTGTTTCTTGCAGAATAAGCAAGCAAAACTGGAGCTTCAAAACCTGGAATTAATCTTTTATAACTATTTGTTGTAGCATTTGAAAAAGCATTAATCGCCTTAGCATGTTTAAGTATTCCACCAATATAATAAAGAGCAGTTTGTGACAAACCTGAATATTTATTTCCAGAAAAAACTGGAGTTTTCCCTTTCCAAACTGATTGGTGAACGTGCATTCCTGATCCATTATCACCTTTTACAGGTTTAGGCATAAAAGTAGCAGTTTTACCAAATGAATGTGAAACCATTTGAACTACATATTTGTATAATTGAACATTATCAGCTTGATCAACTAATGTACCAAAAAGCATTCCAAGTTCGTGCTGACTTGGAGCAACTTCATGGTGATGTTTTTCAACTGTGATACCTACATCTCTTAAACCTTTTAGATATTCACCTCTTATATCCTGAGCACTATCTACTGGAGGGACTGGAAAATATCCACCTTTAACTCCAGGTCTATGACCCATATTCCCATTTTCATAACTTTTTCCAGAATTATACGGTCCTTCTGTACTATCTATCGAAAAACTTGTTTCGTTCATGTCGTTTTTGATTTTTACATCATCAAAAACAAAAAATTCTGGCTCTGGACCAAAGTAAGCTTTATCACCTATACCAGTCTTCTTTAAATAAGCTTCAGCTTTCTTTGCTATCCCTCTTGGATCTCTTTCATAAGGATTTCTTTTAATTGCATCTAATATGTCGCAAAATAAAACAAGAGTATTATGAGATGTAAATGGATCCACGATTTGTCTGTTTAAATCAGGTTTTAATATCATGTCAGATTCATTTATTGCTTTCCATCCAGCAATAGATGATCCATCGAAAAATACACCATCGGTTAACATGTCTCCATCGACTACCGATGCGTCCATAGTTAAGTGCTGTAATTTACCTCTTGGGTCTGTAAATCTTAAATCGACAAACTCAATTTGCTTGTCTTTCATCATTTTTAGAACTTTGCTTGCGCTCATATAATCTCCTGTAGAATTAAATATCTGGGTTAATTACCAATATTGTTATAATAAAGAATACATATAATGAGGATATCACCTATGCAATTTAAACATATAATTATGCTAATATTTTCAGTACTTTTTTATCAATCATAAGTTGAATATGACTTTGTTAAATAAAGAACCAGTTAAAAGAGCAGAGAAGCGTCTTAAAGAGTTTGATGATAATTTATCAGTTGTAGAATTAGAAAATTCAGCAAAAACAGCATTAGATGCTGCAAATTCATTAAAGTGTGATGTAGGAGCAATTGTCAAAAGCCTGCTTATTAAGATAGAAAATGATTTTTTACTTTGTTTAGTTTCTGGTGACAAAAGATGTTCGTTAAATAAATTAAAAAAAATTTCTGAAAAAAAAAATGTAAGAATGGCTTCTGCTGAAGAAGTTAAGTCTCAAACAGGATATACAATTGGAGGCGTATCTCCTATAGGTCATATAAATAATATTCCAATATTTGTAGATAATTCTTTAAGTAGGTTTAAAGATATTTTTGCTGCAGCTGGACATCCTAATGCAATTTTTAAGATCAATTATGAGAAATTAATTCAAATTACAAATGGTGATGTGAAAGATATTACAGAATGAAGCAAGCTAATTTAACAGATTATATTTTATTAACATTATTATCAATAATTTGGGCATCTGCTTTTTTTAATATAAAAATTGCAACAGAATCTTTCGGTCCAATGACAATTGCTTTTTTGAGAGTATTTTTTGGATCTATACCAGTACTAATTTTATGTTTTTATAAAAAAATAGTAATTGAAGCATTTTCAAAAGATTGGCATTGGTTCATGTTAATAGGATTAATAAATTTAGTTATACCATTCTTTTTAATTGCTTACGGGGTAAAATCTGTGCAAAGTAATTTGGCAGCAATTTTGATGTCTACTACTCCTTTGAGCTCTACTATATTAGGTCACTTTTATACAAAAAACGAAAAATTTAATGTTGCAAAAACTATAGGAATATTAATAGGATTTGCAGGAATTGTTTATTTATTTTCTGATAATATTTTAATCGATGAAAATAATTTTCTTTCAGCAATATTAATTTTAGTAGGATCAACATGTTATGTAATAGGTGGAGTTTTAACACTTAAAATTAGTAAGAAAAAAAATGAAAACGTTACTGGATCAATATTAATTTGGGCAACTCTGATTTTATTTCCTTTGATGTGTTTATTGGAAACTCCTTGGGAAAATACTCCATCATTAAATTCAACTATGTCAGTAATTTATCTTGGCATAGTACCAACAGGAGTTGCATGGCTTTTAAGGTTTAAAATTTTGAAAAAGAATGGTTTAATTTTTCAATCTCAGGTCTCATACTTAATCCCAATCTTTGGAATTATTTTAGGCTATATATTTTTAAATGAATTAATAACTTACAAGGTATTAATATCTTTATTGGCTGTAGTTGTAGGAATTTATTTTGTAAGAAAGGCAGATACAAAAATTATTATTTAAGTGAAGATATAGAGCTAATATGTTTTGGTTTTGTCTCACAACACCCACCTAAAATTGTTGCCCCACCATCTATGAATTTTTTTGATAAATTATAAAATGCATTTGCATCAAAATTATCTCTTTTTCCTAAAGATTGATTAGGATTTACTCCAATTTCATTAGGTTTTGCTGTATTAAATGTCTGAATTGGGCCTGGTTCATCAACTCCCCACAAATTTATTTTAAATCCAAATGGAACTTTACAATTAAAAAATTTATCTAACACTGATAATGATATTTCTGGGGAAACACATGCACAAACTACACCAAGTGTATTTTCATGTTTAATAATTTCAATTAATTGCTCAATTTTTTCTTCTGAGGGTAGGTCGCCATTTTTTTTTAAATGTATTCCAATTAAAATTTTTTTGTTTAACTTTTTAGATATATTAAGAGCAGCTTTAACTTCATTAGTGCTGCTAATAACATCTAAATATAAAAAATCAGTAAATTCACTTAAAATATCAGCTTGTTCAAACATATCTTCCTCTATTAATTTGATATCGCGATTATCAGTTATATAAGTGTCTCTTTGGCTTGGAATTGATCCAGCTACTAATACATTTTTCTTTGATAAATCTTTAGCTTGGATTGCAAGTTTACATGCAATTTCGTTTAATTTTTTGAATTGATTACCAACATTATTTTCTATTAATCTAAATTTTCTACAACTAAAAGTGTTTGTAACTATAACATCTGAGCCTGAGTTGATATATGATAGATGAGTATCAACTAACATTTGATGATATTTTTCATCTAATAAAGCACTAGCAGACCATAAGGTCCCCATAGATACCATTCCTTTTTCAAGTAATAATTGACCCATGCCACCATCTAATATTCTTATTTTTTTAAAAAAATTGTTATCCATTTTTTTTATCCCTTGTAGCTATAAATACTCCAACAGTTGTTATTAAAAAACCAATTATGTCAGTAAATGTTAATTGTTCATTTAAAAATATCCATGCCATCACTGCTGAAGTAGGAGGTACTAAAAAAAATAAAGTAGTAGTTTTACCCACAGTACCCCTTTTGATTAAAAACATAAGAATAGTAAAAGCCCCAAATGAAACTAATATAATTTGGTGAGACATACCTAATATAAAACTAGTTGTAAAATTTATATAAGCATTTTCAAATATAAACATTAACAATAGATTAAATAGGCAACCACCAATTGCTTGATATGCATTGTTAACTGACAAAGCTAAATTTCCACTCAATTTTTTTTGCCACAATGTTCCAGCCGTTATTGCAAATAAAGCTAAGACTGTAGCCAACAATCCTAAAGCAGGAATTTCTTTTCCAAAATCAATACCTAAGACAGTGACAGAACCAACGAAACCTAAACTGATACCTACCCACTGTTTCCAAGATATTTTTTCTCCAAAAATTGGACCAGATAAAATATTTGTTAAAATTGGTTGAAGTGTAACTATTAAAGCTACAATTGCAGCTGGCATCCCAATTGAAAATGCATACCAACATCCACCTAAATAAATTCCATGAAATAAAATACCTGTTGAAATACTTTCAATAATATTTTTTAATTTTCCAAAAATTTTATCATTACTGAAATAAGCAAATACGAGAAAACCAATTGTTACAATCCCAAATCTAAATGCTAAAGCTGCAAATGGAGAAGCGTTTTGAACAATTTCTTTCCCAGATATGAATGCAGATGACCATAATAATATAAAGAGCAAAGGAAATGATTTTGTCATGGTAAAGATATATGGCGTAATATCTAATTTTTGTTGTGAATTCTATCCATTTCTTGAAGTTCGACTTCAAGTTTGTCTAATTCTTCACCACCAGCCATCATACTAAGAAGCTTTTCTCTAGAAATATCTTTTTTTTGGAACGTGCCCATGCTTTTTCCTCGATTAAGTACAGTGAAACTATTACCAACAGGGTAAGCATGATGCACATTATGAGTAATTAAAATTACAGCCAATCCCTCAGATGCAGCTTTTACAATATATTTTAATACCATTGATGCTTGATGAACCCCTAAAGCAGAAGTTGGTTCATCTAAAACTAAAACTTTTGCTCCAAAATATATAGCTCTTGATATTGCTAGACATTGTCTTTCACCACCGGACATAGTTCCAACTGCTTGGGATGGATCTCTAACATCAATACCTATTTGTCCCATTCTATCTGCTGCTATCTTATTTGCTTTCTCCACATCAAAAGTTTTAAGGAAAGGAATACCTTTTTGAGGCTCTCTTCCCATAAAAAAATTTCTAGTAACACTCATTAAAGGAACTAATGCTAGATCTTGATAAACTGTTCCTATGCCAATATCCAAAGCATCTTTGGGCGAGTCAAAAACAATTTTATTATCTTCAAATATAATTTCTCCTTCATCAGGTTTATGAACACCTGCTAAAGTTTTAATTAATGTTGACTTTCCTGCTCCATTATCTCCAAGCAAACACATGATCTCACCTTTTTTTAATCTCATAGTGACATCTTTGAGTGCTATTACCTTTCCAAAAAACTTACTAATATTATTAAATTGAACAAGATAGTCAGACATTATTTACTCTCAGTTACTTTTTTTCTGATATAATTATTAAATACTACTGCTATTAACATCATTGCTCCTAAAAAAACTTTAAACCAATCAGTATCAACATCTGTATAAAATATTCCCATAGATACAGTCCCAAATATAATTGCACCAAAAGCAGCACCTATTGCAGATCCGTATCCGCCTGTTAAGAGACAACCACCAACAACAGCAGCTGCAATAGCTTCTAGTTCTTTCAAAGTACCCCTCATAGTATCTGCAGAACCCGCATCTAATACTTGAATACAAGCAAAAATAGTTGAAGCGACTGCCGTACCGATAAATAGACTTATTTTTACCCTTCCAACTGGTACACCTACATTTGTTGCTCCAACCTTATCGCCTCCAGAAGCAAAGATCCAATTACCGTATCTTGTTTTCATCAATATCCATGTTGCAAACAATGTTAATGCAATAAACCAAATAACTGATGGAGGTATTCCAGTTGCAAGAGGCGTTCCATCAGTTCTTAGTTCAATCAATTTTAATGATCCGAACCAAGTAAAAAGCCATTTAAAAGTATCTGTTGCAAATAACCATGCTAATGGATCATCTTCAATTAATACTCTTAGTCCTGGAACTTGAGTTCTACCAGTAATCAATCTTGTTATTGCTAATGTCAATCCTCTTAAAATAAAAAGCATTGCAAGTGTTACAATAAAAGATGGCAAACCAGTTTTGACAACCATTATGCCATTAAAGTATCCAACCAATACTGCCATAGCGAACGCAAAAACTATACTCATCCATAAAGGCCAACCCCAATAAATCGCAGGAATTGCAATACAAATTCCAGCAAAGCCAATCATTGATCCAATTGACAAATCAAATTCACCACCAATCATTAACATCGCTGCTGCTATTGCTATAATTCCTAAATTAGCTGAAACATCGAGGAAATTAAGCATTCCATAGGCACTAAACATACCGGTATCGCCGGCTACAATTCCAAAGAATATAAATACAAGTATTGAGCCACCTAATGCACCTAGCTCAGGCCTATTCAATAAAACTCTTAGTGGTGATATTTTTTTTAGACGTTCGTCTTCATTAAGACTACCTTTTGATGAAATACTTTTTGATTTTAATGACATTTAAATTTTGAAAAAAGGCCCGACTAAATTTTATAGTCAGGCCTTAAATATAGATTTTATCTATAACCTTGAGCTGCCCATTTAATTACTTTAGCAGCATTATCAGGAGTAACAAATCCAGGTCCAGTCATAACTACACCAGCAGGCATTGTTCCCCATCTCATGTACTGAGCAAATATAGCTATAGGCAAATAACCTTGTAGATATTGTTGTTGGTCAATTAAAAACTCTACTTTACCTGCAGCAGCAGCTTTTAACATGTTAGGTGACATATCAAATGTTCCTAATTTAACATTTCCAACTTTACCAGCAGCTTCTAAAGCTTTTAGTGCTGCTTCACCAGATAAACCAGCTCCTAAAGTTAGAATAGTGTCATATCCACCACCTAATTTTGCAGCAACAGCTTTTTGAATTTCAGTTGGGTCGTTTGATGTTCCAAGAATATCAACAGATCCACCAAAACCTTTTTTGAAACCTGCACATCTTCTATCAAGCGCTACGTTTCCAACTTCATGGTTAACGCATAAAGCTTTTTTTCCTCCAGCAGCTTTCATTTTTTGTCCGCCACCAACACCAGCTTCAAATTCAGTTTGACCTACGTGTGCACTAATTCCTAATGATGCATAGTCATCTGAGCCTGAGTTCATAGAAACTACTGGTATACCAGCAGCTATTGCTGCTTTTACAGATTTTCCTAATGCAGCTGCATCAGGTAAAGTAATTACAATACCTTTTGGTTTTTGTGATACAGCGTTATCAATTAGTTTTGCCATTTCAACCATGTCAAAAGTTCCAGGTGCAGTGTATTTACAAGATACTCCCATATCTTTACAAGCAGCATCAACTCCATTTTTAGCTACTGACCAAAAAGGGTCGTTAGCTTGTCCATGCGAAACAACAATTATATCAGTTGCTAATGCTGATACAGACATCATTGCCCATGCAGCAACAGCTAATATAAAGTTCTTTATTGTTTTCATTTTTAATTTCCTCTCTTAAATAAAAGTTAACTTTTAAACATTAAAGCTAACATAAATTTATTTAGATTGTAAAGAAGCAGGTTGTATTCAACTAAAAGTTGTTTTTTAATATTTTATTTTTTCAAACTTTTTTGATTTTAATGACCGGATTGCACTCTCAGCAATTTGTATTGAAATCTTTCCATCATTAAAACCACTTTTAGGTCTCAAATTTGATCTGAATAATTTGGCAAGATCATTTAACTGTTCTTTGTATGCCTGATCGTATCTTTCTATAAAAAAATGTTTAAAGCTTGAACGTGCATTCGTACTTTTATTAGAATACAAACTAATCTCATTTTCTTTGATATTATCAGAAATAATCATTCCTTTGCTTCCAAAAAGTTCTACTCTTTGATCATATCCAAAACTACAATGTCTCGAATTACTTATAATGCATTGAACACCATTTTTTGTTTTCAAAATTGCTGTCGCAAGTTCGAAATCTCTTAGTTTATTGAAGTATTTATTAGAAATATTGCTCCCTGTAGCAAATATAGAAACAAATTCATCTTTACCTGCATAATATCTTGCTAGATCGAAATCATGGATCATCATATCTTTAAAAATACCACCTGAGGCTTTTAAATAATTTATAGATGGAGCAGCCGGATCTCTGCTAGTAATAATAATCTTCTCTAGCTTTCCTATCTTGCCTTTTATTAAATTATTTTTTAGAGAACTATGACCTGGATCATATCTCCTATTAAATCCAATTTGAATTTTATGATTAAATTTACTTATTTTTTTTTCGTAATTTTGAATTTTTTTTAAATTTAAATCTAAAGGTTTTTCACAAAATACTGTTTTATTATTTTTTATACTTTCATATATAAATTTAAGATGAGTTGATGTAGTGGAAGATATAAAAATACAATCAATTTTTTTATCTTTATATGCTATTTGAGGACTTTCAATATTTTCACAATTTAGATTTTTTGAAACTTTTTTTGCAATTTTTTTATTAATATCAAAAATATATTTAAGATTAAAATTTTTATTATTAATTAAATTATTTGCATGCATCAGCCCTATTCTTCCCAAACCGAATAATGCTACGTTAATTAAATTTTTACCCATTGTTTTTTTAATGATGATTTCTTGCATGCATCAATGAATTTAGCAGTCTCCAAACCCTCTTCCTCATTGGGAAAATAAAATCTTTTTTTTGTATTTGTTTTTAAATATTCAGCAAATTCCTTATATATATTTGCAAAAGCATCTAAATATCCTTCAGGGTGACCAAATTTTACTCTAGAAAATTTTTTTGAAAAATTTGCCTTTGTATATCCTCTTTCTAAAAACTTTACTGCTCCTTTGCTTGGATTAAATTTTAGATAATTTGGATCATTTTGAACCCATTCTAAACTTCCTTTAGACCCATATACTCTAATTCTTAAACCATAAACACCACCTTTAGCTGTTACACATGTCCATACAATTCCTTTAGCACCATTGTTAAAATTAACAAAAACTTGTGCGTTATTATCCATATTAACTTCCTTCGAATATTTACTTACATCGGCTATCAATTTTTCTCCTTTAAGGCCTGTAATATAAATTGCTAGATGATATGCGTGTGATCCTATTTCATTCAGAACTGCTGATACACCGACAATTTTTTTATCAACTTTCCATTTAAAAACCTTTTTTGAATTTGTTTTTGAAATTTTATTACCATCTGTCCAATCCTGAATATATTCAACATTGATATATTCAACTTTTCCAATTTTTCCTTTTTCCACTAAATTTTTTGCCTCTCTTACCATTGGATAAGATGAATAGTTGTGCGTCAGTGCATATTTAATTTTTTTGTTATTTTTTATAGCTTTATATAGTTTTTTTCCCTGCTCAAGATTTCCAGCAAATGGTTTGTCTGAAATTACATGTATATTTTTTTTTATAAAATTCTCTGCAATAATTTGATGACTTGATGGTGGAGTCATTATTGCTACAACATTAATACCATCTTTTCTTTTCGCTTCTTTTTCAGACATCTCCTTGTAATTTGAATAACATCTAGATTTATCTAAACCTATACTTTGTCCAAATTTCCTAGATTTATCAACACTTCTAGAAAATACCCCTGCAACGATTTCATATTTGTCATCATATCTCGATGAAATTCTATGAACATGCCCGATCCAAGATCCAGGCCCTCCTCCAACAATTCCAAGTTTAAATTTTTTAGGTTTAATTTTTTGAAGCATCTAATATCATAACAAAACTATTATTTATGTCAGTAAAATTAGGTATAGCCCCAATAGCTTGGAGCAATGATGACATGCCTGAGCTTGGAGGTGATACTTCGCTTGAACAATGTCTTTCTGAAGCTAGTGAAGCAGGATTTAAAGGAATAGAGTCTGGTGGAAAATTTCCAAAAACATCAAAAGAATTAATTCCTATATTAAATAAATATAATTTAAAATTATGCTCAGGTTGGTATGGAGCAAATTTAAGAAAAAATACTTTTGAAGAGGAAAAATTAAAAATTCAAAACCAATTGAAACTATTTCAAGATTGTAAAGCACCCTGCATGGTTTTTGCCGAAGTTTATGGTTCTATTCAAGGTGATCCAAATATAAATTTGTCTAAAAGACCTAGAATGGATTTAGACGAGTCTAAAAAATATTATAAAAAAATTTCTGAAATGGGAAAATATCTAGAGGATCAAGACATGCCCCTTGCTTACCATCATCATATGGGAACTTGCATTGAAAGTGAAGAAGATACAAGAAGATTATTAGAAAACACAGATGGTAGTGTCAAACTAACTTTAGATACTGGACACATGTTATTTGCAAAAGGAGATAGTTTGAAAATTTATAAAGAATTTAAAGAAAGAATAATTCATATACATTGCAAAGATATGAGAAAAAACGTTTTAGATAATTCGTTAAATCACGATTATAGTTTTAGACAGGCTTTTTTGGAAGGAGCCTTCACTGTTCCAGGAGATGGTTGTATTGATTATAAGCCTTTTTTTGAATTGTTAAAAAAACAAAATTATTCTGGATGGTTAGTTGTAGAAGCGGAGCAAGATCCAGCAAAAGCAAATCCTTTTGAATATGCTAAAATTGGATACAAATATCTAATTGAAACTTTAAAAAGTGCAAATTTAGAAATTGAAAATAATTAGTTATCTATATAAAGAAGTTAATTCATTATTACCAGCAGCAACACATGGAGATTTAAAACAAGTACCAACTATCCATTCTGATCCTGGTTCTGCTAAAAAATTTGATGACATTATAAAAATAACACCCATTTCTACTGACTGACCAGCTTTTCCTTCTGCTTTTATTCTCGGGTCAGGGTCTGTTTTAACTTTATTGTCATCTGAAAACGGATTTTCAATCTTAAGATTATCATTTATATGATTAACAACCTTTTCAGCTATCCATTCAGCATTACATGGATCACCCCAAACTGTTATCTTCCCTTCATCGTTATTTCCACAATTATTAATTTCGCCATTAATAAAATCGACAACTTTTTTATGATTTTCTTTTACTAAATTTGCACGAGCTTCAACTTCAGGCCTTGTACTCGCTGTCCATATCAACATTCCTACCACATAAACAGCTGATATAATGATAAGAAACTCTAACAATCCAAAATTTTTTAATTTTAAGCTCATGAGATTTTTACTATTTTTGACTTTTCCAATTTATTATCAAAAAAATCGATAATATTTTGGACTGTTTCAATACCCATTCTAGACAAACACTCTTCGGTAAATACTGCTGAATGAGGGCTTAAAAATGCTTTCTCATTTTTTAGCAATGGATTATCTACAGATGGAGGCTCCTTTTCAAAAACGTCAAGCCCTGCACCAAAAATTAAATCTTCGTTTAATGCCTTATTAAGATCATCCTCATTAATAATACCACCTCTTGCAGCATTAATTAAAATACAATTTTTTTTCATTTTTTTTATCATTTCATAATTAATTAAATGTTTTGTATTTTCGTTTAGAGGCATATGAATTGAAATTGCATCCATTTTATTTAAACTCTCATTTAAATCCTTAATTTTAGTACCACCAACTTTTTTAATTTCCTCTTCGCTGACAAAAGGATCATAAACAAAAATATTCATTTCTAAACCCTTACATTTTTTAAGTAAACATTTTCCAATTCGACCAAAACCTGCAATTAAGATACTTTTATTCCATAACTCAATTGTTTTAGGAAGCTTAGTTCTATCACTGAACTTTCCAGTTTTTACTGTCTCGTTGTACATATTATTTCTTTTTGCAATGCTGAATAGCATGAATAAAACATGTTCTGCTACTGCTTGAGCATTTGCTGTAGCTGTTATTGCTAATGTGATATTGTTTTGCTTGGTTGCTTCAAGATCTATATTATCATAGCCTACACCATGTCTAGATATCACTTTTAAATTCTTAGCTGAGTCTATTATTTCTTTTGACAATTTAGATGTTCTAATGCTTATTCCATCACAGTCTTTTATTTTATCTTTCAAAAATTCTGCATCTGTATTATCTACAACTTCAAATTCAAAATTTTTATTTCCTTTAAGTAAATCAATACCATGATTATGTATCGATCCTATTATTAAGATTTTTTTCATACGTAAAAGTTTATACTTTATTTATTAATAGGCTTTAGATAATTCTGATTTAACTGTGCCTTTTAAATTTTCAACTGTATTTTTTGCACCCACACTTATAAATCTGGAGTCTGCTCCAACTGTTACAAATTGAAAACCTTTTTCAATCATTTTTTTTGCATAGTCAGTACTTCCGTTATGAATTCCAGCAAATATATTGTTTTTTTTTGCATGCTCTAATATTCTAAGTATTTCTGAATAAGCTTTAGTATCTTCACCTTTATCAAAACCAGGCTTTTCTCCTATAGCCAAACTTAAATCAGCAGGCCCTATGTAAATACCATCAAGGCCTGGGGTACTCATAATTTCATCAAGATTTTCTAAAGCTTCTTTAGTTTCAATCATAGCCATTTTTAATATTTCATCGTTTGCATGATCTCCATAATCAGGCCCTCCATAGATTAACCCTCTCATTGGACCAAAACTTCTATATCCATGTGGTGGATATTTACATGCTTGAACAAATCTTTCTGCTTCTTTTCGATTACTAACCATTGGGCAAATGATTCCATAACATCCAGCATCTAAAATTTTCATAATTTGACCAGGTTCATTCCAATTAACTCTTGCCAAAGGTACGACATCTGTCGCTGAAATCACTTGCATCATTGGCATTGCATTTGTGTAATCAACGAGCCCGTGTTGCATATCAATTGTTAATGAGTCCCATCCTTGTTGAGCCATTATTTCTGCTGAAACAGTACTTGGAATTTGTAACCAACCATTGATTACAGCATTGCCATTTTTAATTATTTCTTTGGCTTTATTTTTTCTCATTTACTCAGGTTTTGAGACCCATATGGGTATACTTTATATTCAGGTAATCTTTTATAGCCATAGATCCACCTTCACGACCATAACCGGTTTGTTTTATTCCACCGAATGGAGCTTCAGCAACTGCAACAGCCGCTGTATTTACTGCAACACAACCGGTTTCCATCATCTCTGATGCTCTATTAGCTTTGTCCATTGAGTTTGTATATAAATAGCTACAAAGTCCCAGGTCATTATTATTTGCTCTCTCTACTACTTCGTCAAAATCCTTGAAAGTTAAAACAGGTACTAAGGGACCAAAAGGTTCTTCTTTCATAATTGTAAAATTATCCTGCACATCATCAAATACTGTTGGTTCAAAATAATAACCTTTATTAAATCCTGAAGGTCTACCCCCACCTAAAACAACTTTCGCGCCTTCACTCTTTGTAGTTTCGACTAATTTTTCAATTTCTTCCAAACGTTTTGCTGTTGTTAAAGGCCCTAAGTCAGTGCCTTCATCCATTCCATTTCCAATTTTTAATTTTTTTGCTCTATCAACAAAAGCATTTACAAATTCTTCTTTTCTTGTTTCTTGAATGTAAAACCTATTTGGAGATATACAAACTTGACCATTGTTACGAAATTTTGCTGTTATTGCCATATCTGCAACTTTATTGATGTCAACATCATCAAATACTATAAATGGAGAATGGCCACTTAATTCCATTGTAACTCTTTGAACTTTATCAGCAGCTTTTTTAAGAATTAATTTTCCAACACGTGTTGAGCCGGTTATAGAAACTTTTTTTATTATATCTGAATCAAGTAATTCATTTGATATTTCAGCTGGATCTCCAGATAATAAATTGACTACTCCATCAGGAACTCCAGCAACTTTACAAATATTTACAAGTTCCATAACTGCTCCAGGTGTAATTACATCTGGCTTACAAATAACTGAACAACCAGCAGCCAGTGCAGTTGAAATTTTTCTAGACGCTAAAACTATAGGAAAATTCCATGGCACAAGTGCTGCTACAACACCTACTGGCTGATAGTAAACATGAACTCTTGTTTCTCGAAATCTACTTTGTAATGTTTCACCATAAATTCTTTTAGTTTCTTCTGCATTCCATTCAAATATATCTGCTCCACCACCAACTTCTCCAATTGCTTCTTTAAGAGGTTTTCCAACTTCAAGTGTAAGCCATTTAGCCAATACATCTTTTCTTTCACGCATCAAATCTGCAATTTTTCTTATTACATAAGACCTTTGCCATGGAGTAGTATTTTTCCAAGTTTCGAGTCCTTTCTCTGCTGATTTTAATGCTTTTTGAACGTCAACAGACGATGCTTTTGATGCTTCTCCTAAAACTTCTTCTGTTGCTGGATTGATAACTTTATAAGTTTCTTTTTTTTCTGCTTGTTGCCACTGACCATTAATGAATTGACCAAAATTGCTATACATATTTTTTAAATTGTGTTTAATTGTTAAAAGTTAAAGATTTATATATAGAATAATGAAAAAAATAAAGCTCACTTGTGCACATGCAATAATAAAACATCTTATTGCTCAAAAAATTTTAATAGACGGTAAAAAAGAGCAGTTATTTGCTGGAGCTTTTGGTATTTTTGGACATGGCAATGTTGCTTGTTTAGGACAAGCTCTACAAGAAAATCAGGATAAATTACCAACTTATAGAGGGCATCATGAGCAAAATATGGCACTGACTGGAATAGCGTATGCTAGAGCCAAAAGAAGAAAACAATTTTTTGTTGCAACTAGTTCAGTTGGACCAGGATCTACAAATATGGTTACATCCTCGGCTGTTGCTATGAGCAACAGATTACCAATTTTATTTTTACCTGGAGACACATATGCAAACAGAATGCCTGACCCAGTTCTTCAACAAGTTGAGCATTTTAATAATCCTGGCATTACTCAGAATGATGCTTTCAAACCAGTAACAAAATATTTTGATAGAATTACAAGACCAGAACAAATTTTACAAACATTACCTCAAGCAATCCAAACAATGCTAGATCCAGCAGATTGCGGACCAGCTTGCTTATCATTATCACAAGATGTTCAAGGTGAAACATATGAATATCCTGAAGAATTTTTTAAAGAGAGAGTTCACAACATTAGACGACCAAGACCTGATGATTTTCAAATAAAACAAGCAGCTGAGCAAATTAAAAAATCCAAAAATCCTTTATTGATTTCAGGTGGAGGGGTTTTCTACTCTGATGCAATGGAAGATCTAAGTAATTTTGCAATTAAACACAATATACCAGTTACACAAACAGTTATGGGCTACTCTACAATGAAGAGAGACCACTCTCATTTCTTAGGTCCCATAGGTGGTCTTGGTGGCAAAGCAGCAAATAATTTAGCAAAACAAACTGACCTAGCTATTGCTGTTGGAACAAAATTAGCTGATTTCACAACTGGGTCGTGGGCAAATTTTGAGAACCCAGATTTTTCACTTGTTAGTGTTAATGTCTCTAGATTTGATGCTAGCAAACATTTGGCGCAATCAGTAATAGGTGATGCAAAAGTAAGCTTACAAGAGCTATCAAATGCCTTGGGAGATTGGAAAGCACCTGATGAATGGCATAAAAAATCAAGAGATGAATTAAAAAATTGGAATGATTATGTAGATAAAGAAAGCGGTCCAACTAATCAAGAACTACCTAGTTATGCACATGCTGTAGGAGCAATATATCGTAATTCAGATCCAACGGACATTGCTGTTACTGCTGCAGGTGGATTAGTTGGAGAAGTTGTGCAAATTTGGAGGCCAAAAGAATTAAATACACATGAAACCGAGTGGGGTTTTAGCTGTATGAGTTATGAAATTTCTGGTGCATTAGGAGTTAAAATGGCAAACCCAGATAAAGAAGTAATAGCTTTTGTAGGAGATGGATCTTATTTACTTTTTAATTCAGATATTTATTCATCAGTTATAACAAATAATAAATTAATAATAGTTTTATGTGATAATGGAGGCCATGCCGTTATTAACAGGCTACAATTGTTTAAAGGCGGAAAAGAATTTAATTGTCTATTTAATAGTTCAAAAGCTCCAAATCTAGTCCCTGTTAATTTTGCTAAACATGCAGAGAGCATGGGTGCAAAATCTGAGGAGGTATCATCTATTTCTGAATTAGAGGAAGCATTTAAAAGAGCTAAAAAATCTGATGTAACTTACTTAATTTCAATAAAAACTCATTCTTATGAGTGGTTAGAAGGATCTGCTTACTGGGAAAGTCCTACTTTAGAAATGCCATCAACAAAAGAAAATGAAGAGGCATTAAAACTTCATAAAGAAGGAAAATCAAAGCAAAGACAAGGTGTCTAAAATTCATGAATAAAGTTTTTAAGGTTGGTCTCATAGGATGTGGCCATATCGCAGAAACATATTTTAGGGGACACCAATATTTTAATAATTTCAAAATCGTTGCTTGTGCGGATATTAATCAAAAAGCAGCTGAAAAATGTGCGAAATTATACAACATCAAATCAATGACTGTTAATGAAATACTAAAAGATAAAGATATAGAGGTAATTTTAAATTTAACAATTCCTCAATCACATTATTCTGTGTCAAAAAAAGTATTAAATGCAGGCAAGCATGTTTATTCAGAAAAACCATTAGCAACATACTTTCAAAAAGGAAAAGAGTTAGTGGCTTTGGCAAAACAAAAAAAATTATACATTGGTAATGCGCCAGATACTTTTCTTGGAGGAGGTGGACAAAAAGCAAAGGAATTAATTGACTCTGATTTGATTGGACAAATCAAACTTGGAAATGCAATCTTTGCATTTCCTGGTGTTGAAAACTTTCATCCAAAACCAGAGTCTTGGTATAAAAAAGAGGGAGGACCAGTAATAGATATGGGTCCTTATTTTTTTACAACACTTGTTAATCTTTTAGGGCCAGCTAAACAGGTGCAAGGAAGAACATTAACAGCATTTAAAAGAAGAAATTATAGAGCAGGTCCAAATAAAGGAAAAACATTCAAGGTTGAAACACCAACTACTTATTTAGCAACAATTCAATTTCATAATGAAGCAATTATTCAAGTCACTTTATCCTTTGATGTTATTAATCATCAAAGAAATCATATGGAACTTTATGGAACTAAAGGATCAATTATTGTTCCTGATCCAAATATGTTTGGTGGATCTGTTTATATTTCTGTTACTGAAGGTGGTCGTTGGGGTGAACATAAAACCGATAAAATGCATTTAGGAAAAATAAATATTACATCTGCAAGCGGTAGATCCAATGAGTCACCAACAAATGCAAACTATAGAAGTGTTGGCATGTCTGAGATGTTATATTCAATAGAAAAAAAGAAAAAACATCGATGTTCAGGAGAGCTATCTCTTCATGTTTTAGATATAATTGAATCTACTATGAAAGCCGCAACAACTGGAGTACCTCAAAAAATTAAAACTAAGTGTGAAAAACCAAAAAGATTTACAGAAGAAGAAGTAAAAAAAATTCTCTTATAGATCATGAAAGATATTGCAATTGTTGATCCATATCCAAGAACTATGGAGCTTATTTTTTCAAAACCAAAATTAAATGAGTTAAAAAATAAATTTAAGCTTATTTTCGCACCAAAAATAAATAAACAGAAATTTTATATTAATAATATTCATAAAGCGAAATTTATAATTGGACAGCCTGATCTTCCTAAATTTTTATTAATAAAAGCAAAAAAGTTGAAAGCAGTAATAAATGTCGAAAGCAACTTTTTAGATAATATGGATTATAATTATTGCTTTGATAAAGGTATTCACGTTATTGCAACTTCACCTGTTTTCTCAAAACCAGTTGCAGAGATTGCACTTGGATTTACACTCTCTCTTCTTAGAAATATTCATGGAGCAAATCAGGATTTCATTAATAAAAAGGAAAAGTATGGATTAGATGGAAATCTTAAGGCTTCATTGTTATCAGAAAAAAAAATTGGATTATTGGGATTTGGAGATTTAGGGAGAGCTTTGGTTCCATTATTGAAACCATTTTCGAGTAAAATAAATATCTATGATCCTTGGATACCAAACAAAAAAATAATTAATCAAGGATATAAACCAATTACTTTAAAAAAAATGTTTAAAGAATGTGA
>CACARD010000009.1 GCA_902534735.1 uncultured Pelagibacteraceae bacterium
CCGTTGATGAAAGGATTAATTTATACAAAAAAACAAAAAAAATAATTTTTAACAGCAATTGGACTCTGAATCAATTTGCCAAAGGTTTAAATAAGAAATTTAAAACGAATAAACTTGAGATTGTCAATCAATCAACTAGTAAAAAACGCATTAATTTCAATAACAAAAAAAAAATAATTTTATTTGTTGGTAGATTAAATATTTCTAAAGGTTACGATTTATTTGGAAAAGCTATTATTAATGTTTTAAATGATCATCCAGATTGGAATGCCATTGTTATTGGTGATGAACCGAGAGAGAAGCATGTTTTTAAACATAAAAATTTAAAAAATTTAGGTTTTCAAAAAAATCATATAGTTACAAAATGGTTTATTAAGTCAGATATTTCTGTTGTTTGTCCTAGAAAGAGTGAACCCTTTGGCAGAACAGCTCTTGAGGCATCAAGTGCGGGATGTGCTTTAATTATAACAAATAAGGGTGGGCTTAGAGAGGCATCTCCAAAAGCTCTGAAAATTAAAACATTATCAGTTAAAAACGTTGAAAATGCTATCAAAAAACTGATTAAAAATGAGTCTTTTAAAAAGTCATTACAAAAAAGAATTTACAAACATTTTTTCTTAACGAATAATTATATTTCAAAAAAAATTGATAAATATAGAGATAAGTTAATTTAAGATTATTATATTTTAATTTTATTTAATGCATTATTTTTAAATATGTTTGCCTCTCTAATATATCTTCTAACCATTTGAGTTGTTTTATGACCTGTCATAGCCATTATGCTTCGCTCATCAGCTCCTGAATCAGCTGCTACTGTTGCAAAACCCGACCTTAAACTATGACCTGCAAAATTTTTGTTTTCGATACCTGCTAATCTTAAATACTCTTTCACAAATAAAACTACAGATTGGTCAGTTAATCTTTTCTCTGTTAATGATAAACCTTTAGAAAATCTTCTAAAAATAGGTCCGGACTTAATTTTAGAAATTTCTAACCATTTTTTTAGATTTGTAACAGGACAGTAAATTTCATTATCGAAGTAGGGTAGTCCTTTAGTCATTCCTTCTCCGAATTGGTCAGTTTTTGATCGTTTAATAGTGATTTTTAGACCCTCAGGAAGAAATTCTAAATCCTCATGATCAATTGAAATTAGCTCAGTTCTTCTAAAGCCTCCTCCAAAGCCAATTAAGATTATTGATTTGTCTCTAAGTTTTTTTATTTCCTCAGTTTTTTGCTCATTTATTACATTAATAATTAATTTTAAATGATTGATTAATAATGGTTTTTTACCTTTTTGAATACTTCCTATGACCCTTCTAATTCCCATTAAATTTTCAACGATTATTGGATGTTTTGTGTCTAGATAATGCCCTTTTAGCTTATGAACCATGCTTATTGATACTAATCTTCGTCTTAAAGTGCTTATTTTTGAGTTTTTAGAGAGATGGGTTAAGTATAATGAAACTATTTTTGGCTCTGTTGGTAGTGAATTTAATCCATGCTTTGCACAAAAAGCTCCAAAGTCTTTAAAGTCAGATTTATAAGCTCTTAGAGTGTTATTTGACTTTGATTTTTTAAGGTTATTTAAAGTTGCTTCATGAAGCGATTTTAGGTCTGTTGTCAGTTCATTCATATAATTACTATTGATAACAATTAATTATCATTAGTAATATATTAAGTGATTTTAAATGTCAAATGAAATAAATAATATTTCATGACTATAGATGGCGAGATTCCAAGTAGCTATTTCTTAATAATATCTTTAGGTTTGACTATATTAAGTTATTTAGTTTACAAAAAAAATGGAAAATCATTAGAAGTATATTTCCTATCTGTTTTAACAATAATTTTCTATTTATCTTATTTTGTTGTTATTTTGGTTGGACCTAGATAATTTGTTAACGCTATTCACAGCTGTTAAAAACCCTTAATAATCAACTATAAAGTGATACTAATCTAATTTGCACTATGATAATCTAATAAATGAATTAAGAGGCAACTCTTAACTGACCATCTGGGGAAAAATCGAGAGATTCAAGCCCAGAGGGCAGAAAACCACGCAGAGTAGCGCTAAAATTGCGGGGTGGAAGGCATGGCGGTAGCGCATACAACGACGTGCCAAAAAACTACTGATCTTTGTACCTGAAAAGGTGCAGAGATACAGGGTTTTTTCTATATATGAACCTTAAAGGTACAAGATTTCAAATAAAAGTCTGGAATTTCTTAAAAACAATTAAAAAAGGTAGTGTTTTAACCTATTCTGACGTCGCGAAGGGAATTAATAAGCCTAAAGCTGTTAGAGCTGTGGCTAATGCTATTGGAAAAAACCCATATGCTCCTAAAATACCTTGCCATAGAGTAATCAGGTCCGATGGATCTCTTGGAGGATATTCTGGCAAAGGTGGTATAAAAACTAAGAAAAAACTACTTAAATCTGAAGGAATTTTACTCTAAAAGCTAGCAATACCAACGTTTTTCTTTATTTTAACAATATTTAGTATTACAATTATAATTTCCCCTATTGGTTGCAGCCTATAAATTGAAATCTCTAAATAAGCACTATATTTGGGGCATTAAACGCTATATTCTTAAATTGCATTACCTAGCTAATTATTAAGATAATTATCATTTTTTTGTATATTTATATCAATTAATATTAAGGAATTTCCATATCAAATTAAAACTGAGCTTTGATTATCAATAGTTCTGATCTAAAATTTTCACATAATTATTGATTTTATTGAATTATTGTCCCCTATCTCATAACCCAAATTTAATATCTATTTTTTAGAGTACAAATAACTACTTATTTATTGATTATTTAAGTTACCAGCGCTTATTTAATTGAAAATTTTCTAATTTATTTCATTATTTTGTATTTTTTACAAATAAGCTTATTGTTTAGTTATTATAATAAATTTAACAAATACAATAGTTTACAATAGATAATTAAAGTATTATATTAATATATAGTACATATATATTTACTTATATTTATGATAATATTCTCTTTTAAAAACATATAACCCAGATGAAACTATTATGAAAAGTCCAATAAAAGTATATTTATCAGGAAAATCCGAAAACACATAATAACCTAAAATAAGGTTAGTAATTATCTCGAAATAACCAAATGGCGCTAATTTAGAAGCATCAGCGTAACGGAGAGACAATATGATTAATATATGGCCTAAACAGGCAAATATACCCATTAGAGCCATCCAAGACCATTGAATTAGAGTAGGATTAATCCAAACAATAGGAACAAAAAAAGATGCGATAATGGCCCCTACTACGCCCGTAATCAGCAATGTGAGTAAAGGACTATCTGTTGAATGTAATCTTCGAGTTATTATTAGATAAAAACCGTAAAAACAGCCTGTTCCAACAGCTGCTATACTAGCAAGATTAATCTCTATAATTCCAGGTCTTATGACAACTAAAATACCAAAAAAACCGACTAATACAGCAGTCCACCTTCTATATCCGACTTTTTCGTTAAGTAAAAAAGGAGAAAGAGCAGTTGTAACCAATGGAGCAACGAATGCCAATGTTAACGCTTTTGCCATTGAGATTACAGAAATGGAGTAAAAAAAACATATATTTGCAAAAAATAAAGACAAACCTCTAATTATTTGTAATTTGATATTTTGAGAAAACTTCAATTGTTCCCTAAAAAATAAAAACATAAAAAAAGCTGTGAATACAACTGTAAAAAAATATCTAGCCCACGTTATTTGAAAAAAAGATAAATCAGAAGATAAATATTTCGCAATGGCATCCATAAAGGGCAAAATCATCCATGCGGATAAATTTAAAAATATTGCTTTCATTTAAGCAAAATATTTAAGAGCGATAAATACTGTAATTGGCACTGTAACCAATGACATTAAAGTAGAAACAACAATTGTGCTGGAAATATTATCTACATTTTTTTTTGGAGAATACATTGAAGCAACCAAATAACATAATATTGCACTAGGCATAGAGGATTGAATTAGTAAAACTCCAGCTGCAAAACCAGATAAATTAAAAAATTTTATAATAAAAAAACCTACAATAGGACCCAGGATTACCCTACCAATTGATGTTATAATTGAGTCTCTCAAAGAAAATACTTTCATCTGGGTTAAAGCAATACCTAAAGACATTAAAATCATTACAATCATTGCATAAGATAAAAGCATTGTTGTATTAATCACAAAAACTGGCATTTCTTTGCCGTAGTATAAAAAAATAACGGTCAAAATAATTGTATAGAAGGAAGGACTTTTTGCAATTATTGAAAAATCAAATTTTCGCTTTGCAAGAAATATATTAGCAGTAAAATGCAAGAGTATTACCAAAGATGATATGGCTGCAGCTACACCCATTCCCAATTTACCGTAGGCAAAAAGACATATTGGTATACCCATATTACCGGTATTAGGTAAAAAAAAAGTAGGTAATTCTCTAATATAATCTTTTTTCATAAGAATTAAAAAAACAAGACCAATTAAAGCAAATGATGAGAGTAATATTAATGCGTAAATAAAATATTCTGCAAATATATCAAAGGTAACACCTGTGGATGTAAGAGAGAAAATTACTAAAGCTGGAGTTCCAAAATTTCCAGCATAAGATGTTATAAACGAAGTATCAAAATTAGGATTTTTTTTCCCTAATATAAAACCAATTCCAACAATAAAAAATACAGGGAATAGAACTTCAAACAGCTTTAAATAAAGTTCCATTAAAAAAGTCTTAATAATACAGGGTTTTTAATAATATTTAAATTTGATTTAAAAGATTTAATACATTTCTGGTAATCCTTTTCCAAAGATTTGTGAGTTATAATTACAATTGAAGCAGTTTTGTTTTTATTATTTGGTATTTGAATTAATCTTTGTACAGAAATTTTATGTTTAGCAAATTTATTAGTGATTTCAGATAGAACACCAGGTTTGTCTTTAACTTCAAGTCTAATATATAAAGCATTAGAATAATTATTTGAATTATATATTGAAGGAGATTTTCTTTTATTATCAGAAATTCCAAAAGGATATTTGATATTTCCACGTAAAATTGACAAAAGATCAGACATTAAAGCAGACGATGTTGGACCAGGCCCAGCACCTTCTCCTTGCAAAACACTCTCCCCTACTGGATTGCCTTCAATTATAACAGCATTCATAACACCATTTACATTTGCGATGTAAGTATTTTTTTTAATTAAACACGGATGAACTCTTTCAAATAACTTATTATTAACAATTTCTGTTATTCCCAATAATTTAATTTTATATTTTAATTGATTTGCAATCTCTAAATCCTTGTATTCTATATTTTCAATGCCCTCCATTAAACATTTTGAATTTGAAACTTTATTATTAAATGCTAAAGCAGAAAGAATTTTAACTTTAGCTAAAGCATCGTAACCATTTAAATCTAATTTTGGATTACCTGGTTCAGCATAACCTAATAGTTGAGCTTTTTTTAATACAGTTGAAAAGCCAGACTTAGTTTCTTCCATTTCAGATAATATATAATTACAAGTACCATTTAATATTCCATATACTTTACTTATCTTATTAGTTGCTAGCCCTTCCTTAATAGTCCTTAATACAGGGATTCCACCTCCTACTGATGCTTCAAATTCTAAATTAACTTTATTTTTTTCAGCAAGTTTAGAAAGATTATTACCATGTTTAGAAATTAATGCCTTATTAGGAGTTACAACATGAATTTTATTTTTAAGTGCAAATTCTACAATTTTTTTTGATATACCATCAGATTGACCAATAGCCTCAATTAAAATATCAATTTTATTATTTTTGAAAATTTTAAAAGGATCTTTGTAAAATATTCTTTTATTAATTTTAAATTTTCTTTTCTTATTAACATTCTTAGCTGAAATTGCTGAAACAGAGATGATTTTCCCAGTTTTTTTTAAAATATCTTTCTTTTTTGTATTGAGCTCATTATAAAGATAATTACCAATCTGCCCCAATCCAACAATTGCTATATTAAGTTTTTTTGTCATATCAATTATCTAACGTTGGAAAACTACTTTTTGTTCCATATTCAATTATTTTATTTTTAAATTCTTGAAATGAGAGATTGTCGTCTATACCAAATATTGGCATTTCAGATTTTTCATTATTATTTTTTTTAAATACTGAACTCAAATTCTGATTAGAACAACCATTAATTAGCAAAAAAAATAATAAAATTATAAATATTCTCATCAATTTAATCCTTCATCGGACTTATATCCAAATAAAATATTCATATTTTGAACAGCTTGTCCACTACCACCCTTAATCAAATTATCTATTGCTGACAATATAATAATTTTATTTTTGTATTTGCTCTCACACACAGAAATATAACAGTTATTTGTGTTTATTACTTCATTAGTTCCTAAAAAAGTATTTGGTTTCAAAATTTTTATAAATTTATTATTTTTGTAATATTTTTTTAGAAAAGAATAAATTTTTTGTAGAGAATCATTTTTTTTTAGATCTAAATACATGGTAGTTAATATTCCTCTAAACATTGGTGAAAGATGAGGTGTAAATTGAAATTTTACCTTTTTGCCAGTTTTTATTTTTAGTTCTTGATCTATTTCTGAATTGTGTCTATGAAACGCCAAACCATAAGCACTCAATGTCTCATTTAAAAATTTATCGGTATATTTTTGATGAATATTTCTACCCGCTCCTGAATATCCAGATTTAGAATCAATTATGATATTATTCGATTTAACAATATTTTTATTAATTAATGGTACTAAGGGTAACAAAATTGATGTTGGATAACAGCCTGGACAAGAAATTATCTTATATTTTTTAATGCTCTGATTATTTAACTCAGGTAAAGAATAAATACTTTTTTTGATTAATTTAGGAGCATTGTGTTTAATTTTATACCATTTCAAATAATCTCTGGCTGATTTAAGTCTAAAATCTGCTGCTAAATCAATTAAAATATTTTTGTTATTTAATTTTTTTGAAATTTTTTGAGCTTCTCCATTAGGTAATGCAGTAAATACTACATCAACACTTTTTAATAACTCTTCATTAAATTTAACAATATTTGGTAGTTTATATTTATCAAAATATTTATCATAAAAGCTAATTTTCTTACCTACAGAGGTATCACCACAAAGATATTTGATTTTAACTCTCTTATGTTTAGTTAATAATTTAACCAATTGAATACCTATGTATCCTGTAGCTCCAGCAACTAATGCATTAATCTTAGACATATTTTAATATAACAGTTGTTTAATAAAATGATATTATCTTTTAGAGAATTGATAACTTCTTCTAGCTTTCGCTCGACCAGGTTTTTTTCTCTCAACTGATCTAGAATCTCTCGTGGTAAGTTTTTCTTTTCTAAGTGTTGGTTTTAGATTTTCATCAAATTGTAATAGGGCTCTTGATATACCATGAACTAATGCTCCAGCTTGACCTGTATGACCACCACCAACAACTTGGGATCTAACATCGTATTCTGTAGATTGATTGATAATTTCAAAAGGTCTTAGTATTTGCATTTTATGAGTAGCTCTTGTGAAATAATCATCTAGATTTTTTCCATTAACATAAATTTTACCAGTACCCTTTTTTAACCAAACTTTTGCAATTGAAGTCTTTCTTCTACCTGTTGCATATTTTGCATCTTTAAAATCTAATTTTAGTTTTGAAGATGTTGATTGATTTGTTTCCATTTTAATTTCTTACTATATTTTTTGAATTAAGTTTTCCAATCTCTATTACTTCAGGGTTTTGTGCTGAGTGAGGATGATCTGATCCTGAATAAACCTTTAGTTTAGTTAGTTGTTTTTTAGCTAAAGGTCCACCAGGCAACATTCTTTTTACAGCCATCTTTAAAACTTCACCTGGTTTTGAAGATTGTAATATTTCAGGTGTTGTCTCTTTAATTCCACCAGGATGACCTGTATGTCTATAATATTTTTTATTTGAAAATTTATTTCCTGTAAATTTTAATTGATCTACATTTTTAACAACAACAAAATCTCCACTATCCATATGAGGAGTAAATGTTGCTTTATTTTTTCCTCTAAGAATTTTTGATACAACAGTTGCTAGTCTTCCTACCACAGCTCCAGTTGCGTCAATTTCAAACCATTTACTATTTAGGTCATCTTTTTTAAGAAATTTAGTCATAATTGCGGGATTAATACTTATAAATCGATATATTGTCAAACGATATACATTTAGAACTTAAGTCATTTTTGATAGTTTTAACTAATAAATAAGCTATAAATAAGCGATAATATTTGATTATAATAACATCTTAAAAATTTAAATAGGAGCAACTAAATGTCAGATAAAAAAGGAATGGATCCTAAAACATATAAATTCGATACCCTTAGTTTACATGCGGGATATCAACCTCATAAAAATGCTGGTTCAAGACAAGTGCCAATATACCAAACAACTTCTTATCTATTTGATGACGTAGATCATGCAGCAGCATTATTTAACTTAGAAAGAGGTGGACATATTTATAGTAGGATATCAAATCCGACAGTTGCCGTTTTAGAAGAGAGGGTTGCTTCTTTAGAAGGAGGAACAGCTGCACTTGCTACATCGTCTGGTATGAGTGCGATATTTCTTGCAGTAATGACTCTTTGTGAAGCAGGAGATCATTTAGTTGTATCATCACAACTTTACGGTGGGACAGTAAATTTATTTAGATTAACACTTCCAAAATTTGGAATTAAAACAACTTTTGTGAAACCAAGAGACACAGAAGGATTTAAAAAAGCAATTCAAAAAAATACAAAAGGTATTTTTGGAGAACTTGTAGGTAATCCAGGAAATGAAATAATGAATATGCCTGAGATTGCTAAAATTGCTCACGACGCAGGTATTCCTTTAATGGTAGATGCAACTTATCAAACACCTTATTTATGCAAACCTATAGAACACGGTGCTGATATTGTAGTTCATTCACTTACTAAATGGATGGCTGGTCATGGATCTTCAATGGCTGGTATAATCGTTGAAGGTGGAAAGTTTGACTGGATGCAAAATGATAAATTTCCAACAATGACTCAACCATATGAAGGTTACCATGGATTATCTTTTGCTGAAGAATTTGGACCAACAGCATTTACAATGAAAGCAAGAGCAGAAGGCATGAGAGATTTTGGTCCTTGTCTAAGCCCTCAAAATGCATGGAATGTGTTACAAGGCATAGAGACACTTTCTGTCAGAATGAAAAAGCATTGCGAGAATGCTGAAAAAATGGTCGAGTATTTATTAGGTCACGAAAGTGTTGCTTGGGTTTCACACCCGAGTGTACCAGATCATCCTGATCATGATTTAGCAAGCAAATTATTACCAAATGGTAAAGGATCAATGATAGCATTTGGTATTAAAGGAGGAAAAGCTGCAGGTGAAGCGTTTATTAATAATGTTAAACTTGCTTCTCATTTAGCAAATGTTGGGGATACACGTACATTGGTAATTCATCCAGCATCAGCTACACATTCTCAAATGGATGAAGCTACATTAAAATTTGCGGGTTTATCCCATGATATGATCAGATTATCAGTAGGTATTGAAGATATAGATGATATTAAAAACGACTTTGAAAATGGATTTAGAGCTGCTAGGAAACCTAGACTCGTTTCCAATCAATGAAGTTTCAGGTAAATAATAACGAGGTTTATGCTTCTACGGGAGGTAGACCTTTCGATAAGAATAAGCCATTAATAATATTTGTGCATGGTAGTGGACTAACTCATATGACATGGGTTTTGCAAACAAGATACTTTGCTTTTCATGGATACAGTGTTTTAGCATTAGATATGCCGGGTCATGGATTGTCAGGGGGAGAAAGTTTAAAATCGATTGAGGATATGGCTGATTGGGTAAGCGATGTTATTGATGCAGTTGGATATAAAGAAGCTTCTTTAGTTGGTCATTCTCAAGGTTGTTTGGTTACTGTAGAGTGTACAGCGAGAAATCCTGGTAAAATAAAAACTTTAAGTTTAATGGGTGGAGCTGGTGCAATTCCGATGAATCCTGAATTATTATCTTTAGCAGAAGATAATGATCCTAAGGCAGTTGAACTAATGATGGACTGGGCACATGGGCCAGCTGGCCATTTTGGAGGTCATCCTGTACCGGGATTATATCATATTAATACAGGCTCAATGTTAGCTAAAACTAGAACAATAAAAAATACCCTCGGTGTAGATTTTAGAGCATGTGATAATTATAAAAATGGTTTTGAGGCTGCAAAACAAATTAAGATACCTACCCTTTCTATACTTGCCACTGATGATAAAATGTGTCCAGTAAAAGAAGGTAAAAAACTAGCTAATTTAATTGAAGGAAGTCAAATAGATATAATAGATAATTGCGGACATATGATGTTATTAGAGGAAGCAGATAGAGTATTAAATGTTTTGAAAAAATTCATAACAACAAATTATCCAGCAAATTAGTAATAGCAAATTTGCATTTATGAAAAAAAATTTTAGATTTTTTGATAATAGACAAAAATATTTGCTTTTTGTTACAACAACCAATGAAAAAAATAAAATTGCAGATGCTTTAAAACCCATTGTACAGAAATTAAAACCAAAATTTCCAGCATTAAAAATATTTGATGCAGGTATGGGTGATGGATCATTATTGATGAGTGTAATGAGGCAATGTCATCAGAAAATGCCTCAAATTCCCCTTCTAGTAAGTACAAAGGAAATAAGCATGGAAGATGTTAGATTGGGACTTGAAAAACTTCCAGATCGATTTGTTGAACATAAAAATACAGTATTTGTTATATCGAATCTGAATTATATTGAATCAACCGCGCTCAAATCAAATGACAAAAAAAAACAAAAAAAAATGAATTGGAAAATAGTTAAACTTAAAGGAAATTCATCCCTAGATTTTTCAAATCAATTAAGAAGACTAAATCAGGAATTTCTCAGTAAAAAATGGCAAATTGAAAGAAACCCTAAAAATGGAAATCCAACATACAAAGAACCGTCTGTAATTGTAATTTATAGAAAAGATCAAGAATTTACTTTGAAAAATGTTATTCCAAAAAAAAATAATGGGAAAAATAGTTATGACTTAATTATTGCATCTCAACCTTATAGATCAAGAATATCTGCAGAGAAAAAAGTAAAGTATGTTATTGATCCAATGATAAAGTCACTAGATAAAAAAGGTAAATTAGTTGTAGTTCATGCATGTGGAAATGATCCAGGAAACAAAATTATTAGGAAAGTCTGGCCAAAAGAAAAACCATTTCCTTCATTATACGGATCAATAATTCAATATATAAAAAGAAATACAGACCATGAAATCTTGAAAAATTTAAAGTTTAATAAAAAACAAAATATTAAATATGTTTTAAGGGCATTACCAAATGAAATTAGCGGTGGTATTGCTACTTCATTAATATTTTCAGCATGGAATGCCGCAGTATATGTTAACCAAATATCAGATGAGCAAATAATGAATGCTGAGAGAAAGAAATATTACCAAAAAGTTGTGAAGGATATTGTCAATAAAAATAAAGGCTTGTATTTTAACAATGAACTATTTGTAATTGAAAAAAAATAATCAACTAAATCTATTTTTGTACAAAAAATATAATGATGATGTTATTAATAATATTGAGCTAAATTGGTGCAAAGATGCTACTAAAATACTAGCACCAGTCAAAACAGTAAAAATTCCCAATATAATTTGTAAAAAAATAATTAAACCTAAAATAGATACAGCTTTAAATAAATAAAAAATTTTATTCCGATAAGTAATGTATGAAATCACTATAAAGATAATGAATATTAAATAAGCTAAATTTCGATGTAAATATTGAACTAGTGAAGGGTCACTAAAAGCAGATAATTTAAATAAACTTATAAATTTATTGTCATCTGGAAAATATGAATTACCCATAAGTGGCCAAGTATTATATATTTTCCCTGCATCCATGCCTGAAACGAATGCACCAATAATAATTTGTAAGAAAATTAATAATAAAAAAAATTCAGGTATATAATTATTAATTTTTTTATCCTTTTTATTTAAATTTACTAAACCTAAATAATACCAATAAATTAAAGATAAAATAATAAATGCAAATAAAAGGTGAACTGACAACCTGAAATGACTTACATCTATATTATTCACTAGACCACTCTGAACCATATACCAACCTAATATTCCCTGAAAACAAATTAAAAAAAAGATAAAATAAAAATTATACAGTCTTTTAACGCCTAACTTGATAGTAAAAAAAATTAAAGGTATTAAAAAAGCTAAGCCAATAACTCGCCCAAAAAATCTGTGTGCCCACTCCCACCAAAATATTACTTTGAATTCATTTAAAGTCATTGAATAATTTTGAAGTTTAAATTCAGGTATTTGCTTATAAGCCTCAAAATAAGCTATCCATGCCTCATTTTTGATTGGTGGAAAAAAACCTTTAAAAAATTCCCATTCAGTTATTGATAGTCCCGAATCTGTTAGTCTTGTTAAACCTCCGACAACTATCATTGCTGAGATCAAAATAAACATAATTAGCAGCCAATTAGATATGTATATTCTGTATTTTGTATTTATTTCGGTATACATAATTGTTTAAATATAATATTTATTTATAAATCCAATTGATCAAATGTCGCCTGATAAAAGAAAAAAATTAAACTCTCTGAGAAAGAAATTAGATTTACTTGATAATAAGCTTATTAAGTTGATAAAAATTAGGACAAATATAGTTAAAGAGGTTCTAAAACTTAAAGCCTACAAACATGAAATTGTTGACAAGAAAAGAATTTCAATAATTCTTAAAAATATAAAAAAAAAATCAATTAAAAATAAAATTGACCCAAAAATAACTAATCGAATATGGAGAAATATGATTATGTCTTATATCGATTTTGAAAGAAGAAATTTTAAAAAAAAATAATTATTTACTGTGGGGTGGAAGCTTCTTTTCAACAAAAACTTCATGCTTTCTAGTAGCTGGATTATATTTCTTAGCTTTTAGTTTTACTTTAGCTTTTTCTCCACCAGCAGGTTTTTTTACATAATAAAAAAATGGGCTATCAGGTTTTGTTTCTGGGACTAGCCTTACTTTTACATGAGTTTTTTTAGCCATTATTTTTTATACTTTTTATAATATCTGCAATTTTACTTAATTTAGTTTTTATATTTTTTGTGTTTATAGTTTTATTATCAAATTCGTCAAGTTCTGAATCCCTATTTTTTAATTCTAATTTTACACCTTTTACTGTCATACCTTTATTTTTTAAAAGAAATTGAATTTTTTTTAAAATTAGTATGGTTTTATCGTCATAATATCTTCTTTTACCAGAAAATATAAAAGGTTTGATTTGTCTAAACTCTTTTTCCCAAAAACGAATTGTATGCGTTGATAATTTACCATTTTTTTTATTAACTAAATTTAGAATTTTAGCAACCTCGCCAATTGATTTGTAGATTTTTTTATTTTCATTCATTTGAATTAATATAATCTTTAAATTCTTTTGAAGGTTTAAACAACACTACATTTCTATCTGTTATAATTTTTTTTTCTAAAGTTTTAGGATTTCTACCAATTCTACTTTTTTTATATCTTAAAACAAATGTACCAAATTTTGGAATTTTAACCTTCTTATTTTTTATAAGTTCATTTAATAGTATTGATAAGAAATCTTCCAAGAGACTTTCTGCAATCTTTTTCGAAAAGCCAATTTGCATATAAATTGAATTAATTATTTCTTTTTTGGTTAAATTAACTCTCATTAAATTATATTTTTTTTTATTTTATCAATTAAATTACCTTTTATTATTTTTTCACAAACTTTTAAAGAATTTGCAAAACCAATCTCATCTGTTGAGCCATGACTTTTTATAACTGGCTTATCTAATCCTAATAGGATAGCTCCATTATATAGTCTAGGATCTAATTTATTTTTAAATTTTTTTAAATTTTTTAAATTTAAAATAGCAGATAATTTTCCTAAAATTGATGAATTCATTGCAGATTTTAATTCTGAAGTTATAAAATTTGCAGTACCCTCTGCTGTCTTTAAAGCAATGTTTCCGGTAAAACCATCTGTAACTATTACATTTACATCACCATTCATAATATGGTTGCCTTCAATGTATCCTTTAAATTCAAACAATGGATTTTTTTTTTCATTTAAAATTTGATAGGTATTTTTAATTGTATTATTCCCTTTAATCTCCTCAGAACCTATATTTAATATAGCTACTTTTGCTTCCTCTTCTTCAAATAATGATTTGTGTAAAGCTGAGCCCATCAAACTAAAATCTACTAAATTTTTTTCATTACACTCTATATTTGCACCTAAATCTAAAACAATATTCATTCCATTTTTATTTGGCCATAGAGCAGATAATGCGGGTTTATCAATTTTTTCAATCATTTTTAAATTTAACTTGGCAATTACAAATAAAGCACCTGTATTACCAGCAGATACAATTGCATCTGACTCATTATTTTTTAAACTTTCTATTGATAACCACATACTTGTATCTTTACCTTTTTTAGCTGCCGATAGAGGGCTATCTTCATCTTTAATATGATTTTTAGTATTGAAAATTTTATAATTTTTCTCAGGTAAATTTTCATTTTTGATTAAAGGATCTATTAATATTTTATCTCCAAAAATATTATAGAAGATATTATTTGAATTATTGTAATGGATCTTAATTCCTTTAATAATTTTTTTTGGAGAGTTTTCGCCACCCATTGCATCTACTGCAATTTTAATGGGGTTGTTCATACATTTTTATTCTTTAGGATCTAATACTTGTCTACCTTTATAGAAACCAGTTTTTAAATCCATATGATGTGATAAACGATATTCACCGGATTTTTTATCCTCAATAACGTTTTTAATATTAAGCCGCATATGTGATCTTCTTTTGCCAGCTCTTGATTTAGTAGTTTTTCTTTTTGGTACAGCCATAATTTAAAGGGTTATTATATCTTTTGAGAGGTTATTGAAAGTATTTTTTGATAGAAATTTCCTATATTTTTCTAAATAATCAATAAATATTTTGGAATCTAATATTTCATCAATATAAGTATTTAAAATCTCTCTTTTTTTAATATCATCTAAATCTTCCCAATTATTTATTTTGTCAATAATAGAGAACAATAAATTAACATATTCTTTCATTTTTTTATTTATAGTTGCGTCACCGTATCCAATTTCTCTTACAGAAAGTTCAATTTGTCTAACACAATAATCAAAAAATTTTTGTAGCTCATCTTTTTGTTCTACATTTTTATATACCTTTAATAAAAAACCTAGATGAAAAAAAAAAATAATCATCCTATCATAGAATGTATCTTGTTTTTTGTTATTATATAAATTTTTATTTCTGGTTAGTTTAATTAAATTGTTGTAGATATTTAAATATAAATTGGTCATGAAATATTTTATTATATTAATATTTATTCTTATCCTGAACTGTTCAGGAAATAAAGTATCAAATTATCATGGTAGTAAATTACTAAACAGCAAATATGATTTGTTAGAAGTTAATGTTACCAATAAAAATGATTTAATTAAAATTATTGGTCCGCCATCAACAATAAGCGATTTTAATAAAAATTTATGGTTTTATTTTGAAAGATTAAAAACTAATCAATCATTGTTAAAACTTGGCGCACAAAAAATTAAAAAAAATAATATTTTGATAGTAGAATTAAATAATAAAGGAATTATAAAATCAAAACGCATTTTAGATTTAGATGATATGAACGATGTTGAATACCTTGAAATTGTCACCACAAAAGAATTTAAAGATGATAATCTCATATATGGTATATTTAGCTCCTTAAGAGAAAAAATAAATGCTCCGTTAAGAAACCGCTAAACTTAAAGGTTCATCCAGCTATAACTGCAAGTAATAATAATGCAACAATATTTGTTATTTTAATCATTGGATTAACAGCAGGTCCTGCTGTATCCTTGTATGGGTCCCCTACAGTATCACCAGTTACTGCTGCTTTGTGAGCCTCTGAACCTTTTCCTCCGAATTTACCATCTTCAATATATTTTTTTGCATTATCCCAAGCTCCGCCGCCTGCAGTCATTGAGACTGCAACAAATAATCCAGTTATTATAACTCCAAGTAACATTGCACCTACGGATGATAAGGCAGCAACTTGACCGCCAATTGGTAAAATTATTAGATATAAAACTATAGGTGATAAAACTGGTAATAGTGAAGGTATAACCATTTCTTTTATTGCTGCTTTAGTCAGTAAATCTACCAATCTACCATAATCAGGTTTTGATTTTCTTTTCATTATGCCAGGTATTTTTTTAAATTGTCTTCGTACTTCAATTACAACAGCACCACCGGCTCTACCTACAGCTTGCATTCCCATGGAGCCAAAAAGATATGGCAACATTCCACCTATTAATAGACCAACCACAACGAAAGGATTTGATAAATCAAATGTTACAACTATACCCTCTAATTTTGAGCCTGCTTCTTTTGAAAAATGTTTAATATCTTCCGTGTAGGCAGCAAATAAAACTAATGCACCTAAACCAGCTGAACCTATTGCATAACCTTTTGTAACTGCTTTAGTTGTGTTTCCAACAGCGTCTAATGCATCTGTAGTTTTTCTCACATTTTTAGGAAGATTTGACATTTCAGCTATACCACCAGCATTATCTGTAACGGGACCATATGCATCAAGTGCTACAACCATACCCGCTAATGCAAGCATAGTTGTTACAGCAATAGCAATACCAAATAAACCAGCTATTGAATTAGTTAATAAAATACCAGCAACAATTATTATTGCTGGAATTGCTGTTGCCTCCATTGATATAGCTAGACCTTGAATTACATTAGTTCCATGTCCCGTAGTTGAAGACTCTGCAACACTTTTAACAGGTCTATAATCTGTACCAGTGTAATATTCAGTTATCCAAATTAACAGTCCAGTAATAATTAAACCTATAACACCGCAATAATATAAACTCATTCCATTAAAAGAAACTCCATTTACAGAATAGTTGGTATCTAATCCAATAACATAGTCTGTTATGGGATATAAAATAATTAAAGACAAAATAGCTGTTGCAACAAAACCCTTATATAATGCATTCATTATATTTTTTGATTGTCCAAGTTTTACAAAAAAAGTACCTACTATCGAGGTTAAAATGCAAGCCGCACCAATACTTAATGGGTAAACCATCATATTTAAATCTGACACAAAGAATATTGATGAAAGAACCATTGTCGCAACAATAGTAACTGCATATGTTTCAAATAAATCTGCCGCCATACCAGCGCAATCACCAACATTATCACCTACGTTATCTGCAATAACAGCAGGATTTCTAGGATCATCTTCTGGAATACCAGCTTCTACTTTTCCTACTAAATCTGCTCCGACATCAGCACCTTTTGTAAAAATCCCACCACCTAATCTTGCAAAAATTGATATTAATGATGCACCAAAACCTAAGGCTACTAATGCATTCACAATTTCTCTTTCGTCAACACCAGCAGATAATAATATGTAATAATAAACAGCAATTGATAATAATGCTAAACCAGCAACCAACATCCCTGTGATTGCACCAGATTTAAATGCTATTGCAAGACCTTGAGATAAACCTTTTCTTGATGCTTCAGCTGTACGCACATTAGCTTGAACAGAAACTAACATTCCAACATAACCAGCTATACCAGATAAAGCTGCACCAATTAAATATCCAATTCCGACTAATAATGAAAAAGCAAAACTAATAATAACTAAAACAACGACGCCGACTATAGCGATTGTTTTGTATTGTCTGTTTAAATATGCTTTAGCTCCTATTTGAATAGCAGAAGCAATCTCTTGCATCTTTGCATTTCCTGCACTTGCATTCAAAATTGAAGATCCTGTTACAAATCCATATACAATGGATAATATTCCAGCGAAAATTGTGTATAATAAAATGGTATCAACAGACATATAATTCCTTAAATAAGTGTTTTAGTTATTTTTTAAAATGCGGACATTACAAAAAAGATTATAAAAGGCAATATTTAACTTATTAGAATATATGAGAATAACCTTGGTATTTAAGGTATTTTATTGGAATTTTTCTATTATCTAATAGGTAATTTTTTGATTTAGTATTAATTTGCCCAATAATAGAAATTTTTTGATTCATTTTAGAACATAAAGTTTTTATATATTTTCTCTTTGACTTAGAAGCTGTAAATAAAATTTGATAGTCATCGCCATTGAATAAATAGTCTAATGTCTTCAGTTTTTTGTGTTTAATTAAGTGCTTTAAATGATTTGATATCGGTATCTTATCTATATCGATTAAATAACCAAGTTTTTGATTATTTATTAGTTTATTCAGATCAATTACCAATCCATCTGATACATCCATAGAGCAGTTTGCAATTTTAAAGAGATGTAAACTAAACTTTATAGGTAGATTAGGTGAATAATATTTATCAATAAAATATTTTTTTTGATTTGGGTTTAAATTAATTTTCTTTTTTAAAACTTTTAAACCAATGTGACTATCACCTACATTACCTGTTAAATAAATATCATCTCCAATTTTTGCTTTATTTCTATAAATAATTTTATTTGAATATCCTAAAGATATAACTGTAAAACTTAGATTTTTTGAGGCTGTGGTATCACCACCTGATAATTTTATATTAAATCTATTTTGTTCATTGGATAAAGATTTGGTAATTAATGACATATTTTTTTTTGTAAAATGTTTTTTATTACCTGAGCCAGCTAAAAAGAAATAATTTGGTTTTACCCCTTTAGCATAAATGTCTGATATAGATGATCTTATTATTTTCCTAACAACAAGATCTGGTTTATTAAAATTTAAAAAATGTATACCCTCATTATAAGTATCAACAGTAATAACTAATTTTTTAGCTTTATCAAAAAAAACATCATCATTTAAATTGAGCGAAGATGGATTATTTTTAGATAATTTTTTTAAATAACTATTTATTAAGAATTCTTCATTCATCAGTTTCTTAATTTTTTTGAAATTTTATCAAGCAAGGCATTCAAATATTTTGTTTGTGATAAATTAATAAAGAAATTAGAGGCATTAAGATATTCTTTAATAATTATTTTTGAAGATATTTTTGGTTTATACATTAATTCAAAAATTGCACTTTTTATTATTACTTGAAAAACTTTATCTAGGTTTGATATTTTTAAATCTTCATTTAAATGATTTGTAATTTCTTCGTGAATTACATCATCTCTTTCAATTGTTCCATTAACTACATCTTTTATAAATTTTTTGAAACGATGTTTTGGAAAATTTAATTCTGCTTCATTGTTATAATATTTGCTGTATAGCTTTTGTATTATAATAACTCTTGGGTTATTTTTTTTACTAAAATGAAGTGGCATTTTATAATGACAATATTGTTTTTACTGCGTTGGCAGCTTCTCTACCTTTTTTGCCTCTTGCTATGGCTTGGTTTTTATTTAAACAAGTAATTATTCCATTACCAACAGGTTTTTTTGACGCCACAGATATATTCATAATTGCATCAGTTGTTGATTTAGATATAAAATCAAAGTGTGGGGTTTGACCTTTAATTACACATCCAAGTGCTACAAAACCATCATATTTTTTTAAATTTTTGGAAATGACTACAGGTATCTCAAATACACCTGGAACATAGATTATATTTATCTTTGCAAAATTCTTTAATTCATTCTTAGCACTTTTAAGAAGAGCAGTTGAAATATCTTTATAGTAGTTTGCTTGTATAATTAATACTTTATTTTTCATTTTATTATTTCTTGTTTAATAATCTTGATACCATAACCATCCAACCCAACAACCTTTTTTAGAGTTCTAGTAACTAATATCATTTTCTTTATTTTTAAAGATTTAATTATTTGAGCTCCAATACCATAACTTTTTATTAGTTGATCCTTTTCTTTGGTTTTAGACTTTTTATCTTTAAAATCTTTAAGTGTTTGAGTAACGGATTTTAAGTTTGGATCTCTTATAAAAATCATAACACAATTGTTGTATTTTTTAAAATATTTTAATGTTTTTTCAAATGAGTTAGGAAGTTTTTGATTAATTAGATAATTTTGAACTACATTAGATGAAATAACTCTTACTCTTGGTGATTTACTTTTATTAACTTTACCCTTAACTAATGCAAAATGTTCAGAACCATCAATTGAATTCTCATAAACATAAATTTTGAATTTTTGATTATTTAAATTAATTGTAGATGTTTTTTTTAATTTGATAAGATTTTCTTTTCTTAGTCTGTATGAAATTAAGTCTTCAATTTTTGCAATATGAAGTTTATGTTTACTGGCAAATTTTAATAATTCATCGCCTTTTGCCATCGAACCATCTTCATTCATAATCTCACATATTACAGCAGCAGGAATTTTGTTGCCAAGTCTAGCTATATCAACAGATGCTTCAGTATGGCCGGCTCTAACTAATACTCCTCCTTCTCGAGATATAATTGGAAATACGTGACCAGGAGAAACAATTTCTTTTTTTTGAACATTTTTTTTTGTAGCTACTTTTATTGTTCGAGATCGATCTTTAGCTGAAATACCTGTTGTTATCCCCTTCTTTGCCTCTATTGAAATAGTAAAGGCTGTTTGATTCCTTGATTGATTAACTGGTGCCATAAATGTAAGTCCAAGTTTATTTGCTTGATTCTTATTTAGTGTTAGACAAATTAAACCTCTGCCATTTTTCGCCATAAAGTTAATTTTTTTTGAATTAACATCACTAGCGTTAAATACTAAATCCCCCTCATTTTCTCGATTTTCATCGTCAACAAGAATATACATTCCTCCTTTTTTTGAGATAGAAATAATCTTTTCTATTGGGCTAAATTTATTTTTTATCATTAATAAATTTTTTTACATATTTAGATAAAATATCAATTTCAATATTGACTAAATCATTTTTTTTAATGTTTGCTAAATTTGTAAGTTTTAGTGTATGTGGAATAACCCAAATTTCAAATTTATTCTTCTTTATCTTAGCTATGGTTAAAGACACACCATTTATCAAGATTGATGCTTTCTCAACTAAATATTTATAAAATTTTTTATCAATACTGAATTCATAAATTGTAGATTTATCTACATTTGTTAAATTTGTGACCTTACTTACTGTATCAACATGACCTTGACAAATATGACCTGAAATATTTTGTCCATACTTTAAAGGTAGTTCTAAATTAACATAATCACCAACATTAGATTTCTTAAATTTTGATTTTCTAATAGTTTCATTTGATAAATAAAATTCAGATATACCTTTTTTATATGATATTAATGTTAGGCAGACACCATCACAGGAAATAGATATACCTAATTGCTTATTATTTAATTTTAATTTTGACTTGATAAAGACATTTATTCCTTTAGCTCTTTTGGTAATATTTGTAATTTTACCTTTATTAAAAATTATTCCATTAAACATTTACTGATACCTAAAAAGTTTTTCTTTATCTAAAAAAGTATTAATTTGCGATCTTTTTTTAAATTTTTTAGACAATAAATCAATAAAAGAATTCAAAGCAACTGAATTTTTTAAATTAATTTTATTATCAGCTTTAAATAAATAGAAATCACTTATTAAATTATTGTTTAAAAAAGATTTTAAAAGATTTGGACCCGACTCAAGTAATAAATTTGCATAACCTAATGAGTATATTTTTTTTAAAATTGTATTTAAATCAAAACTTTTATTTTCCATTTTCATAAAAATAAGTTTTGCATTTTTATTTTTAAATTTATTAATAATATTTTTATCTTTATTATTATGAAAAATATAAGTTTTATTTGAGTTAGGTTTTAACACTTTAGAATTTATTTTAGTCTTCAAATCTTTATCAATAATAAATTTTACTGGTGAAAACTTTTCTAAACCTTTAATTCTACAATTTAAATTAGGATTATCAGAGTTAATGGTTTTATAAGAAGTTAAAATTGCTTGATTTCTATATCTTAATAAATGAGATACTTTGTGAGAATGTTCATTTGTAATTTTTTTTTTAAATAAATAAATTCTATTATTTTTAGAAACAGCTAATTTTCCAGTAACGTAAGGAATATCATTAAATTTTGAGAATTTATAATCTTTGTAAAATTGATTTGCCTCATTTTTAATTAAACCAATTTTAGCCAAAATATTATTTTTTTTCAAAATGCTTTTTGTTTTCTTTGCTGTTCGTTTATCAAAATCTTCAATCGAATAATTAACTAATTTAATTTTATTTTTTATAATAATGTTTGTACAAGGTGGTGTTTTTCCATAATGGATACAGGGTTCTAATGTTACATACATATTTGAATTTTTGAAATTTATTTTATTGTTTTTTAAGGCTACTACTTCAGCATGAGGTCTACCATTAATATGTGTCTTTCCGTAAGAAATGATTTCATCTTTATATGTTACTACACATCCGACTGATGGATTTAGACCTGTTAGCCCTTTATTTTGATCAGCAAGTTCTAGTGCCAATCTCATGAATGCTTTGTTTTTTTCTGATGATTTATCTTTTCTTAAAGACATCGATTTTATCAACAAATTGAACGAAGTCTTTTTCTTCTCTAAAATTTCTATATACTGATGCAAATCTTACATAAGCTACAGGGTCCAATTCTTTTAATCCGTCCATTACCATTGTGCCTATTGTGTTTGAAGAAATTTCACTTTGACCAAATTCTTCTAGTGATCTAGAAATTTTAGAAATAAATTTTTCTACTGTTTCAGTATCAAGAGGTCTTTTTTTTAGAGCTACATAAATAGATTTAGACAATTTATCTCTATCAAATGGTGATTTTCTTCCATTTTTTTTGACAATTGTTAGCTCACGAAATTGAACTCTTTCAAATGTAGTAAATCTTTGTCCACAGCTACAAAGTCTCCTTCGTCTTATAGCTGTTCCATCTTCAGTAGGTCTAGAATCTACAACCGAAGTTTCACCTTTTTTATCACAGGGACAAATCATAATTCATTATCCCAAATTTTTATAAATTGGGAAATTTGAACATAAATCAACAACTTCTTTTCTTACTTCGTCTTCTATTTTTGTATTATCGTCAGGGTTTGATGACAAACCTTTAATCACTTTAGTAATTAGTTCACCAACAATTTTAAATTCATTTAAACCAAAACCTCTAGTAGTTGCGGCCTGAGATCCTAGTCTTATACCAGAAGTTACCATTGGACTTTCTGTATCAAAAGGAATTCCATTTTTATTACATGTTATGTTGGCTCTTGATAAACTTTCAGCTGCAGCATTACCTTTGACACCAAAAGGTCTTAAATCTACCAACATTAAATGAGTGTCTGTTCCTCCAGAATAAATTTTAAAGCCATTTGTTTTTAATGTCTCTGCAAGAATTTTTGCATTAGCTAAAACATTAGATATATATTCTTTGAAAGAAGGTTCTAATGCTTCTTTAAATCCAACTGCTTTTGCTGCTATTATATGCATCAGAGGGCCACCCTGATAACCAGGAAATACTGCTGTATTAATTTTTTTATATATATCTTCGTGATTTGTTAAAATAATTCCACCTCTAGCACTTCTAAAAACTTTATGAGTTGTAGATGTAACGACATGAGCATGATCAACAGGATTTGGATAACCTTTACCAGCAACAAGACCTGAAAAGTGAGCCATATCTACCATAAAGAATGCTCCAACCTTATCAGCAATTTCTCTAAATCTTTTAAAATCAATCACCCTAGAATATGCACTACCTCCAGCAATTATAAGTTTAGGTTTATTTTCAATTGCTAATCTTTCAACTTCATCATAATCGATTAATTCAGATGTTTTATCCACATCGTAACTTATTGCATTAAACCATTTACCTGACATAGCAATTTTAAGACCATGGGTAATGTGACCTCCAGAATTTAAACTCATTCCCATAAAAGTATCACCAGGCTTTAATAATGCTAAAAACACTGCTCCGTTAGCTTGCGCGCCAGAATGAGGTTGTGAATTTGCAAATTTACAATTGAAGAGTTTTTTTAATCTATCATTAGCAAGAGACTCGGCAACATCAACGTGTTCGCAGCCGTTATAATATCTTTTACCTGGGTAACCCTCGGCATACTTATTTGTTAGAACAGAACCTTGTGCTTCTAAAACAGCTTGTGAAACTATATTTTCCGATGCAATTAATTCAATATGATTTTGTTGTCTGATTAATTCTTTATTTACTGCATCAAATATTTCTGGATCTGCTTCAGCTAATTTCTTCTCAAAAAAATTTTCATATTGAGTATTTAAATATTTTTTTTCACTAGACATTTATTTACCTATATTTTTTTAATTCTTTTTATATGTCTACCGCCTTCAAACTCTGTTTTTAGAAAGCTTTCAACACATTTTAAGGCAACTGTTTTTTTAGTAAGCCTTTCTCCCAATGTTATAACATTTGCATCATTATGCAATCGCGATAATTTGGCATTTTTTACTGAATAGCATAAAGCTGCGCGTATTCCCCTATTTTTGTTTGCGGCAATAGACATTCCAACTCCAGAACCACAAACAAGTATTCCTACATGATTCTTATTTTTCGCCACTTGTTTACAAAGTTTATGAGCAAAATCAGGGTAATCAACAGACTTCTTATTCTGTTTTGGTCCCAGATCTTTTATCAGATAATTTTTATTAAAGTATTTTAAAATATTCTTTTTTAAATTAAAACCACCATGATCTGAAGCAATAAAAATTTTTTTCAATTTAATTAAATTTGTAATTTAAAACACAAGCAACTAGGTGAACTCTGTTTTCTTCACCTCCATTAAATGCATTATGATATTTAGTATTATTAGTAATCCAAACAGAACCATCTGCTGGCATATGCTTTGCAATATTATCAACGACCATTATTGCACCTGGATTTGTGTATATTGGTATATGAAGTCTCGGCTCGGGATCTCTATGCCAACTTAACGTTGATCTTGGTTCTTTAAGCAGAAGTCTCATCCTACCTAGTTTATACTTTTTTGTTAACTGATCATAAACTTCTTTGAAATAAGTATTTTTAAAGTCATCAACAAATTCTGTATATTTATGTTCTTCAATTTTACTTTCTCTCTGGACCTCAACTCCTGTACTATCTGGCTTTGTCCAATAGATACCTCTTACATTATTTCCTTTAACAGAATCTGGATCACCTGGGATTTGATTAAGAGGTATACCAGCGAAGTGAGGTATTCCTAGACTTGTATCGAAACCTTTTATTTTTAATACATCATCGCAAGCTTGTTTTAATTTTGAGATATCAAATTTTATATCTTGTTTTTGGAAATCGTTGAATAATTGTGACATCGATGCTCTACTATCTTATAGACTATTATATTAAATATTACTATTGTCGCATCAAAAAAATTAATTGATAATGATTATCACAGGTAGCTATCCTAATTTAAGATTGAGAAGATCAAGAAAATTTAGTTGGTCTAGAAGATTGGTTCAAGATAATGATCTATCTTATAATGATTTTATCTTACCTATCTTTCTTACTGAAGGTAAAGCAAAAAAAGTTCCTATTGGTTCAATGCCGAATGTATTTAGGTACTCTATAGATAAGTTAAAAAGTGTAGTTGATAAAGCATTAAAATTGGGAATACCAATGATAGCTTTATTCCCTTATACAAATCCAAAAAGAAAAGATGAATATGGAAATGAGGCATTAAATGAAAATAATTTAGTTTGCCAAGCAATAAAATTCATCAAAAAAAATTATAAAAACGAAATCGGAATAATGTGTGATGTTGCATTAGATCCATATACATCACATGGTCATGATGGAATAATTAGGAAAAATGAAATTTTAAATGATGAAACGTTAGAAATTTTAATTAAACAATCAATATTGCAGGCAAAAATGGGATGCGATGTAATTGCCCCATCAGATATGATGGATGGTAGAGTTTTAAAAATTCGTAAAGCTTTAGATAAAAATAATCTTAAAGATGTTCAAATTCTATCTTATGCAGTTAAATATGCATCAAGTTTTTATGGTCCATTCAGAAATGCTGTTGGTTCAAAAAGTCTCTTAAAAGGAGACAAAAAAACTTATCAAATGGATTTTAAAAACAATCATGAATCATTAAGAGAAGTAGCATTAGATATAAAAGAAGGGGCTGATATGATTATAGTAAAACCAGGAATGCCATATCTTGATATAATTAGGGAAGTTAAAAATAATTTTAAAATTCCAGTTATCGCGTATCAAGTATCAGGAGAATATAGTCTAATACAAAATGCAATTTCAAAAAAAATATTAGATAAAAAATCAATATATGAGAGCCTAGTTTCTTTTAAAAGAGCTGGTGCGAATGCAATTATAACATATTTTGCTGATCAAATAAAACTAGATTAATTTTAAAGAATTTTGAAAATTGAATCTTGTTTTAGGAAAATTAAGATTATTCGGTTTAACAATTGTTTTATCTAAAAAATCTCCTACAATTTTGAAAGCATCAAAAGTATCTTGATAGCTTATATCTGCTTCATCTTTATTTACTAAAAAATTT
>CACARD010000010.1 GCA_902534735.1 uncultured Pelagibacteraceae bacterium
CTGAACAAGGATTTGGTGATATAATACTATTTAAAAGATATATAGATGTTTTATTTAAATTTGATCAAGTAATTTTCCTATGTAACAAAAAATTAAATTATATATTTAAAGATTCGAAATTTAAAATAGTAAATAAAATCGAGGATGTGGGTCATCATGATTTTTATCAATATCTCCTATCTTTACCAAAAATATATTTTGATAAAGAAAATAAATTTTGTAAAAGAATAAATTATTTACCAAATAATCATGAAAACGATTTAAAATGGAAATTAAAATTAAATAAATTAAAAAAGACAAAAATTGGATTGGCCTGGCAAGGGAATAAAAATTATATAGGTGATACAAAAAGATCTATACCTTTAATAAAGCTTGATAAAATAATATTAAATAATGCTTTTGATTTTATTAGCTTGCAGAAAGATTTTGGTTTGGAGCAAATTAAGAATAATTATAAGAATAAAATTTACGATTTTTCGTCTGAATTAGATTTAAATGATGAAGCTTTTAAAGATACAATTTCGATATTAAAAAATGTTGACTTTTTAATTACCATTGATTCATCTATTGCTCAACTTGCCGGAACTATGGGTATAAAAACCTATTTACTTCTTTCTTATAATCCTTATTGGATTTGGTACTCTGAGCAAGAAAAAGCTAAATTTTATGATACAATAAAAATATACCAACAGGATAAACCTGGTATTTGGGACAACGCTGTGAATCAATTAGAGAAAGATCTTAATAAATATTATAAATAATAGTGTAAGTGGCGGAAGGAGAGGGATTCGAACCCTCGGTACACCTTTTCAAGCGTACGGCGGTTTAGCAAACCGCTGGTTTAAACCAGCTCACCCATCCTTCCGTGTAAATATGTGTAACTTGAAATCATTGAATATTCAATAATATTCAAGTAATTTCACCAAAATATGAAAAACAAATATTCAGTATTCTCTTTAATAAAAAATGCTTTATCCCAGCACGAAAATTGGCAGCAAGCTTGGGGAAATCCAGAGCCGAAAAAAGAATACGATGCTATTATTGTAGGTGGTGGCGGACACGGTTTAGCAACTGCTTATTATTTAGCAAAGAAACATAATTTAAAAAACATTGCAGTTTTAGAAAAAGGTTGGATTGGTGGTGGAAATACAGGACGTAATACTACAATAATTAGGTCAAATTATTTATGGGATGCAAGTGCTGGTTTATATGACCATGCACTTAAATTATGGGAAAACTTATCTCAAGAGCTTAACTACAATGTGATGTTCAGTCAAAGAGGTGTGATGAACTTAGCTCATAATCTTCAAGATGTAAGAGATTTAAAGAGAAGAACTCATGCAAACAGACTTAATGGAATTGATGCAGTTTGGTTAAATACTGAAGAAGTTAAAAAATTTTGCCCAATTATAAATACATCGCCTGATATAAGATACCCAGTTTTGGGTGGCACACTACAAAGAAGAGCAGGAACCGCAAGACACGATGCTGTTGCCTGGGGCTATGCAAGAGGCGCAAGCGATATGGGTGTTGATATAATTCAAAACTGTGAAGTTAAAGGAATAAAAAGAAATGGAGACAGAGTTGAAGGATTAGAAACCACTAAAGGATTTATAAAAACTAATAAAATTGGAGTTGTTGCAGCAGGCCATTCAAGTGTAATTGCAAATATGGCTGGATTAAAACTTCCTCTTGAAAGTAAGCCATTACAAGCATTAGTTTCAGAGCCAGTAAAACCAATTATTGATACTGTTGTAATGTCAAATGCAGTTCATGCTTATGTAAGTCAATCGGATAAAGGCGAATTAGTTATAGGTGCGGGAACAGACTCATATGTTTCATATACTCAAAGAGGTAGTCATAATATTGTTGAAGAAACTTTAAAGGCTATTTTAGAGCTCTACCCTATTTTTAGTAGAATGAAGATGTTAAGACAATGGGGAGGAATTGTTGATATATGTCCAGATGCAAGCCCTATTATAAGTAAAACTAATATAAAAGGTTTATATTTTAATTGTGGTTGGGGTACCGGTGGTTTTAAAGCTACTCCTGGATCAGGAGATTTGTTTGCGCACACAATCGCAAATGATGAGCCACATAAATTAAATGCAGCATTTAATTTAAATAGATTTGTAAGCGGTGATCTTGTTGATGAACATGGTGCTGCAGCAGTTGCACATTAGTAATGTTTTTAATTAATTGTCCATTTTGTGGAGAGAGAGATCAAAGTGAATTTTCTTCAGGTGGCGAAGCTCATATAGTTAGACCAAAACAACCAACAGAACTTAGCGATGATGAATGGGCGGAATATCTATTTATGAGAAAAAATATTAAAGGTATTCAATTTGAAAGATGGAATCATGTTCACGGATGCAGAAAATGGTTCAACGTCGTTAGAGACACATCGAATGATAAAATATTATCTGTTTACAAAATGGGTGAAAAACCTCCTGTTAATTATAAGTAATGCCCAATTATAGAATTCATAAAACTGAATATATTGATGAAACTAAGAGAGTTTCATTTAAATATGATGGCAAGACTTACTTTGGATATGAGGGTGATACCTTGGCATCTGCACTTTTAGCAAATGGTATTCATTTAGTCGGTAGAAGTTTTAAATATCACAGACCAAGGGGTATAGTTTCTTGTGGAGCAGAAGAGCCTAATGCAATTTGTCAAATTGGTAGTAAAAAAGACCTAACAGAACCAAATGTAAGAGCAACCGAGTTAGAATTGTATGAAGGATTAGAAGCAAGTTCTCAAAATTGCTGGCCTAACGTAAAATTTGACATTGGGGGTATTAATAATTTTATATCACCGTTAATTCCTGCAGGCTTTTATTATAAAACATTTATGTGGCCAAAGAGTTTTTGGAAAAAAGTATATGAACCATTAATACGATTATCTGCAGGTTTGGGAAAATCTCCTACAGAACCAGATCCGGATATCTATGATCACAAACATGTTCATTACGATGTATTAGTTATTGGTGGTGGAGTTTCAGGTATTATTGCCGCAAAAATGGCAGCAAAAAATAATTTAAAAACTTTATTAGTAGATGACAAAAAAATACTAGGTGGTTCTACAATTTATCAAAATAATGAGTCTATTAAGATTGATGATAAATTATCAAGTGAATGGTTAAAAAATGAAATTCAGGAAATTAAAAAATTAAGTAATTTAACAATTAAGACAAGAACAAGTATTGCAGCTTATCATGGATACAATTTTCTTTTAGCTAAAGAAAATTTAACAGATCATTTACCAGAGGAAAAAAAGAAAAATAAGATTAGACAACGATTATGGAAAATAAGAGCAAAAAAAGTTGTAATTGCAACTGGATCAATTGAAAGACCACTTGTATTCAATAATAATGATAGACCAGGAATATTATTATCTAATTCTATAAACAAATATTTGGATTATTATGGCGTTACCTGTGGAGAAAATATAATATTATTTACGAATAATGATAGTGCATACGAAACTTCAATTTCACTTCATAAAAAAGGTATAAAGAATATAATTGTTGATTTAAGAAAATCTGCCAGTTCTAAATTAATCAAACAAGCTGAAAGTCTAGGAATAAAAATCTACTTCAATCATGTTGTAACAAATACTTTTGGATACAGAAAAATAAATTCATTAGAAATCATGAAACTATCGGAAGATGGAAATACAACTATAGGTGATAAGATTAAATTAAGTTGTGACTGTTTAGGTATGAGTGGTGGATGGACACCTATGGTGCATATGCATACTCAATCTGGAGGTAAATTAGATTTTAGAGATGAAGACCAAGTATTCTTACCAAAAGAAAATAGTGAAGATAAAATTTCTGTTGGTTCATGCAATGGAGATTTTGATTTAGAAAATATTATAGATAAAACAGTCAATAAAATTAATAAATTCTTAGATATAGATAATCAAGATTATCAGGATACAAATATTATTTGCTCTAAAGAAAATGATAAAAGAAACATATGGCTTTTACCAAATAAAATACCTTTAGGTAAAACAAAATGCTTTATAGATTTTCAAAATGACTCAACTGCAAAAGATATTAAATTAGCATTAAAAGAAGGCTTTAGATCAATTGAACATGTAAAAAGATATACAACGACTGGTATGGCAACAGATCAGGGAAAGTTATCTAATATGCACGCACTTGGGATTATAGCTGATACAGCTGGTGTAAAAATGGGTACATTAGGAACAACTACATTTAGACCTCCATTCACACCATTAACTTTCGGAACACTAGTTGGAAGAAATGTTGGAAAATTTTTTGAAGTAGTAAGAAAAACATCAATGCATGAATGGCATGTGGAAAATAATGCAGAATTTGAAAATGTTGGTCAATGGAAAAGGCCCTGGTACTATCCAAAAAATGGAGAAAATATGCATGATGCTGTTCAAAGAGAGAGTAAAGCCGCACGTGACAGCGCGGGTATCTTAGATGCATCAACTCTTGGAAAAATTGATATCCAAGGAACAGATGCATCAGAATTTTTAAATCGAGTTTACACAAATGCCTGGTCAAAACTTGCAATTGGAAAATGTAGATATGGACTTATGTTAAACGAAGATGGTATGGTTTATGATGATGGTGTTACAACTAGAATATCCGAAAATCATTATCTAATGACAACCACCACTGGGGGAGCTGCAAATGTATTAAGCAAACTTGAGGATTATTTACAAACGGAGTGGCCAGAATTAGATGTTTATTTAACATCGGTAACAGATCATTATTCTACAGCAAGTATTTGCGGCCCAAATTCAAAAAAAATTCTTAATAAACTTTTTCCAAATTTAGATTTAAGTGATGAAAACTTTCCTCATATGTCATTTAAAGAAGAAAAACTTGAAAATATAAATTGTAGAATAATGAGAATAAGTTTTACCGGTGAACAGAGCTATGAAATTAATATAGAGTCAAAATATGGACATTCATTATGGAAAATGTGTATAGAAGCTGGGAAAGAGTTTAATTTGACACCTTATGGTACCGAAACAATGCACCTACTTAGAGCTGAGAAAGGTTTCATAATTGTTGGACAAGATACAGACGGCACGATGACTCCATCAGACCTACAGATGGATTGGATTGTAAGTAAAAAGAAATATGACTTTATTGGTAAAAGATCTTTATATAGAAGTGATACTATTAGAGAAGATAGAAAGCAATTGGTTGGTTTATTAACAGATGATCCAAAAGAAATTTTGGAAGAAGGTGCTCAAATTGTATCAGATATTAAAACAAAACCTATAGATATGCTTGGACATGTAACTTCAAGCTATTTTAGTCCAAACCTTAATAAATCAATTGCCTTGGCTGTAGTTAGGAGTGGAAAAACAATGAAAGGTCAAAAGTTGATTATTCCGATGGAAAACAAAAATATTAATGTGACCGTTTCTGACACAATTTTTTTAGATAAGGAGAATAAAAGACTAAATGCTTGAAATCTCACATCCAAATATTTCAAATAATAATAAAAACAACATCGATATTAATTTATCTGAAGAAAAAATTAAAATTAATATCAGGGGAAAAAATAAAGAATTTTTTACCAAAGTGGGTAAAATTCTCTCAATTATTTTACCATCTGAGTCAAATACCAGTTCATCAAATGAAAACTATGATGTTTTGTGGCTAAGTCCGGATGAATGGATGATATATTTTGATGAAAATAAAAATAAAAATATTTTTGATCAACTTTATAAAGATATTTCGTCTTTAAATTTTGGATCAATTACTGATATCTCTTCACAATTAATTTGCATAAATATAAAAGGAGAAAATATATTTGAATTATTATCCTCTGGATCACCTTTCAATTTCGAAAAATTTAAAAATAATGTCGGTTCATCAACACAAACATTAGTAAATCATATAGACGTAATTCTTCACCATAAGTCAAAGAATAATGTTAATTTATTTGTAAGAAGATCGTTTTCAGAACATCTTTATGAATGGTTAGTTGATAGCTCTAATTTTATCTAATTTATAACTCAAATAAAAATAAGTATAACCAAGATACATCAAAGAAAAAATCCAATTGAATATTACCCATAACCAAAAAAATTCAGAAAAGTCAGAATTAAAATAAATTGCAGTATAAAATACGACAAATGGAAAAATTCCATTTCTGCAAATATTAGCAATTAATGCGTTTTCAGCTTTTTTTAAAGCCATAAAAAAACCATTTGATAAAAAAAATATTGGATAAGCTGGCAGCACAAAGGCTGAAATCTCTAAATATAATTTTCCAAATTCAACAACCTCTAAATCTTTTGAAAATAATTTTGTTATTATTTCAGCGCCAAAATAGATAATAAAAGAAGAAATAATCATTATAATGAAAGCATATTTTATAGCTTGGAAGTACGTTTCTTTAATTCTTAAAATATTTCGTGCGCCAAAATTTTGTGCAATAATTGTGATAATTGCTGTATTTATTCCCAAGATTGGTAATAAAACCACTTGTTCTATTTTGGTACCAGCCCCATAACCAGCTGCTGCATATTCTCCTGATAAACCTGCATATTTGAATACAATAGCAGAAGCAATTGAATAACCGCAAATTGAAATTATTATTGGCATAGATTGAAAAAAAATATTTTTTAAAAAAAAAAATTTAGGAATAAAATAAGAAATAAGTATGTTTTTAAATAAATTACTTTTTAAAACTTTTATAAATATAATTAAAAAAGCGACTGTTTGAGCAATTAGAGTTGCTATTGCAATACCCTTCATACCCAAAGCTGGTATGAAATAAAAGCCAAATATTAAAATTGGATTTAACAATATGTTTAAAAAAAAAGATAATATTAAAGCATTTCTATAAGTTTTCGTATCGCCTTCTGCATGAAGTAATGAATTTAATGCAACAACAAAAATAAAAATAAACGAACCAAGGAAAATAATATCTGTATATTGTAAGCCAAGATTTATTACCTCATTAGTTGAACCCATAATTGAAAAAACTTCTGATGCATAATTTAAACCAATAAAAGTAATCAACAGAATTATCAAAAAAGAAAAAAAAATTAATTGGCTGAAATAAATTGAAGCATTTTTATTATTTTTTTCTCCAATGCTATTGCCTATCAGTGATGTACCTGCAACTGTAATACCAATAGATGAAGCAATAATAATAAAATAAATTGGAAAAGATTTTGTTAAAGCTGACAAAGCTTCGGGTGATATTTTTCCTGCAAAATATGTATCAGCAATATTATATAAAGTTTGAAATAATGTACCTACCGATGCTGGTATTGCTAATTTTTTAATTAATTCTTTGATGTCATCACTTAATATATTCATGATATTATTTTTTTGAATTTATCATTTGATTGTGCCTCATTGTGAAACGTTTTATTTGATCATTTGTCAATTTATCAAAACAATTTGGACATGATAGTCCTACTTTATACTTTTTTGATTTGGTTAGTTTTTTATGCAATGGCATTCTACAACCACCACAAACAGTATAATTTCCAATTTCTAGGTTTTTTTTAATAGTAACTCTTTTATCAAAAACAAAACATTCACCATTCCATTTAGTTTTTTTTGGATCAGTTTTTTTTAAATAATTCAAGATACCACCCTTAAGCATATAAACATTTTTAAAACCTTTATTATTAAGATAATTAGACGCTTTTTCACACCTGATACCACCAGTGCAAAACATCCCTATTGATTGATCTTTATTAAATTTTGATAAATAATTTTTAAAATCTCTAAAATTTTTAGTTTCTGGATTAAGCGCATTTTTAAATGTACCAATCTTATATTCAAAAGGTTTTCTCGCATCGATCAGTTTAATATTTTTTTTAGATATAAATTCGTCCCATTTTTTTGGTGATAAATATTTTTTATTAAAAAAATTTTTAAAATTAATTTTTTCATTAATTGGAACCACTTCATTTTTTATTTTAACTTTATTTTTTGAGTATGGTAATATTTTTGAATTAATTTTATTTTGAATATCAAACTTATCAATTGACAAGATATTTTTTATTTTTGTAATTGTACGTTTAATTTTTTTATGACTACCTGATATTGTGCCATTAATTCCTTCAGGAGATAATATTATAAGACCTTTAATATCAAGTTTATTAGTTTCTTTTAAAATATTTTTTTTAATAATTTTTAATTTATTAAGTTTTGATATTTTATAAAAAGATACAATTTCAAACATAATTACCAACAAACTGTAAAACCATCACCGATTGGTAAAATATACTTATTAATAGATGATTTTTTTATGTATTTATTAAATTCTCTTAATTTTATAGTTAATTTGTCTTTTATCATTGGATTTGCAACATCTCCTTTCCAAAGTGTATTATCAATTAAAATTATACCCTTTTTACTTTTTAACTTAAGTGACTGTTTAAAATAATTTATATAATTTTCTTTATCTGCATCAATTAATATCAAATCATATTTTTCCTTTTTCTTAATTAAATTTTGAAGAGCAATTTTTCCATTGTTACAAATAAGATTTATTTTTTTATCTTGCTTTGCTTCTTTAAAAAACTTAATTGCCTCATTGTTAGTTTTTAAATTTTTATCTATGCCAACTAATTTGCAATTCTTAGGTAAAGCAAGTGCAGCAGATAAAATGCTGTAACCTGTAAAAGTGCCAATTTCTAAATATGATTTATAGTTATTAATTTTTATGATAAATTGTATGAAGTTAGCTTGTAGAATTGAAATTTGTAATTTTTTAATATTACCAAGTTTTTCGTTATATTTTAATAATTTTTTTTGTACTTTGTGAAGATTATTTGTATGTGAAAAAATATAATTGATCATATTTTGATCAATTATGAAATTTTTATCCATTCAACTTTTCTTTTAATATTTTGTTTATTAATTGAGGATTGCCTTTTCCTTTACTTTCTTTCATAGCTTGACCAACAAAAAAGCCAAATAATTTATCTTTACCAGATTTATATTCAGCGACCTTATCTGAATTATTTTCAATAACTTTATTTATCAATTCCTCTATCGCTTTTGGATCGCTTTCTTGTTTTAAACCTTTTTCTTTTACTATTATTAATGGATCTTGATCTCCATCTATCATTTGTTCAAAAACCGTTTTAGCTATTTTTCCTGATATAGTTCCATCTTTTATAAGGTTAATAAGTTTTGATAGATTTTTAGCACTAACTGGGCTTTGAGATATTTCCAAATTTTTTTCATTTAAAACTGCAAATAATTCACCTGTAATCCAGTTTGTTGCTAATTTAACATCTGAATTTTTTATAACTTCTTCAAAGAAATTTGATGTTTCAATGTCAGATACCAAAATTGTTGCTTCATATGGCGAAAGATTAAATTTATCTATAAATCTTTTTTTCTTTTCATCTGGTAATTCAGGTATGTCTGATTTTATTTTTTCAATTAACTCTTGGCTTATTTCAAGCGGTAATAGATCTGGGTCAGGAAAATATCTGTAATCATGCGCGTCTTCTTTTGATCTCATAGATCTTGTCTCATTTCTTTTAGTGTCAAAAAGTCTTGTCTCTTGATCTATTTCTTTCCTCTCCTCTAACAAATCTATTTGTCTATTTGCTTCAGATATTATTGCCATTTGCATAAATTTTATTGAATTAACATTTTTAATTTCACACCTGGTGCCGAATTCAGTCTCCCCTTTCAATCTTACTGATACATTAACATCGGCCCTCAAAGAGCCTTCTTGCATATTACCATCACATGTTCCTAAATATCTCATTATCGATCTTAATTTTTTTATATAAACGTTGACTTCATCTGGAGATCTCAAATCAGGCTTACTTACTATTTCCATTAAAGCCACTCCAGATCTATTTAAATCGACTAATGTATTATTTGGATCAATGTCATGAATACTTTTACCTGCATCTTGCTCTAAGTGTAATCTTTCAATTCCAATTTCTTTTTGACCATTCGGCATATCCAAAATTACTTTTCCTTCACCGACAATTGGATATTTGTATTGAGAGATTTGATATCCTTGGGGTAAATCTGCATAAAAATAATTTTTTCTATCAAAGACAGATTTTTTATTTATTTTGGCTTTAAGTCCTATTCCAGTTTTAATTGCTTGTTCAATACAAAATTCATTTATAACTGGTAACATTCCTGGAAATGCTGCATCTACGAGACTAACTTGTGTGTTTGGTTCTGCACCAAATTTTGTTGATGATTGCGAAAAAAGTTTTGACTCTGAAGTAACTTGAGCGTGCACTTCTAAACCAATTATCACTTCATATTGTTTATTTTCTCTTTCAATAAGATATTCACTATTTTTACTCACTTAACCACCAATCTGAAATATCATTTTTAAAATTAATCTTATCTTCTAATGCATAAGAAATATTAAGTATATTTTGCTCATCAAAAGGTTTTCCAATTACTTGAAGGCCTAAAGGATAATTATTTTTATCTTTACCAGCTGGTATAGAAATACCTGGTAAGCCTGCTAGATTTATTGGAACTGTAAATATATCATTTAAATACATAGATACTGGATCATTTGTTTTTTCACCAATTTTAAATGCTGAGCTTGGAGTAGATGGAGTTAAAATTGCATCAACTTTAGAAAAGGCATCATCAAAATCTTTTTTTATTAATTGTCTTACTTTCTGCGCTTTTAGATAATAGGCATCATAGTAACCAGAAGATAAAACATAAGTTCCAATCATAATTCTTCTTTTAACTTCATCACCAAAACCTTCAGATCTAGTTTTTTCGTACATTTCAATTAAATTTTGACCAGGAGATCTAAATCCGTATTTAACACCATCATATCTAGCTAGATTTGAAGATGCTTCAGCTGGTGCAACAATATAATAAGTTGGTAATGCGTAATTAGTATGTGGAAGCGAAATATCGATAATTTCTGCTCCGCAATCTTTTGCATATGAGATACCATTTTTCCATAGCTGTTCAATTTCGTCAGGCATATTGTCAACTCTATATTCTTTAGGAATACCAATTTTCTTTCCTTTAATATCTTTTGATAATTCTTTTGAATAATAATTTCTTTTGTAATCAATTGAAGTTGAATCTTTTTGATCAAATGAAGAGATCACCTCTAAAAGCATAGAACAGTCTCTTACATTTTTCGTCATAGGTCCTGCTTGATCTAAAGATGAAGCAAATGCTACAATTCCATAACGAGAACAACTTCCATATGTAGGTTTAAGTCCAACAGTTCCTGTAAATGATGCTGGTTGACGAATAGATCCACCTGTATCTGTTCCAATGGTAACTGGAGTTAAATTTGCAGCAACAGCTGCAGATGAACCTCCTGAAGATCCACCAGGGACTAAATTTTCTCCTACCGGATTTTGAACATTTCCAAAAAAACTAGTTTCATTTGAAGAGCCCATAGCGAATTCATCACAATTAAGTTTACCAAGAAGTATTGCTCCTTGACTCCACAAATTTTGAGTTACTGTAGACTCATATGTGGGAACGAAGTTATTTAATATTTTGCTACCTGCTGTTGTTCTAACTCCATTTGTACAAAATAAATCTTTAACAGCAATAGGAATACCTGGTAGTTTAAAATCTAAATTAGGATTAGAATCAAATTTCTTTGATTGATCTATTGCTTTTTCAAAATTATTCGTAACATAAACATTTAATTTTTTTGATTTTTCAGCGCGGTTTATAAATGCTTTTGTAATTTCCTCTGAAGATAGTTTTTTTTCTTTTATATTCGATGTTAATTCGAATAAACTTTGACTTGTTATATCTGACATTATTCAACAACCTTTGGTACAACAAAAAAATCTTTATTTTCTTCAGGTGAGTTTTTTAAAATTTTTTCTCTGATGTTTTCTGATTTAATTTCATCTTTTCTAAATCTTAGGGTGGTCTCAGCAATTGATGTTAAAGCTTGAACATTATCAGTATTTAATTCATTTAATTTTTCTATAAATTCAAATATATTATTTAAGTCGCCCTTTAATTTGTTAGCTTTTTCATCATCAATAGAAATTCTTGCTAATTTCGAAATGTGCTTTACTGTTTTAAGATCTATACTCATATGGTAAAAATATTGCCGCAAACTATCACTTAAGTAAATAATATACAATATGATCACAATTGAGGAATTTAAAAAGAAACAGCTAAATACATCTAGATTAATTGGTCTTGATTTAGGTTCAAAGAGAATTGGTGTAGCTATATGTGATGAAAATCAAAAGATTGCCACACCACTTAAAACAATAAACAAATCCAAATTTGAGGATCTTATCAAAGAATTAGAGGATATTATTAAAGAAAATAATATTAAGGGAATAATTATTGGTAATCCAATAAATATGGATGGAACCTTTGGTAAATCTTCTCAATCAGTCAATGATGTGTCAAAAGCAATATCAAAAGAAATTGATCTTCCAATAAGTCTTTGGGATGAAAGATTATCAACAGTTGGGGCGTTTAAATTAACTAAAAATTTAGGTATTAACGTAACTAAAAGAGAAAAAAATATAGATAAAAATGCTGCTGCATTTATCTTACAGGGTGCTATAGATTTTATTAATAATTAATACTTGCTTTAATCAACCTTTGTGGCTATAGAGTTGGTTTTAATGGCAACTAAAACTAAAGCTATTAAAATTTCTCAAAAACATCTCCTGGGTATTCAAGATTTATCAATAAATGATGTTAATTTAATCTTAAAAGAAGCTGAAAAATTTATTGAATTAAACAAAAGTAAAAATAAAAAATTAGATTTACTTAAGGGAAAAACACAAATTAACCTTTTTTTTGAACCATCAACAAGAACACAAAGCTCATTTGAACTAGCAGGAAAGAGATTAGGTGCAGATGTTATGTCAATGAATATAACAAATTCAGCAATTAAAAAAGGTGAAACACTAATAGACACTGCAATGACATTAAATGCAATGCATCCTGATATAATAGTTATTAGACATCAAGATTCAGGAGCTTGTAATCTTTTATCTCAAAAAGTTAATTGCGCTGTTTTAAATGCTGGTGATGGAAGAAGAGAGCATCCCACCCAAGCATTACTTGATGCATTAACCATATTGAATAGAAAAAAAAAAATTCAAGGATTAAAGGTTGCAATTTGTGGAGATATTCTACATTCAAGAGTAGCAAGATCTAATATTTACTTGCTAAACATGTTGGGTGCCGAAGTTAATATTGTAGCTCCTTCAAACCTTTTACCAAAAGATATAGAAAAATTTGGAGTTAATATTTTTTCAAATATGAAGAAAGGTGTAAAAGATTGCGACATAGTAATGATGCTTAGACTTCAAAATGAAAGAATGAGTAGTTCATTCTTGTCATCAAATAGAGAATATTATGAATACTATGGTCTAACACAGGATAAATTAGAATATGCAAAATCAGATTCGATTATTATGCATCCTGGCCCAATGAACCGCGGTATTGAAATTGACACAAAACTAGCTGATGACACCAATATGAGTGTTGTAAAAGAACAAGTTGAATTAGGTGTTGCAATAAGAATGGCATGTTTAAAAATTTTTTGTGAATGATGAAAAAAAAATACTTTATTAACGCAAATATAATTGATCCTCATAATAACATAAGTGAAATAGGAGGATTAATAATAGGTGAAGATGGAAAAATAGAAGGTGTTGGAAAAAAGGTGAACAAAAACAACATTCCTAGTAGAGAAAAAGTTATTGATTTAAAAGAGAATTATATTTTCCCAGGTATAGTTGATATGAGAGTATTTGTCGGTGAGCCAGGTTATGAATATAAAGAAAATTTTAGAACTTTGAGCAATGCTGCATTGTCTGGGGGAGTAACCTCAGTTGTAACAATGCCTAATACAGATCCAATAATCGACAACGTTTCAATAGTAGATTTTTTAAAAAGACGAGGCAGAGATAAATCAAAAATAAATATATTTCCCACAGCATCACTAACAAAGGGTACTGAAGGTACAAATATGACAGAGTTTGGTCTTCTACAAAGTAAAGGGATAATAGCATTTACAGATGGAATTAGAACAATTCAGAATACAAGAGTTATGTCCAGAATAATGAATTCAGCAAAAGATTTGGGATCTTTAATAATGCAACATGCGGAAGATCAAGAATTAGCTGAAAATGGCATGATAAATGATGGAATAATTTCGACAAAACTTGGTTTGCAAGGTATCCCAGAAATAGCAGAATTAATAATTATAGAGAGAGATTTAACATTATTAGAAGAATATAATTGTCGTTATCACGTTTCTCAAATTTCATCAGGAAAAGCAGTTGCAATTATTAAAGATAGAAAAGAAAAAGTAAGATTTTCCTGTGGGGTATCAATAAATAATTTATCTTTAAACGAAAATGATATTGGTGACTTTAGAACTTTTTTAAAATTGTCACCACCACTTAGAACCGAAGACGATAGATTAAGTTTAGTGCAAGGATTAAATGATGGCACAATCGATGTAATAGTTTCAGATCACAAACCTGAAGATGAAGAACAAAAAAGATTAACGTTTGCTCAAGCCGCAACGGGTGCAACTGGTATTGAAACGTTATTATCCTTGTCATTAGAATTATATCACAATGGATCTGTAAAACTTGAAAAAATTATTGCTGCATTAACAGCCAATCCAGCAAAAATTTTGAAAATAAATAAAGGTAATTTATCCGTCGGTAATGATGCAGATTTCTGTATTGTGGATATAAATAAACCTTGGATAGTAAAGCAAGAAAATTTGGTTTCTAAATCAAAAAATACGTCTATTGAAAATAAAAGATTACAAGGAAAAGTAACCAATACATTCGTAAAAGGACAAGAACTGTACAGTACTTAAATGGAAATTATTATTTTATCACTTTTATCGTATTTATTAGGTTCTATTCCTTTTGGTTTTTTATTAACAAAAATTTTTTTAAAAAAAGATATAAGAGAAATAGGATCGGGTAATATAGGTGCCACCAATGCTTTAAGAACTGGTAATAAATTTTTAGGCTACTCAACTTTATTACTAGATATTTTAAAAGCAGTTTTACCAATAATTTATGTTAAATTAAATTATCCAGAATTTATTTACATTTGTTCATTATCTGTTTTTTTAGGACATGTTTTTCCTGTATGGTTAAAATTTAAAGGTGGCAAGGGAGTTGCAACATATGTGGGGATTTTGATTATTTTAAATTATTTTTTGGGTATTGTTTTTGGTATTGTTTGGATAATTACATATTTAATTTCTAAATATTCATCGTTAGGATCAATTCTTGGATCATTAAGTGTTCCTATTTTTATATTTTTTTACAGCAATGATAATATTATGTTTTACTTCATAATGTTTATTTTAATTTTTTATACTCATCGAGAAAACATTAAACGCTTGATAAATAAAGAGGAAACTAAGACAAAAATTTAATAATTTGACAGTTTAACTGTTTTAAGTACGTTCTCTAAATATGAATCTAGTAATTGTTGAAAGCCCAGCAAAAGCAAAAACAATTAATAAATATTTAGGATCAGATTATACGGTTCTTGCAAGTTATGGGCATATAAGAGATCTGCCATCAAAAAACGGTTCTGTTGATCCCGAAAATGATTTTAAAATGATTTGGGAGGTAGACAGTTTTTCAAAAAAATATTTAAAAGAAATTACAGATAGTGCTAAAGATTCAAAAAAAATTATTCTAGCTACTGACCCTGACAGAGAAGGTGAAGCAATAGCTTGGCATGTAAAAGAGTTTCTTGAAGAAAAAAAATTATTAAAAGATAAAGAAGTTGAAAGAGTTGTTTTCAACGAAATAACAAAAAAAGCAGTTACAAATGGAATAGATAATCCAAGAAAAATAGAGCCACATTTAGTTGATGCTTATATGGCAAGAAGGGCTCTAGATTATCTAGTAGGTTTTAATATCTCCCCCATTCTATGGACAAAATTACCAGGTTCTAAATCTGCTGGTAGAGTTCAGTCTGTAGCTCTAAGACTTTTAACCGAAAGAGAACATGAAATAGAAGTTTTTCAACCAAAAGAATTTTGGACTTTAAACATTATTTTTAAAAATAATAAAAATGAGAAAATAAATACAACTGTTTCACAATTAGATGGAAAAAAAGTTGAAAAATTTTCTTTTAAAAACAAACAAAATATTAATGATGCCTTATCTCAAATAAAAAACAAAAAATACGCAATAACAGATATAAGCTCAAAAACTTATAACAGAAATCCTTCAGGACCTTTTACCACATCAACATTACAACAAACAGCATCAAGTAAACTTGGTTTTGGAGCATCAAGAACAATGCAAATTGCTCAAAGACTATATCAAGGAATTGATATTGAAGGTGAAACCGTAGGATTAATTACTTATATGAGAACAGATGGAACTAATATTTCAAAAGATGCGATAACATCTTTTAGAGATTTTATAGTACATAATTATGGTGATAAATATTTACCAGAACAACCTCTAAATTATAGTGGCAAAAAGGCAAAGAATGCTCAAGAAGCTCACGAAGCTATACGTCCAACAGAAATAATTAGAAAACCAGAAGATATAAAAAAATACTTAAGTACTGATCAATATAAACTTTATAATTTAATATGGTCTAGATCTTTATCATCACAAATGCAGTCAGCAAAATTTGATAGAAAAACTATTACAATCAATTCTAATGACGATAAAAACATATTCAAAGCTAGTGGTTCAACATTAAAATTTGATGGTTTCCTTAAACTTTATAAGATAGATGAAAATGATGATGACAATGAAAATATTTTGCCTGATGTTGAAAAAGGTGATGTAATATTTGAAGATCATATTGATGAACAACACTATACACAACCACCGCCTAGATATTCTGAGGCAAGTCTAGTTAAAAAATTAGAAGAGCTAGGAATTGGAAGACCATCTACTTATGCAAGTATTATTTCAGTAATAGCTAATAGAGGTTATGCTGACATAAATAATAAAAGATTTTTCCCAACAGATAGAGGGAAATTACTTTCAGCGTTTTTAGAAAAATTATTTACCAAATATGTTGATTATGATTTTACTGCAAAATTAGAAGATCAATTAGATGATATAACATCCGGTAAAGAAAATTGGATAAAAGTTTTAGAGAACTTTTGGAAAGACTTTAATTCTAATGTTTCAGGTGTGAAAGAAAAAAGAACCAGAGAAGTATTAGATCTATTAAATGAAAGTCTTGGATCACTAATATTTGAGGTCGATAAGGATGGAAATATTGATAGAAAATGCAAGCTTTGTGAATCTGGTCAATTAAGTTTAAAAAATAGTTTTAGAGGTGGTGCTTTTATTGGGTGTTCAAATTATCCAGACTGCAAATTTACAAGACCACTATCAAAATCTAAAGCAGCACAACAATTGACACTAGCAGAACCTAAATTCATTGGAAAAAATGATAAAGGTAAAGATATTTTTCTTAAAAATGGAAGATTTGGCCCATATTTGCAATTTGAAAAAGAAATCATAGAGGAAGATGAAAAAACTAAAAAGAAAAAAAGAAAATTAAAGAAAGAAGAAAATAATTTAAAAAATGTTTCTATCCCTAAAGGAATAGAGATTGAAAATATTGATTTAGAAAAGGCAAAATACTTATGCTCATTACCAATAAGTTTAGGTAAAAATCCTGAAAATGATAAAGATATTACTGTGAATGTTGGAAGATTTGGTCCTTACCTTAAATGTGAAAATAAATCTGCTAGACTAGAAAATGTGGACGAATTATTCACAATTGGATTAAATAGAGCTGTTACATTAATTGCTGAAGCTAAACCAGGAAGAATTTCATCATCCATGATAAAGGATTTAGGAGAACACCCTGAAGATAAAAAGCCAGTTAGAATTATGAAAGGTCAGTATGGTCCATACATTAAATACAAATCATTAAATGCGACTATACCTGAAGAAAAAGATCCTGTTGAATTAACTATGGAAGAAGCATTAATTTTAATTGAGAAAAGAAAAGAATACGATAGAAATAAAAAGAAAAAGAAAAACAAATAATGTCAGCAGATGAAAATTTAAAGAATTTAAATATAAAATTACCAAAAGCTAATGATCCTGTTGGATCATATGCTGCTACAAGAATATCTGGAAATTTACTATATATATCTGGTCAAATATCAATTGATGAGAATGGAAATTTAATTAAGGGAAAACTTGGAAAAGATTATAATACTGAACAAGGTTATGAGGCAGCTAAAAGATGTGCATTAAGTATAATATCTCAAGCAAAGAAAGCATGTGGTGATGATTTAACCAAAATTAAATCATGTTTGAAACTCACCGGATATGTTAATTCTACTGATGATTTTACTGAACAACCAAAAGTCATAAATGGTGCATCAGATCTAATAAAAAGTGTATTTGATGAACCTGGTTCACATGCAAGAGCTGCTGTAAGTACTAACAGCCTTCCATTAGGTGTCGCAGTTGAAGTTGATGCAATATTTGATCTTAATTAATTATCTACCAATACTAAAATAATTTATTTTATTTTTTTTCATTTCAGAAGTTGAATAAAGATTTCTCATATCAAAAACTTTAAAATTTCTTTTTTTGGTAATTTTTTTAAAGTTTAGTTGTTTAAATTCATTCCATTCTGTATGAATAATTATTAAATCTGCACTTTTACAAGCATCTTTTATATTTTCAAAAAAATTTACATTTTTAGATTTAAATTCCTTTTTCTTACCTGTTGGTTCATAATAATTTATATATGCACCTTTTCTTGATAAGGTTGGTATAATTTTTAATGAAGAAGACTCTCTCATATCATCAGTTCCTGGTTTAAAAGTGACACCCAAAAATGTAATATTTTTATTTTTAATTTTGTTATTCATTATTTTGCTAATTTTATTTAGTAATAAATTAGATCTTTTATCATTTGAATTAATTACTGATTTTACAACTGAAAGATTTGTTTTAAACATTCGACCAGTTGAAACCAGTGCCCTTGTATCCTTTGGAAAACATGATCCACCGTAGGCTGGGCCTGGACGTAGAAATCTACTTCCAATCCTTTCATCTAAACCCATGCCAATTGCAACTTCTTTAACGTCTATGTTTGATTTTTCACATAAATTGGCTATTTCATTAATAAATGTAATTTTAGTTGCTAAAAAAGCGTTTGATGCATATTTAATTAGTTCTGCTGATCGTCTAGAAGTATGAAAATATCTTCCACCCTTCTTAATTAAAGGTAAATATAATTTTTTCATAATTTTATTTGCTTTATTGCTGCTAGTACCGACTACAACTCTATCTGGGAATTGAAAATCTCTAATAGCTTCACCTTCTCTTAAAAATTCAGGATTAGATACAACATCAAACTTATTTTTATTATTATTTGATTTTAAAATTTTCGTAATTTTATCACCTGTGGTAACTGGGACTGTAGATTTAGTAACTATTATTTTATACCTATTTAGATTAAATTTTATACTTTTGGTAACATTAAATACATATTTCAAATCAGCTTTATTATTTTTGGTAGGAGTTCCAACGCAAATAAATATGATATCTGACTTTTTTATTGAGCTAGAAATATCTGTTGTAAATAAAAGTCTTTTTTTTTTTAAATTTCTTACAACCAATTCATGAAGACCAGGTTCATAAATTGGGATTATTCCTTTATTTAATTTTTCTATAGTCTCTCTGTTAATATCAACACATGTAACTGTATTACCTAAGTCAGAAAAACAGGCCCCACTAACTAAACCAACATAACCAGATCCTATAATGCAAATTTTCATAGCTTAGAAATTTCAATTCCAGATTTAATATAACCTTTCATAGATCCACAATCTAAATAATTACCTCTAAATTTATGTCCAATGAATAAATATTGATCAAATATCATTCGTCTTATTGCATCTGTAATATGTATTTCACCACCTTTACCTTTTTTTTGATTTTGTAGATAATGAAAGATTTTCTTTGATAATATATATCTACCTATTACTGCTTTATTTGAAGGTGCATCTTTAGTATTAGGTTTTTCAATTACATCTGCAATTTTAAAATTTAATTTGTCAATATTTTTTTTAATTGAATAAATTCCCCAACGATCTACATTATTTTTTTTAACTTTCATGCTAGCCATTACGGATCCTTTTAATTTTTTATGAATTTTTATCATATCTTTTGAACAATTCTTTTTCATAATTAAATCATCCGGTAACAACATTAAAAAATAATCATTTTTTATAAAATTTTTAGTTTTGAGTACAGCATCACCAGTTCCCATGGGTTTATTTTGATAAACAAATTTGATTTTTTTTCTAAAATAAAGAATTTTTTTATACTCTTTAATTATTCTGGGATCTTTCTTTTTTTTAATAATTGATTTGTAAAAATTATCATTATTGAAATATTTCTTTATCATCTCTTTTTTTTTTGAAATAATAAAAATTATTTCACTTACACCAGCTTCAATACATTCATCTAAAATATACTCAATACCTGGTTTTCCATTTATTGGGAGCAGTTCTTTAGGAAAAACACTTGTCAAAGGTAGCAAACGTGTGCCTAAACCAGCAAGGGGAATAATAGCTTGTTTAATCATTAAGATGTTTTACTTATAATCATATTTATTAAAAATGAAAATTTTAAAAAATGTTTTTGAACTAAATAAGGCAGTAAAAAATTACAAAAATGTTGGATTTGTACCTAC
>CACARD010000011.1 GCA_902534735.1 uncultured Pelagibacteraceae bacterium
AGATTTTCCTCCATGACCTGCATTCATTTCTGTTTTTAATAAAAGTAAATTGTTATCCGTTTTGTAATCCCTTAATTTTGCAGTAAATTTTGCTGGCTCATCAAATAATACCCTGTTATCACTTAGACTTGTTGTTATTAAAATGTTTGGGTAATCCATCTTTTTAATATTGTTATAAGGTGCATATGAAAATATGTAATCAAAGTGTTCTTTTTTATCTTTAGCATTTCCAAATTCATCAAATTCGCCGACTGTTAATGGTAACGAATGGTCTAAGTTCGTGGTCAAAGAGTCAACGAAAGGAACAGCCATAACAATACCCAAAAATAAATCAGGCGCTTGGTTAACAACGGCTCCCATTAAAAGACCTCCAGCAGATCCACCCATTCCAATAATATTACCTTTAGACGTAAACTTTTTTTCAATTAAAAATTTTGCAGAAGCAATGTAATCTTCAAATGTATTTTTTTTGTTTAATAATTTTCCCTCTTTCCACCATTTCATTCCTTTTTCCATACCGCCTCTAATATGAGAAGTTACCCATATAATATCTCGTTCAATTAAACTTATTCTGGTAGAGGAAAAACTTGGTGACATAGAACTACCGTAAGATCCGTATCCATATAATAATAATTTTGCAGATCCATCTAATTTAGTTTTTTTATGTCTTGTTATGGTAATAGGAACCATTCTTCCGTCATGAGAGGCACACTCTAATCTTTCAACTATGTAGTCATCAGAATTATGGCCACTAGGAATCTCTTGTTCTTTAACTAATTTTTTCTCCTTTGTTTTAAGGTTGTATAGGTAAGTCCTTCCAGGAGTTTTTGGTGATGAATATGATAAATAAACGGTATCAGTATTTCTATCTCTTTGGGTTAACGACACACCAGGAACAATAACTTTTTCATCTGAAAAAAATATTTCTTCTTCTTTATCATTTTTTGGATTTCTTAATATTAATTTTGATAATGCATTAGAAGTTTCAGATCTTATAATCCAATCATTTAAAAAAATTAATCCCCCAATCAAAACCTCTTCTCGTGCAGGTATAAATGTCCCCCACTCCTTTTTTTCTAAATCATTTGTTTTTTCAATCTTAAAATCTTCCGCATCTTCATTTGTATGTTTGTAAAAATTACCATTCCATGAATTGACCGAATATATTATCCCTCTTTTTCTTTTATCAATTAGTTTTGGTTTTGGAATTATTTCATCCGCTTTAAAATAATACTGTTCGGACGTATTATGATCAGATGATGTGATAAAAAAATACTTTTCATCAGAGCTAAGACCTATTCCTACAGTAAATGCTTCACTTTCTTCTTTAAATATAAGAATATCTTTACTAACAGGAGTTCCAATTTCATGCCTGTAAATTTCCCTTGGTCTATGATTGTCATCAAGTTTAGAGTAAAAAATATATTTGTCATCTAAGCTAAATGTTATTCCACCACTTGTATTTTCAATTTTTTCACCAACTTGCTCTCGACTTTTAATATCTCTTATATGTATGGTGTAATATTCAGATCCTTTTAAATCTAATGAATAAGCTAGTAATTTATCATTATAGCTAACTTCTAAGTCTCCAAGCCCAAAATATTCTGTTTTAAGCTTTTCTTTTTCTAAATCACCATTCCAAATTTCTTCTATTTCTTCAGAATCAATTTTTTTTCTTAACTTTATAGAATAATTTCCTTTTGTTGTTGTTTTTGTCCAGTAACTATATCTTACATCTTTAAACGGAAGAGACTCATCATCAAGTTTAATTCTTCCTTTAATCTCATCGAATAAAACTTTTTGAATTTCTTTTGTATCTGACATTTGATGACTAAAATAATCATTTTCATCTTCAAGATATTTTCTCACCTCTGGCAATAATTTTGAACTATCTTTCAATACTTCAAGTATATTTTCCTGATGTATCCAACTATAATCGTCTTCCCAGGTCACGTTGTGACAAGATTTTAATTCTGGTTTTTTTTTAAGCTGTGGTATTTTCATTTAAATTTAATTAATTTATGAATATTTTTTTTGCAATACTAATAATCTTTATAATTCTTTATATTTTACTAAATTGGTTTGCCAAAACCTCAACAAAAAAAATATCAAAATTTGTAAGAACATTTATTATAATTTCTTCAATATTGTTAGCGGTAATAATGGCATATGCAGGAAGATATATATTTTCCTTACCATTTATGTTGGCTATTTTGCCTTTAATTAAAACGAAAGCAGGTATTTCTTTATTTCAGCTATTTAGATTATGGGGACTTTTTAGAGTTTTAAAAAATTCTGGCAGATTTAATTTTAATCAATTTAATCAAAATATGTCATCTCAGAATATGAGTTTAGATGAAGCATATAGAATTTTAAATTTAGACCCCAAAAAAAAATATACAAAAGATGAAGTGATGAATTCTTATAAAAAAATTATGAAAAAAATTCATCCAGACAGAAGTCCAGAATTAAATAATATTGCTACTTTAGTGAACCAAGCCAAAGACACAGTCTTAAAATCGGTTATTTAAGTATAGCTTAGTATTAATTTGTATACTTGTTCGACTTTAATTAAATTTGGATCAATTTCACTTCCATGTTTAATGTTGTTAATATCATAACCTTCAGGAATAATTCTAATATGATTGGGAGTATAATCTGTATATGCTTTTGGAGAGTCCAGTAAAATTACAAGGCTTGGTTTGCCAGATTGTGATGAAATATGTGAACCAAATGAATCATTCCCCACATACATATCTGCAGAAGCTATAAATGGTATTACTTCTGAGATATTTTTGTCACTAAGATCTGTAATATTATCTCTTTCAACCTTATCAATTATTTCTTGAGAAATTAATTTTTCATTAGGACCACACAAAATAAAAAAATTAAATTTATTAAGTTTATTTAACTCATTTATTAAATTTGAGTAATTATCAGTGCCCCATTTTGTTGTTGGACCTGAAGATCCAGCTCCTATTACAATGTTAAATTTTGATTTATCAAAATAAGTTGAGACACTTTTGAGTTTATTTTCATTTATGTGAATTTTTGTGTATGTTTGACACTTCTCTATGTTTAATACATTTGCAGTAAACTTTTGTGCTGCGTTGATTAAATGAAGATTTTTTTTTTTAAATAAAGGATAGTGATAAATATCTTTTATTCCAGCTAACTTACACGCGATGAATATTCTAGGACTTGGATAATAAATAAATATTTTATCAAAATTGTATTTTTTTAATTCTGATGAAAAACTAAATATATTTTTAAATTTATTATATTTTTTATCTATTATTATGACTTCTTTAATTTTGGTATCATCCTCTAATGCATCCGACAAATTATTGCATAATGTAAAAACTGTTATAGGTCCAAACTTTTCAGATAACTGATGCACATAACTTAGATGTAACAAATTTGCTCCAAGACCTATATAGCTAAGATAAACACAAACTTTCATAAGTATTTAGAATATATTTTTTTATTATTTTTTTCTTAAATCTATTCTATAATTATAGTCATATAATTAAGTTATGATTAATGGAATATATGCAGCTACATTGTCAGTATTAGATAAAAATCTGGCGTTAAATAGTGAAAAAACGATTAAATATGCTGAAAATCTAATCGACAAAGGTTGCCATGGAGTAGTTTTTTTTGGAAGTACTGGACAATCACAACTCATATCTCTTTCGGAAAAAATTCAATTAATCAATTTGTTACCAAAAAGTAATTATAGGGATAAATTTATAATTGGAACCGGTCTTAATTCGCTAGTTGATAATATTAATTTGATAAAAATAGCTAAATCAAATGGGTTTAATAAATTTTTAATTATGCCCCCTGCCTATTATAAGTATAGCGATCACGATGTGATTAATTTTTACTCAAGAATAATAGATGAAATTAATGAATGTAAAATAATTTTATATAATTTCGAAAAACTTTCAGGATATAAATTTAGCATTGATTGTGTTGAAGAGCTAGTAAAAAAATTTCCAAGTCAAATAGTTGGAGTAAAAGACAGTTCTTATAACTTGTATGAAAATTTGAAAATAGATAATTTTTCAGTAATGCCAGGTTCAGAATCAAAATTATTGAAAGGACTTGAATTAGGTTGCTCTGGAATAATTACAGCAACAACAAATGTTACTTCAATTTTGGCAAGAGATGTTTACGATAAATTTCAAAATGGATCGGATCAATCTTCAAACGAAAAGTTGTGTTTAGTGAGAAGTATTTTCGATAAATTTAATTTAATCTCTGGATTACACACTTTTATGGCACAAATTGATCAGGACTATCAGAATTTAATTCCACCATTGAAGCTATTAAATGAAAATGAAAAAAAAATATTTTTTGCTGAACTTCAAAAGCTTGATTTTGACTTTAAGCACTTAAAAGCAGCATAATGAAACTTATAAATTTTTTAAATGATTTATTCAAAGAAGATGGCTTTATCTTAATAGATTATAATTCTAACAGATATGTTATAGGAAAGCCTTTGAAAGAAATTCCTATAGAATTACAATTGTTAGACAAAAGTTTGCATAAAAAATTACTTTTCCATCCTGATTTATATTTTGGTGAAGCATATACCAATGGCTCTTTAAGATTAAAAAATGGAACCTTGAAGGAATTTCTTGATATAGCTTTTAAAAATATTGGAAGAGCAGATATTAATATTTATGGAAAGACATTAAATAAAATAAAGGGAACTTTAAAATATTTAACAAGTTTTAATAAAATTGTTAAATCTAAACAAAATGTTGCACACCATTATGATATTTCAGAAAAATTATATGATTTGTTTCTTGATAAAAAAAGACAATATTCATGTGCATACTTCAAAAATGAGAATGATACCTTGGAAACTGCTCAAGAAAATAAAATTGATCACATAATTAAAAAACTTCATATACAACCTAACCAAAAAGTTCTAGATATTGGATCTGGTTGGGGAACACTTGCAATTGACATTGCAAAAAAAACAAAAGCTTCAGTTACCGGAATTACACTTTCAGAAAATCAATTAAAATATAGCCAAGAAAAAGCCAAGGAATTAAATTTAGATAATCAAGTTGAATTTAAATTAATAGATTACAGACAATTGAATGAAAAATTTGATAGGATAGTTAGTGTTGGAATGTTTGAACATGTTGGAAAAAAATTCTATCAAACCTATTTTAACAGAGTGTCTCAAATGTTAAAAAAAGATGGAGTAGCCTTGATACACACAATTGGATCAAATCTTCCACCTAGAGACCCACAGCCTTGGATAACAAAATATATATTTCCTGGCGGATATACCCCTAGTTTGAGCGAAATAATGAGACCAATAGAGGATTCTGGACTAATAGCTACAGATATAGAGATTTTAAGGATGCACTATGCTCACACATTAAGAAATTGGAGAGAAAGATTTCTATCAAAAAAAGATCAAGTTTTAGAAATGTTTGATGAAAAATTTTTAAGGATGTGGGAATTTTATCTTACAAGTTGTGAAATGGCTTTTAAATGGGGAGATCAAGTTGTATTTCAACTTCAGCTAACTAAAGATATTAGATCTGTTCCTAATACTAGAGACTATATTTATTAAAAATTAGCTGATAAAGCTGTATTTCTTAAATGAAAAAAAAGAAAAAAAAACCTAAAAAAAAAAATTTAAAAAAAAAGGTTAAAAAATCAAAAAATAAATCCAAGTCAAAAATAAAGAAAAAAAGACCAAAATTAAAAAAAAAAATAACAAAAAGATTAAACCGAAGAAAAAAAATAAAAAAAGTTAAGTTAAAGACAAGTACTGAAAAGGGTATTATTTCAAGAACGGTCAGACTTGAGGAAGATTTAAAAAATAAGTTTTCTTTCAAATTTAGTTTTAATTTATTAGCAATTGATAAATTAATACAAAAATTTTTTCAAAGTATAGAATTAAGATTAATTCGTTTTAAAGAAATAAGAGCTGAGGAAAAAAGGCAAATTAAACTTGAGAAAATTGAGCAAGCAGAAAAGGAAAAAATCGAAATTGAAAAACAGAAGAAAGCAGATGAGTTAGCTTTTTTAAAAGAAAAAGAAATCCAGTTAAAACAAGAACAAAAATTAGAAAGAGAAAGAGCAAAAGATATAAAATTATTCTTAAGAAAAGAACAGGCTATACTAAGAAAAGAGCAGGCGGAGAGACAAAAGAAATTTTTACAAGAATTAAAATTAGAAAAGCAAATAGAAAAGTTTAGAATAAGAGAGGTAAAAGAATTAGAACAACTAGAAAAATTAGCGTTAAGAGAAAAGAGAGAGGATTATTCAGGATTACAAGAGCGTATCGAAAAACTAAAATTAAAATATCAACAAATAAGAGATCAGAAAATAAGAGAACGAGTTGAAGCGTTAGGCGTAGAAACACAAGAAGGAGACGATAGAGCAAAATTACTTCAAAGAGAAAGGGAGTATACTTTAGCTAGGCAAAAAATTGAGTTTGCACTTGAAAGCTTTTACAGAAGTGCGAACAGTTTAGTTTTCCAACTTAATAAAAGATACATAACTAAACATATGTCTATCTTGAGATGTATAGATAGAAGATTTGAAACTGGAGAGATTTTCATAAAATGGGATGAGACAATAGATGATGAGTGGTTAATACTAATTTATATTAAAAATAATTCTCCAGATGAAGGTATAGTCATTGAGGATAAAACAAATGAAGAAAAAAATATTTCACATGAATTTAAACCAAGTGAAATTTTTAAAGCCTCAGATTTAATGGTAGATTCATTAACCCAGCTGATTGCAAAAAAAAGATCTAAGAACAATTAAATTTGTTGGTCTTTGATAATTTTTTCTATTAACTTTATATTTTCTCCACTTTTGATTAATGGATAAATAGATTTTGCTTTTCTCAAGTCATCAACTGCTTTTTCATATTCCTTTAAGCTTAAGTATATTTGCGCTCGTCCTGATAATGCTCCAAAATGTCTTGGCTCTAGATCTAAAACTTTTTCAATATCATCTAACGATTTCTCATAATCCCCCAATATAAATAGTAATGTTGCTCTCTTATTCCAACCCTCCGCCCATTTTGGGTCCTCATTAATCACATCTGTAAATAGTTTTAATGCCATTCTATACTGCTGATGGTACATGGAATAAGTTCCGTTCTCTAATTTGTTCGTCAGATAATCATTGTTTGGGTGTCTTGTCCATTTATTCCAAATTTGATCCTCTAGCTTTTCTGCTTGTTGTAAATTTTTTGCATTAAGCAATTCTTTAAACAATATATTTAAATTGTCTGAATACACATTATTTGTACTTACAAATAAAAATATAATTATAAAACTTACATATTTTTTAATCGCTGACATATACAGATACTCCTCTAGAATTAATGTCTACATCAAATTTTTTATGCAATGGTGGAAAAGCTCTTTGAGAACAATCCAGTCTATCACAAGTTCTACATGAAACCCCTACAGGTATCTCTGATTTTTTATCATTCAAATCTAAGTTTTCCGTATAAACAAAATCTCTTGCATATTTGGCTTCACATCCAAGTCCAATAGATAACATACTTTTTTTTTGTCCATATCTTCCTATACCTTTTTCAACAGTTCTTGCTATACATACATACTTTTCACCATTAGTCATTTTACTTACTGCAGCCTGTATAACACCAGGTCTAGAAAAAGCCGAATATACATTCCATCGAGGACAAGCACCACCATAACGCGGTATTTCTATACCTGACAATGAAAATCTTTTTGAAATATTACCAGCTACATCAACTCTCAAAAAATGAAATGGAACCCCAGGTAATTTTGGATCATTCAAACATGTTACTCTATGTGTGACTTGTTCGAAAGAAGTTGCAAAAGTATTTTGCAATAACTCTAAATCATATTTAAGTTTTTTACATTCATAATGAAATAATTTGTAGGGCATTAAAATTGCTGCACCACAATAATTTAATAAAGCAACTTTTGTTAATTTTTTCGACTCTTCATTTGGATAATTAAAAGTATCAAGATAAGAATTTATTATGTCACTAGCTCCCTCTTGTGCAATTTGAGCTGCAGCATGTAATTTCTTTGTTTCCAAAGACAAATAATCAGACAATAGCAACTTTCTATTTTTGTTATCATAAATTTTTGAAAAGGGTTTTCCTTCCTCAGGAATTATATCTTGTACTTCAATTTTATACTCTGATTTTAAATAATCACATAAAGCAATATATCTTGTTCTATTATTTTGTTTTATTTGTTCAAAGATTTGATTTGCAAATTCCTCTAGTTTTGGAAAAAAATTTCTATTTTCTTGCAAAAAATCTGAAATTACTTCTCCAGGAAATGAGTTTTTTCTATTATCAACAATTTTTCCTGAAAGTTTTTCAATTTTGTTAACCAATTCATGATCTTTTTTTTTCAAAATGTCTCCTAATCTTATTAGAGCTTTACCAATTTTTGGATTACTATTTGCTAGATCTTTAACTTCTGGACCAACTATATCCAAATCTTCAAAAAGTTGATCATCAAGCAATTCTGAAATTGTGTTGACCATATTGATATCTGATTTATTTGTTAGATCGCTAATGTTGATGCTTAACTCCTCACAAATTTTTAAAAGTAATTCCCCGTCAATTTTTCTTTTACCACCCTCGATTAAAGCTAAATAACTTGGTGAAATGTTAAGTTGTGAGGCTAGTTTGTTTGCCTGCATACCTAGCTGTCTTCTAAAAGCTTTTATTTTTGGACCAATGTTTAATTCTACTTGACTCATTTACTATTTGTAAACTTTGTAAATTATTATTTACAAAAAATTTATTGTATTTACTAGAATTTTAACATTTTTAGTGGATTTTGTAAATATTGTAAATTATAAAGTTTACATGGACAAAAATACTATAAAAAACATTGAAACTAGTTCTCAAACCACAAATCACCAAGAGCACCAAGAGCATAGAAGCAGAGGGGTTTATTTAAGAGATGACCACTGCGATTGGGGATCAAGTGGAATGAATGAGTTTACAGAAGAATATAACGAAAAGTAAAAAGAATTAGTTTTTTTAAAGGGGGAATAATGTCAGCCGAGAAAATCTCGTACGAGTTGAAAAGATTTGCAGGAATACAAAGGGATTATAAGCCAGATGAAGTAGAAAGGCTAAGAGGATCTATTAGAATTGAGTATTCAATGTGTAAACAGCAATCTCAAAAACTCTGGAGATTGTTGAATACAGAGCCATATGTAAACACACTTGGTTCTTTATCAGGAAATCAAGCTGTTCAACATGCAAAAGCAGGTTTAAAAGCGATCTATTTAAGTGGTTGGCAAGTTGCAGCAGACGCAAACAGTGCTGGTGAAATGTATCCTGATCAATCTTTATATCCTTACGACAGCGCACCTAAATTAGTTGAGTCTATGAATAATTCTTTAATTAGAGCTGATCAAATTCAGCATATGGAAATAGCAGATGGAGATATGAATAGCAGCGAAAGAACTGATTACATGTTGCCAATTATTGCAGATGGTGAAGCAGGATTTGGCGGGCCGTTAAATGTATTTGAGCTAACAAAAAAATTTATAAAAGCTGGCGCAGCCGGAGTTCATTTTGAAGACCAACTAGCTAGTGAAAAAAAATGTGGACATATGGGTGGTAAGGTACTTGTTCCTACTGGAACCATGGTCCGAAATCTAAAAGCAGCAAGATTGGCAGCTGATATTGCCGACGTTCCTCTCATTATTCTTGCAAGAACAGATGCCAACGCTGCGAAACTAATAACAAACGATTTTGATGAAAATGACAAACCGTTTTTAACAGGAGAAAGATCACCTGAAGGCTTTTATTATGTAAAAGATGGTATTGATCAAGCAATCTCAAGAGGATTAGCTTATGCACCTTACGCGGATTTAATATGGTGTGAAACTGCAACACCTAATTTAGAAGAAGCAAAAAAGTTTGCTGATGCAATACATGCAAAATTTCCTGGCAAGATGTTAGCTTATAATTGTTCTCCATCATTTAATTGGAAGAAACATTTATCTGATGATGAGATTGCAACATTTCAAACTAAAATTGGAATGATGGGGTATAAATTTCAATTTATAACTCTAGCAGGTTTCCATACACAAAATATTGCTATTTTCGAGCTAGCAGAAAAATATAAAAAGGAAGGTATGACTGCTTACTCAAGAATACAACAAAATGAATTTGCTAGAGAAAAAGATGGATATACCAGTGTAAAACACCAACGAGAAGTTGGCACTTCTTATTTTGATGCAGTTTCCAATACAATAAGTTCTGGAAAGAGCTCAACAACAGCAATGGCAGGCTCAACAGAATCTGAGCAATTTTAATTACCCTTTAGCTTTTGGATTTGATCCCAGGCTGAATTAATAGCTCTCATTTTCTTTTTACTTTCCTCAATAACTTCCTGAGGAACTCCTTTACTTAGAAGTAAGTCAGGATGATGTTCTTTACTTAATTTTAAATATCTTTTTCTAATATCTGTAAGATTATCATCAGGTTTGCTCTCTAATACCACATATGGATTGAGTTTATCTGATGATTTTCTACCCTCAACTATTCCATTGAACTGAGCATCACTAAGACCAAATAATTGGGAAACATGTTGTATCATTCTAAATTCTTGATCACTTATATTTCCATCAGCTTCTGCAATATAAAATAATATATTAATGACTTCTTCCAACACATTTATATTTCCTTGATAGATCTGAGCTATTTGTTTTGCATATGGTTCGTAACCAGTGCTTTCTTCTTTAGCTTTATTAAAAATTTTTCCAACTTGATCTAATTCATGTTCTGGAATTTTGAGTTTATCTTTTACCGCTATTAATTCCTCTCTACTAACCTGACCGTCTGCTTTACTCAGTTTAGCTGATAAAACTATAAGAGCTAATGCAAAAACTTGTTGAGGTTGTGCAAAAGATTTAAATGATGATCTTGATCTTGATACTTTTCCACCAATTAAGGAACCCAATAGCATCCCAAACGGTCCTCCTAAAGAAAAACCGATCATCCCACCAATTAAACTTCCCCAGATAGACATATAAAAAAAATTTAATATAATTTAATATATTTATGTTCTCAACTTTTTTAGCTTTAACATTTTTATTCTTAATGTTTATGTGGTCATTGGCCTGGGTAAATTATTATAATAAACTAGATAAAAGATTTGGTTCGTCTTTATGGAGATGGAGTTATGACTATCCAGTGCCAGGTGATAGAGACATTTCTTTTCTTGATGATAAAAAATTTGTTATTTTAAGAAGAAAGAGAAATAGAGCAGTTACAGTTATGTATTTTATTTTATTTTTCTCTTTTTTTATATTTTTATCTTTTGTAACCCAGATTTTATACGCTATTCAACATTAGTTTAGTTGGTGTTTATTTTTTAAATACAAAAAGAACGCTACAATTTCATATCCAACATAAAATAACTGGTAAATGACAGGAAGTTTAAAAAATTTATAAAGAAACTTGTATTTTGGAATACTTTTCCAAATAAGTAAAAAAGCATCAATACCCACATAGATTTTTCCATCTTGTTCTACATGAAGTCTTCTTAGAAGCTCTTTATCAGTTTTTTTTGTTTCTAATTCAGCATTTTTATTTTTAGTTATGTCTATCCAATTCAAATTTTCTATGTTTTCTTTTTTATAAATATTAATTTCTGCTCTGCAGATTTTGCATGAATTGTTAAAAAAAACCTTCATAATTAAACTATATTTGAATATTTTATTTTTACAAATGTGCCAAATAAGCAGTTGATATATTAATAATCACTACTACATTCTTCAAATGTCAAAATTCTTCAAAGAAACAGATATAGATACATCTCAAGCTGAAGCAATTGTTACTGAAACCTTAAAAAATTGTGATGACGGAGAATTATATTTAGAAAATCATAAATCTGAGTCTATTGTTTTAGATGATAATAAAATAAAGAGTTCAACTTATAATTCTGATCAAGGATATGGTTTCAGAGCTGTTACAGGTGAAGTTGTTGCATACTCTCATTCTAATGATATTTCAAAAGAGTCACTAAGAAAATCAAGCGATAATTTAAAAGATACGTTAAAGTCAAAAAAAGGAACCTACAACCATGAAATTCCTAAAACTAACAGCAAATATTACGAAAATATTAATCCTATTGAAAGCAAGACTTTCGATTCAAAGATAGATTTGCTGAAAAGTGTTAATAACTATTTAAGATCAAAAGGCTCAATTGTAAATCAAGTAACTGCAAATTTTTTAGGTGAACATAAATCAATAGAAATTATTAGGTCTGATAATCAAATTTTGAAAGATGATAGACCATTAGTCAGATTCAACGTTTCCGTTGTTTTAGAAAAAGATGGAAAAAAAGAAACAGGTGTTTATGGAGTTGGAGGAAGACAAAGTTATGATGATTATCTAAAAGATGGAAGCTGGAAAGATGTTTGTAATGAAGCTTTTAGAATCGCAAATGTCAATTTAGAAAGCAAACCAGCGCCAGCAGGAGAAATGAAAGTTGTTTTAGGTCCTGGATGGCCAGCAATTTTAATTCACGAAGCAATCGGACATGGTCTTGAGGGAGATTTTAATAGAAAAAAAACTTCAGCATTTCATAGTTTAATGGGGCAGCAAGTAGCTAGCGAAGGAGTTACGATTGTAGATGACGGGACCTTACATCAAAGAAGAGGAAGTTTAACAATAGATGATGAAGGAACGCCTACTGAAAATACAGTTTTAATAGAAAATGGAATTTTAAAAAACTATATGCAAGACCGTTTAAACGCTCGTCTGATGGGAACTAAGTCAACAGGTAGTGGAAGAAGAGAAAGTTATAAACATGTGGTTTTACCAAGAATGAGAAATACAATGATGTTGTCAGGTAAATATTCACAAGATGAAATGATAAGTTCAGTTGATAAAGGTATTTTCGCTGTAAGTTTTGGGGGAGGACAAGTAGACATAACTTCAGGAAAATTTGTTTTTAACTGTACGGAAGCATATGAAATCAATAATGGCAAAATAGGATCACCAATCAAAGGTGCTACATTAATTGGAGATGGACCGTCAATTTTAAAAGAAGTTTCATTAGTTGGTAATGATATGAAATTAGATCCAGGTATTGGGACATGTGGTAAAGCTGGACAAGGTGTTCCAGTAGGAGTAGCTCAGCCATCAATTCTTATAAATAAGATGACTGTTGGTGGAACAAAACTTTAATCTAAATGATAAGGGATCAGGAATTTTTAAAAGATATAGCGTCTTATTGTATTGAAAACTCTAAAAAACTAGGAGCAACAGATGTGGGTGTAAAAGTAATTCACTCTGTCTCAGAAAATGTCAGTTTTAGAAACAAAAAGTTAGACGAGTCAAATAGAGCAGATAGTTTTGCTGTCAATTTAACTACTTATATAGAGAAAAAAAAATCAAGCATTAATTCATCAGATTTATCTAAATCAAACTTAGAAAAACTAATAGAACGTTGTATTGATGCTACAAAAATTACTCCATCAGATGAAAATAATTCGTTACCAGATAAAGATTTAATGTCTAAAGAGATAAGAGACCTTAATCTCTATGATGAAACACATTATCCAAATGATAAAAAGATTGAATTTTTAAAAAAAGTTGAAGAGACAGCATCAACGGACGAAAAAATAGTTAATACTGAAGCTGGTTTTACCGAAAATAAAAATAATTTTATACTCGCAAACAGCAATGGTTTTTTAGATGGATACAAGACCTCAAATTTTTCATCTTCATGTGTAGCTGTATCAAGAATTAACGGTGCAATGGAAAGAGATTATGAGTTTGGTAGCACAAGATTCTTGGAAGATATGATGGAACCAGAAGAAATTGGAAAAATAGCTGCCGACAAAGCAATAAAAAAGTTAGGTCCAAAAAAAATCAAGAGTGAAAGAATTGGCGTTATATTCGATAAAAGAATTTCCAAAGGAATACTAAGCACACTAGCAAGTGCAATTAGTGCGAGTGCTATTGCAAGAGGAACTTCTTTTTTAAAAGATCAAATCAATTCTGAAGTTTTTCCAAATTCAATTAATATCATTGATGATCCAAAAATTGAAAAAGGATTAGGTTCCCAAAACTTTGATAGCGAAGGGGTTGAAACCAATTCTTTGAAGCTAGTTGAGAATGGTATTTTAAAAAATTATTTAATTGATACTTATTATGGTAAAAAGTTAAAATTAAAATCTAACGGTAGGTCTGGAGGAACAACAAACTTATATTTTGAAAACGGTACCTTAAGTTTTAAGGATTTGCTAAATTCAGAAAAAAAGTTTCTATATATAACAGAGACTATAGGCCATGGAGGCAATATTATTACAGGAGATTACTCAGTTGGAGCATCAGGATTTATGGTTGAGGATGGAGAATTAACTTACCCAGTAAGTGAAATAACTATAGCTGGAAATTTTAAGGAAATGTTTAAGAATATTACTTTGGCAAATGATTTAGAGATGAAGTACTCAACAAATGCACCTACTTTGTTGATTAATCAAATGACAGTAGCGGGAAAATAATTATTGAATTTTTTTTAGTCTATATTCCCATAGACCCATTCTTTTATAAGCCACTTTTATAATCAATGCTTTTTTTTTATCGTACCATATTTCAAAATTTAATTTTTTATCATCAGATAGATTTGGGTTGGTAGAAAAAAGTCTAAAATGTTCTACATCATATTCTTTATTATAAAGTTTAATTTTTTCTTTTCCTAAAAATTCTATGTTTTGTTTTTTTACACTTCCAGATAATGGACTTATTTGTGTTTCAGTTTGCAAAATTCTATGACTCCACCAATGACCAATTATATTTTCTCTATCCGCCTCACCCTTATATGATGATCCATCAATTAAAAATTTCTCTTTTTTTTCATCAAAAATTAAATTTACATATTTTCTCTTATTGTTTTGAAATGTTTCTGAGTTAAATGAAATTAATTGGTCTCCAATATATTCTTCAGTACCTCTACTATTTATAGAGAATACTGTAACACCCAATAATTTCACTTCAAAATTGGTTGTATTTTTTACAATAAATTTATTTTCTTCTTTTTTAAATGTGAAAATACTTTCTCCAATTTTTTCATCATCTTTAAATATCTCCATTTCTATCTTTGAATAATTTTTATAGTGGTCAGTATGTGCTTGTAAAAAAAGAGGAGATAAAACTAATAATATTACTAAGAATTTTCTCATTATTTCATATTATTTTAACTAACTTGTCAGAACTTTATATAGAATTTTTATGTTTAAAAGATAAATAGTCTAAAGAATTATGTTTTTAACCATTAAAAATATTCCCTCAAAATCCTGGAGCTCAGAAAAACCTTTAAATTTAAAACCTAAATTTACAACTTTTTTGCTTTTATGTATTGGTTTGTCTTTGTTTGGGTTGGGTGAGGGCCTTTTATTAGTTTCTACGACTGGTAATTCTCCATGGTCTGTTCTTGCAGAAGGGTTATCAAACATATTAAATATTTCGATTGGTTTATCTACATTAATAATAAGTATTGTTGTTTTAGGGCTTTGGTTTCCACTAAAACAAAAACCAGGAATTGGAACAATTCTAAATATTTTAATTATAGCAGCCATAATTGATTTGACACTTTTTCTTTTTGATCCTCCTTTAGCTACTTTTTCAAAATATATTCTTGCTGTATTTTCTGTTTTACTTGTCGGTTTAGGAAGCGGCATATACTTAATTGCAAATTTAGGTCCTGGTCCTAGAGATGGATTGATGACAGGTCTAACAAAAAAAACGCAACTTCCTATTGCTTTAATTCGAGCTACTTTAGAAATTTCAGCTGTTATATCTGGTTGGTATTTGGGAGGAACTGTTGGTTTGGGCACTATAATATTTGCATTTGGAATAGGCCCTGCTGTAGCTTTAGGAATTTATATTGTGGATAAAGTTACGAAGTAAATGTTTTTAGTGGACAATTAGTCGATTGTTAATACTGAATAAAAATTGTAAATATAAATCATGTCTATAAAAAATTGGATGAAAGAATCAGCAAATATACTATTTGACGATAGTAAAAATGATTTAAGAGCTCTTCCCAAAACTGTGAGACTACAAATATTATTAGTTTTAAGTTTTATATGGACAACAGTATTTAGTTTATACGTATTTTCATATGCCACTTTTGCATTTGGTTGGGCAGGGACATATGTTGCTCATATAGGTTTAATATTTGCTGTTTATTATACGTTTAAACAATTTCATAGAGCTGAAGCAAAAGCTGTTAGTGTTTTTAAGACAAAAAATTTTGATCCATTTAAAGTTATGACAATCGTTTTTGTCATAGTTTTTATTTTTGTTTTCTCTAAAGGAATTGAAGTATTGACAAGAACAAACTCTTACTCAATTCCATATGACGGACCTAGTAAATCAGCGTTTGAAAAGTGGCTGCCTTTTACCAAAAATAAATCTGAATAATAATTTTTTAAGAAGCTTCTGATAATTTAGAGAGCTTTTTTCTCTCGTGAGGATCAAGCACAGCTTTCCTTAATCTGCATGAATTTGGTGTAATTTCTAGTGCTTCATCAGAATTTAACATGCTCAATTGTTCAGCGATAGACATCTTTCTTACAGGAGTTAAAACAACATTTTCATCTGTTCCTTGTGTCCTCATATTTGTAAGTTTTTTACCTTTCATGACATTTATAATCATATCACCAGGTTTAGGTGACAAACCTACAATCATACCAGAATAAACTGGATCGTTATGAGTAACAAACATTTCTCCTCTTGCCTGTAGATTATAAATTGCAAATGCTACTGCTTTTCCTTGTTCCATAGAAATTAATGCACCATTTCTTCTGCCTTCCATATCTCCCTCAAATTTTCCATAAGAATGAAATATTCTGTTTATTACTCCTGTTCCTTTAGTTAGAGTAAGAAATCTGCTGGTGTATCCCATTAAACCTCTAGTTGGTGCATGAAAGATTAATCGTTTTTTATTTTTTCCAGTATCTTTAAGATCTATTAACTTTCCTTTTCTTTTATTCATGGAGTCTATAACCTTAGAAGAGAATTCTTCGTCAAGATCCATAGTAATTTCTTCAATAGGTTCTAATTTTTCACCATTTTCATTTTTTTGAAATAAAACTCTCGGAGGACTTACCGTCATTTCAAATCCTTCACGTCTCATTTGTGTTAATAATATTTCTAACATCAATTCACCTCTTCCACTTATTTCAAATGAATCTTTGTTTTCATTTTCTGAAAATGAGATCCCGACATTATTTTGAGCCTCTTGAACTAATCTCTCTCTGATTTGAGTGCTTGTAAGTTTTTTACCTTCAGTACCAGCTAATGGAGAACTATTTACTGTTATCTTAATAGACATCGTTGGCGGATCAATTGGGGTTGCCTGGATTGGTGTATCTACCTGAGTATCACATATGGTATCAGCAACATTTGCTTTTTCTAATCCAGCGATAACTACAATATCTCCAGCTTCGCCAACTTCTATTGGTACTTTCTTAGTCCCCTCGTATCTAAATATTTTAGTCAATCTTCCCTCGTCAACTTTTTCTCCGTCAAGATTAATTGCTTTGATTTGTTGGTTTGCTTTTGCAGTACCTTGAGAAATTCTACCAACTAAACTTCTACCCAAAAAACTATCAGCATATAAAAGGGTCGAAAGCATTGCAAAAGGCTTGGATTTGTCAAATTCTGCTGGCTTAACATGATCTATTACTAAATCTAATAATGGATTTAAGTTTTCTCTTGGACCATCTATTTCTTTAGATGCCCAGCCAGATCTTCCACTTGCGTAAATAACTGGAAAGTCTAATTGTTCTTCATTTGCATCTAAGCTTACAAATAAGTCAAAAGTTTCATTTAAAACTTCATCGGCCCTTTGGTCGGCTTTGTCTAATTTGTTAATAACTACTATTGGTTTAAGGCCCTGTTTAAGTGCTTTAGCTAATACAAATTTAGTTTGAGGCATTACACCTTCGGCTGAGTCTATTAACAATAATGCACCATCAGCCATACTAAGAACCCTTTCAACTTCTGCAGCAAAATCTCTGTGTCCAGGTGTATCAATAATATTAATTCTAGAATCTTTCCAATTTATGGAAGCTGGTTTGGCAAGAATTGTAATACCTCTTTCCTTTTCAAGTTCTCCGGAGTCCATTAGTCTTTCATCAACGACTTCATTTTCTCTAAAGGAACCACTTTGTTTCATTAAGTTATCAATCAAAGTAGTCTTGCCATGGTCAACATGAGCAATTATGGTGATGTTACGTATTGATGTTGTCATTTGCGCGTTCTTATATATTCAAAATTTTTTTTTTCAATTCAAAAAAAAAGGGCAGTAAAAACTGCCCTTTTTGAATTTTTTCTTGAGTAAAATTGGGGTTACATTCCCATTCCACCCATACCGCCCATTCCACCCATTCCTCCAGGAGGCATACCAGCTGCACCAGCGTCTTTTTCATCTGGTTTGTCTGCTATCATGGCTTCAGTTGTTACTAACAATCCAGATATAGAAGCAGCATCTTGAAGCGCTGTTCTTACAACTTTAACTGGATCAATAATACCTTCTTTAAACATATCAACATATTGCTCTGATTGTGCGTCGTAACCATTGCTAGGCTTGTTGGTTTCTAATAATTTACCAACAACTACTGATCCATCAACACCTGCATTTGTTGTGATTTGCCTAATAGGTGCTTGTAAAGCGCTTTTGACAATTTCTACACCCGCTTTTTGGTCATCACCTTTTACTTTTAGACTATCAAGTTCTTTTGAAGCATAAAGCAATGCACATCCACCACCAACAACAATACCTTCTTCAACTGCTGCTCTTGTAGCGTTTAATGCATCCTCAACTCTATCTTTTCTTTCTTTAACTTCTACTTCAGTAGCACCACCAACTTTGATCACAGCTACACCGCCTGCTAGTTTAGCAAGTCTCTCTTGTAGTTTTTCTCTATCATAGTCTGATGTTGTTTCTTCGACTTGAGCTTTGATTTGAGCACATCTTGCTTCAATGTCAGATTTCTTACCTGCTCCACTTACAATTGTGCTATTTTCCTTATCAACTTTAACACGTTTTGCAGATCCAAGATCATTAAGTTTAACATTTTCAAGTTTAATTCCTAAATCCTCAGAGATAACCTGTCCACCTGTAAGAATTGCTATATCTTCCAACATAGCTTTTCTTCTATCTCCAAAACCTGGAGCTTTTACAGCCACAACTTTTAGACCACCTCTCAGTTTATTAACAACAAGTGTTGCGAGCGCTTCACCCTCAACATCTTCTGAGATAATCATTAATGGTCTACCTGCTTGAACAACTGCTTCTAAAAGTGGAACCATCGGTTGAAGATTTGTTAATTTTTTCTCGTGAAGAAGGATTAGTGGATTTTCTAATTCTGTAGTCATTTTATCACCATTTGTAATAAAATAAGGAGAAAGATAACCTCTATCAAATTGCATACCTTCAACTACATCAAGTTCTGTCTCAATTCCTTTTGCTTCTTCAACAGTAATTACTCCTTCATTACCAACCTTCTGCATAGCTTTTGAAATCATTGCACCAATTTCTTTATCACCGTTTGCTGAAATTGTTCCAACTTGTGCAATCTCATCACTATCTTTTACTTTTTTAGCTGATGAAATTAATTTATTTTTTACATGATCTACAGCAGCATCAATCCCTCTTTTAACATCCATTGGGTTCATTCCTGCTGTTACATACTTACAACCTTCTTTAACAATTGCTTGAGCTAAAATTGTTGCAGTTGTTGTTCCATCACCAGCTTCATCGTTGGTTTTGC
>CACARD010000012.1 GCA_902534735.1 uncultured Pelagibacteraceae bacterium
GCCTTTTATAACCGCGCTACTTGGTTTTCTATTTTTGAAAGAAAAAATTTCAATCACAGTTTGGATATCAATTTTAGTCGCTGCATTTGGTATAATAGTAATGGCCTACGGTAATACCGAAGAAAATTCTTTAATGGGTCTAATTTTTGGATTAGTATCTGCACTAGGTTTTTCAATTTTTTCAGTAAGTCTGAGATGGAGAAAACAAACTCCTAAGTTTACAACTGTTGCTATAGCAGGATTATTTTGTTTTTTATTTTCAACAGTTATGCTTTTAAATAACGATGCAAATTTCTTATCTTCAAATAAAAATGAAGCATTATTTGCCACTCATGGAACACTTGTGTGCATGGGCTTAATTCTTTATTCAATTGGGTCTAAACATATTCCTGCAGCTGATTTAACGCTATTGTCTTTGACTGAAGTAATAGGAGGAATATTTTGGGTTTGGCTGCCATGGCTTGGAATAAATGAAATTCCTTCAACTAATACAATTATTGGTGGCTTCTTTATTTTTTTAGCTATTTTTTATTATAGTATGATAATGCAATCTAATAGAAGATTTATTGGATTAAATTAATTTAACATGGTTCAAAATAATAAGATTGTTAATAGTTGGAATGAATGGGATCCATTAAAACATGTAATTGTTGGAAGAGCAGATGGTACTTGTATTCCAGCACCTGAACCTGCTTTAGATGCTAAAGTTCCAGAAGACTCTGATATGCGAGGAACTTATGGTCCAAGAACTAAGGACACTGTCGATAAAGCTAATGAACTATTAGATAACTTTTCAAATTTGCTTGAAAAAAGGGGAATAAAAGTTGATAGACCAACACCTTTAGATTTTAATCAACCAACATCAACTCCTGACTGGAAAGCCGAAACTATGTTTGGATGTATGCCACCTCGAGATGTTTTGTTAACTGTGGGAAATGAAATATTAGAAGCTACAATGAGCTACAGGTGCAGATGGTTTGAGTACCTATGTTACAGACCATTATTAAAAGACTATTATAATAAAGATCCAAATATGAGACATGAGTCAGCGCCAAAACCCAGATTAACAGATGCCGATTATAGAAAAGATTATTTATCAGATAAAATTGGTGTAACTAAAAGACTTGAATGGACAGAAAATAAATACTTTGTCACAACCGAGGAAGAGCCATTATTTGATGCCGCAGATATTTTAAGATTTGGAAAGGATTTGGTTGTACAACACGGATTTACAACTAACTTAAAAGGAATTGATTGGATAAAAAGACATTTTAAGGATCATAGAGTTCATGCTGTAAATTTCCCAGGCGATCCTTATCCAATTCATATTGATGCAACCTTTACCCCAATTAAAGAAGGGTTAATTATTAATAATCCACAACGAAGACTTCCAAAAGAACAAAGAAAATTATTTGAAGATAATGGATGGGAAATTATTGATGCTGCACAACCTGCTCATAATACCCCACCACCACTTTGTTACTCTTCAGTATGGCTATCAATGAATGTTTTAGTTCTTGACCCTAAAACTGTATGCGTTGAAAAAAGTGAAAAATATCAAGCTGAACAGTTAGATAAATTAGGTATGGAAGTTATCCCTGTAGAATTGAGAGATGCATATGCTTTTGGTGGAGGCCTTCATTGTTGTACAGCCGATGTTTATAGAGAAGGTACTTTAAAAGATTATTTTCCAAAACAATAAAATGAACGCAAAAATTAATACAAAACGTAAAAGAGTAAAATTTGCTTCAGACAATGTGACAGGAGCTTGCCCAGAAGTTTTGGATGCAATTATCAAAGCAAATGATGGTATTGCTCCTCCGTATGGTAACGATGAAATTTCAGGTGTGTTACAAGAAAAATTTTCTAAAATTTTCGAAAAGGATGTAATTGTTTACCCCACAGCATCAGGAACTGCATCAAATGCTTTAGCACTTTCTGCTATTTCTCCATCATTTGGAAATATTTATTGCCATAAATTTTCTCATATCAATGTTGATGAGTGTGGAGCCCCTGAATTTTATACAGGTGGAGCAAAACTTGTTCCATTAAACGGTAAAGACGGCAAAATAACAGTTGATGAGCTAAATGATAATATTGGAGGGTTTGGAATTGTGCATCATACTCAACCATCTATTGTTAGCATAACTCAAGCAACAGAAACTGGTGAAGTTTATACTTTAGATCAAATTAGAAATATCTCTGAAATTGCACATAAAAAAAAATTAAAAGTACATATGGATGGTGCTAGGTTCGCTAATGCGCTTGTTTCACTTGATGTTACACCTGCAGAAATGACATGGAAATCAGGAATTGACATATTATCTTTTGGGGCAACGAAGAACGGATGTATAGCAGCTGAAGCAATTATTATATTTAATAAGGAATTAGTTGGCAATTTACCTTTTTTGTTAAAAAGATCCGGTCATCTATTGTCTAAAATGCGTTTTGTTTCTGCACAATTAGATGGATATATCTCAAATGATGTTTGGTTAAAAAATGCAAGACATGCAAATCTGATGGCAAAAAAATTAAGCGATGGTTTAGTTTCTAGTAATCAAGTTAAACTTGAATATCCAACTGAGGCAAATGAAGTTTTTGTTAAACTGCCAAAAAAGATGGTTGAGCATTTAAATTCAGAAGAATATATGATGAGCAATGAGGAATTAGGCGGTAAGACGGTTAGACTTGTTACAGCTTGGAATACCAAAAGTAGTGAAGTAGAAGAGTTTCTGAAAACTATATCTAATTAACTAGGATTTTCTTTTAAAAATTTAATATAGTTGATTACTTCATCAAATTTGTCATCAGGAATATCTTTATAAGTAGAATTAAATTTGTTTTTTACACATATTGCTACATGAGCATATGGATTTCTTCCTTTTGGATGATTTGGGTGATCAGGAAGTTGACCATCCAAATAATCGCCAGCTTCCTGAATAAATTTCCAGAGTTTACTTGTATTTTCCTTGTTCATACTGCTTCAAACTTTGTTTTATCTCAAAAAGTTCTAGGATTAATTAGATTAATAGAGATTCAACAAATTCCCAATCTATAAGATTATCAACAAATTTATCTAAATATTCAGGTCTTCTATTTCTATAATCAATGTAATATGAATGTTCCCAGACATCACAACCAAGTATTGGTTTTAAGTTATCAATTAAAGGATTAGCAGCATTAGCTGTTTTTGTAACGACCAATTTATCATTATTTAAAGATAACCAACACCAACCTGATCCAAATTGAGTTATACCTGCTTGTTTAAATTGATCTTTAAATTTTTCAACGCTTCCAAAATCTTCTACAATTTTTTTCTCAAGTTTTGACGGAATATTCCCACCACCTTTTGGCTTCATGCACTTCCAAAAAAGATTATGGTTCCAATGCTGGCTTGCATTATTAAATATTCCAGCTTTTGAGTTATCTTTTGAGCTTTTAACAATTATATCTTCCAATGACATTTCAGCCATGTCCGTATCTTTTATAAAATTGTTAAGATTTGTTATGTAGGTTTGATGATGTTTTCCATGATGTAATTCTAATGTTTCTTGTGACATTATTGGAGACAAAGCCTCATTAGAATAATCTAGTTTTGGTAATTCAAATATCATAGTTATTTTTTATAATATTTTCTTGTAAATAAACTTAATTAAGTTGACGCAATTAAATACAAAATTAGTTTTCTAAAGCGTTTTCTTCTCTCATAAGAATAGGTCGACCATCTTGAGCAGTGTTTAAAGGTATAATCTTACCATTGTATCTTGCGCATAACGTAGGTGCACTTCTCACTTGTTCTCCCAAATTTACTTCTAAATCTGCTATAACTAATTCAACCCCTTTCAATATACTCAATATCTTCATTATTCCTCCGTTTTATGATGATGGCTTAAATATTAAACACAAGCCGTTATTACAATATCTCTTTCCTGTCGATCCAGGACCGTCTTCAAAGACATGTCCGTGATGAGCACCACATTTTGCACAATGGTATTCAATTCTTTTCATGCCAAAGCTGTAATCAACCTTAGTTTTAAAAGCTCCAGGAAGCGCCTCTGTAAATGATGGCCAACCAGTTCCACTATCAAATTTCGAGCTAGACTTAAATAGTTTAGCTCCACAATTTGCACAGTGATAAAAACCTTCTCTTTTCTCATAATTAAGAGGGCTTGAGAATGGTCGTTCGGTTGCTTCCTCAAACATTATTTTTTTTTGGGCTTCTGTTAAATTTTGATTAATTATTTTTTTGGTTTCAGCTAATGAAATTTTGTATGGAAAAATACTGTATAATAATGATCCAAATATAGATAATTTTATAAATTTTCTTTTGTTCATAACTTTCTTAATAGATCAATATTACTTTATTTGAATGAGATATTTTGACAGTTTCGATTTTAAATTGGTAGCTCCATAATTAATGAAGCTACCAGTTATATTATTGTCCAGGAGCTTTATAGCCACTTGATACTTTTGTTGCATGATTTGCAATTTCATTCATTGGTGTTTCCTCACAAATGGCGATATTTTTAAGTGCACCACTTCCCTCAGTAGCCATTTTTATAGCAGCCATTTGCTCAAATGTGCCATGAGTTTCAACTATAAAGTCATAGGGTCCTCTTAAATATGTGTAAGATTTCATTTCAGCACCAACACTTTCAGAACACTTTCTAGCAACCTCAGATCTATCTGATCCTGGATCTTTTAAAAAGCCTGCGAATGCTTTCTCTGTAAAATTTCCCATTAAAAAAAATTTAGCCATAGATACCTCCTTGAAATGTATTATAGCACTTAAATAATTTTTTTTAATATTTTATTACTTTATAAAAAATTTATTCTCGTCCAATTTGTAATAATTGAGGTGGTTCAAATACTCCACTTTGTATTTCGCTGTTTGATATATTTATCATGGATTTGGCAACTATTTCTGCATTTATCGATTTATATTTTTTTAAATCTCCAACTAAAATTGGCGATATACATTTCATGGCGAAAATACCTATTTTTTCTCCCAATCTTTCATCTATTCTTTTTCCAATTAAAAATGAAGGTCTAATTACAATAAATTTTTTAAAGTTTAGTTTTCTTAATTCGTCTTCAGCCATACCTTTATTTTTTAAATACAAATTTGTTTTTTTTGAACTGGCACCCAATGAAGAAATATAAGTAAAATTTTGTACACTATTATCGCTACAAATTTTTCCAATTGTTACAGGTAAATTGTATTCGGTGTTTATATAATCTTGTTTGTTAGGTGTTTTTTTTCTTGTAGTTCCAATGCAAAAAAAACAATCATCGCCTTTTATTTCTGATTTAATATTTTCTAATTTTGTAAAATCTGTTTGAATAACTTCTATTTTGGGATCAATTTTTGAAGTAGAAGATCTTACAAAAACCTTAATTTTTTTATATTTTTGATCATTAGTTAACAGTTTAAGTAATATTCCACCAATTAATCCAGTTGATCCGAATATTAATGCTGTTTTCATAATTTTGAACTTACACTAAATTTTCTTAAATTCGTTCAAATTATTTGGTTCATCTATTGGTTCAGTTGAAGGATTAAGTTCTATACCGGCTGGAGTAATTGTTTGAGGCATAGGTGCAAATTGTGAATCTGGGTTATCTCCAGATTCTCTAATTTGCATTCTATATATTCCAAATAAACCAATAAATGAATGAAATATAATTAAAAAAATAAAAAATCCATTTTCTCCTAAAAATTCCATAAATAATGAGCACATAAAAGGACCGCAAATTGCACCAAGACCAAAAACAAATTGTAATCCTGCTCCTGCTGCTACAAATTTTTCTTTTGGTATAAAATCATTTGTGTGTGCAAAAATTAATGCAAACATTGGTAGACTACAAAAAGAAAAACACATTATACAGATATAAAAAAATAATTTTGATGTAGCTAAACCTGCAGGCATATACATTTGACCCGAAGAAATAATCGCCAAAAAACAAAATAAAGCTGCTCCAAATGTTGTATAAATAATTACAATTCTTCTATCCAAAACATCTGATAATTTTCCAATTGGCCATTGAGATATAGCTCCAGATATCGCAAATAAAAATGTTACTATTGAAACTTCTAAAATACTAAAATTCATCGATGTAGCATAAACTGCAATCAATGAAAAAACAGCAGAATGTGATATTCCAATTAAAAACGAACTTACAACACCAAATGGTGATGATTTATAAACTTCCTTGAGTTTCATACCTGATATTTTTTTAAAGTTTGGAGCCTTTCTTTTTGTTAATAATATTGGAACAAGAGACAATGACATAAATAAAGATATCAATATAAAAGGTTGAAAGTTTTCTGGTTTACTAAAGTTTATGAAAAACATTCCAATTGCCATAGAGGCATACATAACAATCATATAGATTGATAAAACACTACCTCTATTCTTATTTGTAGATCTATCATTTAACCAGCTTTCAGCAATTGTATAAAGGCAAACCATGCTAAATCCAGAAATCATTCTAAGCACGAACCATGAAATAGGATTTACAAAAATAGAGTGTAACAAGACCACAATTGAAGTGACAGAAGCAAAAGCCGCGAATACTCTAATATGTCCAACTCTATGAATTAATGATTGTATAATTTTTGCTCCAATAAAATATCCAACAAAATATCCAGAAAACAAAAAACCTGTCGATGATAGACCAAAATTTTCTTTAACTGCTCTAACACCTAAAAGAGTACCTTGAAAACCATGAGCGAGCATTATAAATGCCATACCCATAAAGAGAGCCCAAGAGTTTTTTATAATTTTGTTCATAAAATTAGCGGTGTTTATGGGCGATCTAATTTTAAATCAAGACAAATTTGTGACAAAAAGAAAAATAATTTTATTTAGAAGAAGATTTTAATTTTAGATAAGAGTGAACAGCTATAGTGAATATAATTACAAGTCCACCAACTATTGTCTCTATACTCGGCTGTTCTTTGATAACTAACCAAACCCAAATGGGTCCTAAAATGGTCTCTAGAAGAAAAAACAGATTAACTTCCTCGGCAGGTATAAATCTTGGAGCAATCGTCACCAAAACGAATGGTATTGCTACACACAAAATACACATTAAAGGTATATAAATCAGTTCTTTTTCAACTAACTCATAACTTTCAACGAAAAAGAGAGCAAATAGAGCTACTGTAAGCTTACCGACAACTGCTGAAGGTAGCAAATCTCTATCTTTTGCCGACCTGATTATTACCGCGTTGGTGGCGAGTCCAAAAGCTGTTGTTATACCCATAAGATCACCAAATAAGTTACCCATCTCTAGAGAGTCATAAAATATATATATTACAGCTACTAAAGTAATAGCTATAGCTATCCAGGTCTTCTTATCGGGAACCTCTTTTAAAAATATTGCACCAAGGATTGCTGAAAGCATAGGTGCCATCGCAATCATTATTAATGTATTTGCTACATTTGTATTTTGTATTGAAATTATAAATGTGATGTTACAAATCGAAAAACTAATAATATAAAAAATACCAGCATAACCAACATTCAAAAATGCTTTAATAAAGTTTTTTTTATAAAATATGAGAAGTCCAATTAATACAGCTACAAATGGTATCGCACCTCTATAAAACAATAATCCCCAAGTATCTATAGAAGACAATCTTATAAAAAGTGAATCTGGTGTGATAAACATCACAGCTATAAATGCAAGGGATGATCCTTTTTGCTGATTTGACAAATTTTTCAACTATAAACCTTTCCAAAAAGTCTTAGCCAAGTTTATCTGAGATAAATCAAAATATGTTTTTATACCCGTTGGTGATGTTACATTTATATCTCCATTTAACTTTCCATCAATGAAGTCTATTCCTGCAAAGTATATTCCGTCTTTTTTAATTTTTTTTGCAATAATATTTGAAACTTTTAGCTCTTTATTACTTAAAAATGCGATTTTAGGTTTTGCACCTTTGCTCATATTGCTCAATATTGATCCTGATTTTGGAACTCTAGATATAGCTCCACAAACCTTACCATTTATAATAAAAACTCTTTTATCTCCAAACTTAATTTTATTTAAAAATTTTTGACACATAATGTGACCATGTTTTTTCAATATTTGTTTTATTTTAAGCAAATTAAGCTTTCCTGAAATAAGATTTATATCATTGCCACCATAGCTATGAATAGGTTTAATTATTATCTTTTTATGTTTTTTGAAAAATTTTTTAATTTCAATCAAATCTTGAGTAAATATTGTATCCGCCATATAATTTTTAAAATTTAAAGAATAAAATTTTTCTGAAATATTTCTTACTGAAGTAGGATCATTAATAATTTTTGTTTTATCTTTGATTCTATCTAGCATTAATGTTGTAGAAATATATTCCAAGTTAAAAGGTGGATCCTGTCTGATTAAAATATATTTTGCAAAGGATAAGTCTAATTTTGATTTTTTTAGAATTTTGTAAAATTTCTTTTTTGAATAATCAATTTTAATAAAATATCCTTCACTTACAGTTTTTCCTCTTATATTCGATAAATTTTCTGGATAATAATAAAATAATTTATAACCTTTGTTTTGAGCTTCATTAGCTAAAAAAATAGTAGTATCTGTTTTGATATTTATTTTTTTTAAATTATCACCTTGTATAGCAACAATTTTATTGGTCATATAAATCATTCAAATTTTCGGAATTTGAATACTTACTTATTATATTATCAGCATTTGTTTTTTTATTTTTTACAATTTTTTCTAAGTGATCTAAAAATTTTGCTTCACTTAATTTTTTTCTATTTAAAAAGTCTCTCTTTTTTAATCCTGATTTTGATATGTCTAATAGTCTCTCTGCCCAATACGAAATATCTTTGCCCATCAAATTAGTTTTTAAGCCATATTTAGGGGCATTTTTATAAGCTGAAAGAACTTCATTAGCTTCCCAATTTTTAATTAAATCTAAAGCTTCTTCCAGATTTCCATAAAGTAATCCAGTGAATAGGGCAGGACCAGCACATAAACACTCCCATCCGCACGCATCCATTGATCTTAATTCTATATATTGTTTTAATCTGTTCTCTGTAAATATTGTTCCTAAATGTGTATCAAGATCATTAGTACTAGGAATTTTATTTCCAATTTCTTTAATTTCTCCATTCATAAAGTTTTTAAATAAATATTTTTTTCCAGATATATAATTACCTTCACTTTGTAAAAATAAGATTGGATAATTCATAATATAATCTGCATATTTTTCATAATTTACATCTTTTAAAAAAAACTCAGGCAATCCACCTCTAGATGTTTCTTGCCAAACTTTAGATCTGTAAGATAAGTATCCACTATTACTTTTTTCAACTATAGAGGAATTTGCAAAAAGTCCGATAGATATTGGAACTAAATTATTTGCCAACTTAAATTTTTTTATAAAATCTTCTTCTGAGGTATAATCTAAATTTAATTGCGTACCTGCAGTTTTATACATCATATCTAAACTTAGTTTTCCTCCAACAGGCATATCTTTGGTCATAACCTCATACCTTTTTTTTGGATTATTAGGTATATCCTCAAGTTTAGATATAGGATCATATCCAGCGCTTACTATTTTAAAATCTAATTTTTCAATTACCTGATTTAACTCAAATAAATATTCATGAGATTCAGCACAAGCTTCGTGAATATTATTTAATTTTGCTCCAGATAGCTCTATTTGATTACCAGGCTCTAAAGTAATACTTTTACCATCCTTAGTTAACGCTATTGGATTTTTTTCCTCAAAAATAGGTTTCCAGCCAAACTCATATAAATTTTCAAACATTTTCTTGATTTTGGAATAATCAATTCTCGTATTTGTTTTTTTATCAAAAATAAATTTTTCATGCTCAACTCCAATCTTTAAATTAGATTTATCCTTTGAGCCTGACTTAAAATGTTCTATTATTTGTTCCTTTGTTTCTATCATTAGCTTATATTGTTTCTTTTTAGATAATCTTCAATTTCCTTTATATTACTTAATTTGTTAGAGCAAGTTTGATTTTTACATATAACAATTTTTGCCTCTTTTACTTCATTATCTAGATATTTAAATGTAGCTCTAGTAAAAAATTTTTTTTGCAAATACTTTTTTATATTAGGATCTAAATTTTGCTTTCCATGAATTGTAAAAGATATACTTTCATTACAAATATCTAATGATTTTACAAAACTAAACATTTGTGCAAAGTTTGAGTTTAAAACTTGGTGGAAACTTTTCTTTAAAATATCAATTTTTTCAAACCATATTTTATCACTAGTTATTATATATAGCTTGTTGCATAAGTTTAAATACACACTATTTCCATTCGGTATATTATTATCATTTAGATCTACTGGCTGAACAAAAAGGTCATTATCTAATATTTTGTTTTTTTGCATTAATCCTGATTTTTTATCGAAGAAAAATTCCCAGGTTTTTATTAATATTTCTTTTGCTTTTTCGATGTATTTAAGGTCACCATCTAATTCATAAATAGTTATTAAAAGACTTGCATAGTATACGTAATCTTCCAAAAAAGCGTCAATCTCTGTGTCTTGATAGCAATGGAAAATTTTGTCTGACAAATATTTTTCCAATATCTTTATACTATCAAGAGTATTTTGTTTTAGTTCTTCATTATCAGTTACTAGCGATGAAAGAAGAAGTGTTTCTAATAAAAAACAATTTTGATCAGTTTGAGATTTATCATCAAATAATGGTTTAGCACGTTTATTTCTTTGATCTAATAACGTTTTTTCTGTGTTTGAGATTTCTTTAATCTCATCATCAGAAAGTTTATTATGAGTTTCTATTAAAATATTATTACCTTCAAAATTTCCCTCTTCAGTTAAATTGTATTTTTTTTCAAATAAATTAAATTTAGAACCCAGAGTATTTTTTAGTTCTGCATAATTCCATACATAATATTTTCCTTCAACACCATCGCTATCGGCATCATATGCAGACCCATAAAGATCAAAATCATTTTTAAATTCTGAATTGATAAAATTTATGGTTTGCTCTAACTTTCCTTTATAATAAAGATTATTAGTTTTTTGAAAGAACTTATTTAACAATCCTATATATTGAATATTATCATAAAGCATTTTTTCGAAGTGAGGAATGATCCAATTTTCATCAACAGTGTATCTTGCTATACCTCCAGCTAGATGATCATACATTCCTTTTGAAGAAATATTGTAAAGTAAAGTTTCAACAGGTTTAAAGTATTCTCCTTTTCCTGTTTTTAAATAAAAATAAAACATTGCATCAAATAAATAAAATTGGGGAAACTTAGGAGCTCCCTTGAAACTCCCATTATCTTTATCAAGGTGCTGTATAATTTTTTCTAAAAACGGTTCTAAAGGTTGATTTAGTACTGCTGATCTTTGATTAATTTTACCAAATATTTCTTGCATTTGGGGCGCTTGATCAAGAATTTTCTCTCTATTCTTGTTATATACGTCAGAAACATTATTTAGAACTTTTTGAAAATCCGGTCTTCCATGCATTTCTTTTGGGGGGAAATAAGTTCCACCAGTAAAAGGAACTCCATTTTCATCAAGAAACATCGATAAAGGCCAACCTCCTTGGGTTCCTGTTAAAATAGATAAACTTCTTTGAAAAACATAATCTAAATCAGGTCTTTCTTCTCTATCAACTTTAATATTTATAAATTTTTCATTCATTATTTTAGCTGTTTGATCATCTTCAAAACTTTCATGAGCCATCACATGACACCAATGACAACTCGCATATCCAACACTAAGAAATATTGGTTTTTTTTCTTTTTTTGCCTGTTTTAAACTTTCTTTATTCCAAGCAAACCAATTTACCGGGTTATCTTTATGCTGCTTTAAATACGGACTTTTCTCTTCCTTAAGTTTGTTAGTCATGATTTCTTTTAAAATTAGTGATGATAAAAAGGTTTTCGATCAAATATCTTTTTCACCATTGGTTCAAAATCTTCTAGAGACATAGATTTGTAATTAGGATCAAAAGAAGACTGGTCGTATTTTTCACAAAAATCAACTGTATCTTGATAGTATTTGTGATCCTTGAATTTATCTCTAGCGTTTCTATCACCTCCTAAATGATGAGCACTATAATATGTTTGAAAAAGTCCATGATGAAGTATTATCCAATATGTTTTTTCTGAAACATATGGTCTTATTATTGAAGCCGCATATTGAGAATGATTCATAGGCGCTAAGTCATCTCCTATGTCATGAAGTAAAGTTGCTACAACCATCTCTTCACTTTCTCCATTTTTGTACGCTCTTGTTGCTGCTTGTAAAGAATGTTCTAATCTAGTTATTTGATAACCTTCAAGAGTTGTCGTTTGACTTGCAAGATATTTAAGTAGTCTATCTGCAGTTTTACGCTCAAAATTTTTTTCATACTTTTCTAATAATTCATAATCTTCTTTTGAACCATTTTTCATTTCAGTAAAATTTACTTTTTTCATTAATTACTCGACCCAGTACTTAATAATGATAATTGTGTAACTTTATCTTCTCCAAGTTCATCAATTATTTTTACTGGATAATCACCAGTAAAATGATGATCAGTTAACTGAGGATAAGCATCATTTCTGTTCTCAAAACCCATTCCTCGATACAAACCATCTAACGTTAAAAATTTAAGTGATTTTGCTTTTATAAATTCTTTTATTTCATCTACTGATTTATTTGCTGCTAAGAGTTCTTTTTTTGTAGGTGTATCGACTCCATAAAAATCTGGATATTTTATTTCTGGACTAGCTATCCTAACATGTATCTCTTTAGCACCATTATCATACAACATTTTTACAATCTTTGATGAAGTTGTCCCTCTAACTAAAGAGTCATCAACTAAAATAATTTTTTTGTTTTTTATAACTGAAACATTTGCATTTAATTTTAACTTAACACCTAAACTTCTAATTTGCTGTGAAGGTTCTATAAAAGTTCTACCAACATAATGATTTCTTATTAAACCTAGATCAAAGTTTATTTTTTTTTCTTCTGCATAACCTAATGCAGCGGCATTACCAGAATCTGGTACTGGTACAACTAGGTCAGCTTCTAAATTATCTTCTTTAGCTAATTCTGCTCCAAATTTTTTACGATATTCATAAGCTGTTTTGCCATTTAAAATACTATCTGGTCTCGAAAAATAAATATATTCAAATACACATGGTCTTACTTTTTTTTGGGGAAATGGCTTAATACTTTTCAATTCATCATTTTCTACATAAACAATTTCACCATTTTCAACTTCTCTAACAAATTTTGCACCAATAATATCAAAAGCACAGGTTTCAGATGCAAAAACATAAGAGTTTTTCAATTTTCCTATTACCAAAGGTCTAATTCCATAAGGATCTCTCACTCCAATAAGTGTATTTTGTGTCATCATAACTAATGCATATCCTCCTTGAATTTGAAACAGAGCATCAATAACTTTATCAATTGTCTTTGGTCTTTTTGATTTTGCTATAAGTTTTACTATGGTTTCGGTATCTGATGTTGTATAAAAGATTGAACCTTCTTCAACCATTTTATTTCTAAGTGTTATTGCATTCGTTAAATTTCCATTATGCGCAACCCCAATTCCACCTGAATTAGTATCAGCAAAGAACGGTTGTACATTTCTTAAAGCAGTTCCGCCAGTAGTCGAATATCTATTGTGACCTATCGCATAATTTCCTGGCAGGTTTTTTAAAACTTTTTCATCATTAAAGTTGTCACCAACTAAACCAAATCTTTTTTCAGAGTGATATTTTTCGCCATCAAATGATACAATTCCACAACCTTCTTGCCCTCTATGTTGTAATGCATGAAGTCCTAAAGCGGTTAAGGTCGATGCTTCTGGAGTATTACTAATTCCAAAGACAGCACATTCCTCTTTTAATTTAGAGTTATACATCTTGAACTTTTTCTTTAGCGTCTTCATATTGTTTTTGATTTGGAAATACCTTTATAAGATAGATACTACCTTTTTCAACCCAAGGAAATGTTAATGAATCTTTTAAATTTAATGGCCATTTTTTACTATCATAGACAACATCAATAGCTGTGAATAGACAAACAATTAAAATATAGCTCTTAGCGATTCCAAAAAAAAAACCAAAAACCTTATCGATCGAGCCTAATCCTGTGTAAGTAATTACTTTACTAACTGCTTTGTTTGCTAAGAGAATAAGGAAAATTATTATAATAAATAATGTTATTCCTAAAATTATATCAAGAACGTATTCACTATCTAACATACCATCAAAATATGGTTTTACTTTTGGAAATAAATAAATTGTTAAAATATAAGCCAATACCCATTTAGCAGCTGATAATAAACTTAAAACAAAACCTTTTCTAGATCCTTGAATTAAAAAATAAATTGTTAATACAAAAAAAATATAATCAAATAATGTTACTTGTATTAAAAAATCCTGAATAGCCTCTATCATTAATTGAATGGTTTTATTTTAAGCAGTAAAGAGGGCAAAAGTGTTAAAACGGAAATCATTGCAAGCAACATAGCAATACCTGTGAAAACACCAAAATAAATTGTAGGTATAAAATTAGACATTACTAAAATTGAAAATCCAAAAACTATCGTAATTGATGTGTTTAAAATAGCTTTACCAACTGTTGAATGACAGAGTTTTAATGTCTTATTATAATTTTTTAACTTTGCATACTCCTCTTTAAATCTATATATATAATGAATACTATTATCTACAGCTATACCTATAGTTATGGCAGCTATTGTTATTGTCATCATATCAAGTGGAATTCCCAACAATCCTATCAATCCTAATATAAAAAAAGCTGCTATAAAATTTGGAACAACACCTATTAAAGCTAATTTTAAATTTTTAAAAAGAATTATAAACATTATAAAAATTCCAAGCATAACAAATCCAAGTGTTAAAATTTGAGATTTAAATAAACTTTGTAAAAGATTATTAAACAAAATTAATACTCCACCCAATTTATACTCATCCTTCTTTAAATTTAATTTATTTTCAAGATCTGAATTTATCTTAATAAGTAAATCATTTCTCCTCAGATTATCTAATGAGTCTTTTATTCTTAGGCTAATTCTAGCCTCAGAGTCTTTTATAGATATATATGGATCAACAATTTCTTTTTTTATGTTATCTGGAATCTTAGTATATAAGACACCCATTTCCAAAGAGCCAAGTTCTTTATTATTATTTAATTGAGTTGCAACATCAATTATTGATGAAAAAGAAAGAACTTTTCCAATTGGCTCTAATGAATCCAAATAATTATGAACCTTTTTTATCTTATCAATTTTGTCTTTAGTAAACCAATATTTTTCGTCATTCTCATCTTCATCCCCCCAATCGTCCTCTTCATCTTCTGATTTTTGTTCAGCTTCATCTTGTTTCGGAAATTTTAAAATAACTTCAAGTGGTGTTGTGCCACCCAACTTTTCATCAATGAGCTTCATTCCTTTATAAATTTCAGTATTTTTATCAAAATAATTTATAAAACTATTTTCAACTTCAAGCTTTGAAATTCCTAATATACTTAGAAATATAATTATTAAGGTTGTTCCAAATATAGTATTTTGGCTTGAAACTGAAATGCTACTAAAAAAGTTAGTTATCGTGGTGCCTCTTTCCTCTTTTAATGAAACTTTATTAAAATTAATTAAATTAATTAACGTCGGCAATAGACTAAAAGTAATAAGAAATGAAATTATTAGACCAAAAGTCATCATAAACCCAAAATCAATTATTGGTTTTATTTCGCTGAACACGAGAGACAAGAAAGCAAATATAGTTGTTAAAGCTGTATACAAAATAGGCCAAAACATTTTACTCGTTGTTAAAGAAATAATTTTAAATTTACTTAACTTCGGAAATTGTTTTGAAAGCTGAAGATATCTTGTACTAATATGAATATTCATAGCCATTGTTAAAATTAACATTAAAGCTATAAAATTAGATGATATCACAGTAACTTTCCATCCTAAGAGACCAAGAAGTCCTGTCATTATTATTACTGAAAAAAAACAACTGCTTATAGGTACTATTATCCATATCAATCTTCTAAATACATACCAAAGAGTTGCGACGATAAATAAAAAAACTCCAAGTCCAAAAACAATTATATCATTTTTAATAAAAGTCATCATATCATCAGCAATCATAGGAATACCACCTAAATGAATTTTGCTAGATGAGCTGAAATTTTCTATTACTTGTCTAATCTCTAAAATATTTTGATGATTTTGTTTTTTTAATTTATCTTTATATAACTCTTCTTCTTTTTTATTTCTAAATTCCTTAATTTTATCTTTAGACTTTAAATAAACTATTATGCCAGAAGTTTTACCATCTTCACTGATTACGAAATTCCTGAAAACAGGACTGTTCAATATTTCATTAAATCCTCTTTCTTTATCAATTTCTTTTGAGCTAAGTGTAGAGTAGTTTTGCAGCCTCTCTATTAGCGGTTCATCAGAACTGTTGAGCAAAGGAATATCTAATAGTGTGATCACACTATGTACCCATTTAAGTTTTTGAATTTCTTTTTTTAATTTTATAAGGTTTTTGACAGAATTTTCTTCTATCATTCTCCCTTTTGGAGTGTAAGTAAGAACTAAAAATTCTTTCGCACCATATCTTTCGTTTATTTCATTTAAATATTTTAAATCAGGATCACCTTCTATTAATAAAGTTTCAGATGATGCATCAAGTCTAAAGTTTTTTGAAAAATATCCAAAAAAACACAAGCAACTTAACAATAAAACTAAAATGAAGCTTGGTTTTTTTAATACAATATTTTGATAAAATTTGGCCAACATCAACTGTTAGATTTATAATTTAATTTAATTATTTTGAATATCTTTAAATTTGGTAAACATTGCCTCAAATTCAAGCATTACATTCCCAGTTGGTCCATGCCTTTGTTTTTGAATAATTAATTCTGCTAAATGTGAAACCTCATTCATTTTAGCTTGCCACTCAGCATGCTCTACTGTAGCAGGTCTAGGCTCTTTTCCTTGCAAATAATATGCCTCCCTGTAAACAAACATAACTACATCAGCATCTTGTTCGATTGAACCTGACTCTCTTAAGTCTGATAATTGTGGTTTTTTGTCGTCTCTTTGTTCTACAGCCCTTGATAATTGAGAAAGAGCCAAAACTGGAACAGCTAACTCTTTAGCTAAAGCTTTTAATCCCTGAGTGATTTCAGATATTTCCTGAACCCTACCATTGTTAGAATTGGAGGCTCTCATTAATTGAATATAATCAATAACAACCATGTCGAGACCATATAATCGTTTGATTCTTCTTGCTCTATTACTGAGTGCGGCTATTGTTATTGCTGGTGTTTCGTCAATATATAAGGGGAGCTCAGATATATCTTTTGATGTTTCTATGAACTTATCAAATTGTTCCTCAGATATTTTGCCTCTTCTTATATCGTTTGATTTAATTCTTGATTGTTCAGCTAAGATTCTGGTTGAAAGTTGTTCTGATGACATTTCAAGAGAAAAAAAAGCAACAGAACTTTTTTCTCCCATTTCTTGAATTTTTTTAGCAGCATTAAACGCTATATTAGTTGCTAATGCAGTTTTCCCCATTGATGGTCTTCCTGCGATTATTACAAGATCAGATTTATGTAATCCTCCTAGCTTGTCATCTAAATCTCTTAGTCCTGTCGGCACTCCAACTATTCCCTCTTCATTTTTGTATGCATTTGAGGCCATTTCTATAGTTTGTCTCATTGCCTCGTCAAATTTAATTAAAGATGAACTAAAAGATCCCTTCTCTGCTAAATCAAATAGAGATTTTTCATAATTTTCAATAATTTTTTGACCGTCAATATCTAAATCATTTAATTTCGCTTGATCAATTACTTCCCCAGAAATTTTTATTAATTCTCTTTTTACAAATAAATCAAAAATTAATTTAGAATATTCTATTGCTTGTCTTGAAGAGGTAGAGAATTTAGTAATCTTAACTAAA
>CACARD010000013.1 GCA_902534735.1 uncultured Pelagibacteraceae bacterium
ATTTTGTAGGAATTCTCTCGTAGTATAGGTCTCTTTTGATCACAATTTATTATATCAAAAAAGAGATTATATTTGGATTAAATTGCTACTACTTTTGATTTTTGTTCACCAAGAAGTTCAATTGAAAGCCTCATTTCATCACCTGCTTTTAAAAATTTTTGTGGCTTCATTCCCATTCCAACTCCTGGGGGTGTTCCTGTGGTAATGATATCTCCAGGTTGAAGGGACATATATCTGCTAACATATGAAACAATATGATCTACATCAAAAATCATTGTTTTTGTATTACCCGTTTGCATTCGTTCACCATTTAAATCTAATTCCATATTTAGGTTGTTTACATCATTAATCTCATCTTTGGTCACAAGATATGGACCAACAGGACCAAATGTATCGTGTGACTTTCCTTTTACCCACTGTCCCATTTTTTCTATTTGCCACTCCCTCTCACTTACATCATTAACTAAACAATAGCCTAAAATATAATCTTGTGAATTTTTTTCTGGAATATTTTTAGCATTTTTTCCAATAACTAAACCTAGCTCAACTTCCCAATCTAGTTTGTTTGAATAGCTTGTAATTTCAATATCATCATTTGGTCCATTGATTGAACTAGTGGCTTTCATAAATACAATTGGTTCTGTTGGTGGTTTTGCTCCAGTTTCCGCTGCATGATCAGAAAAATTTAATCCAATTGCAATAAATTTTCCTGGTTTAGTTACGCATGAACCAATTCTTGTATTATTTGAAATCTCGGGCTGTGATGATAAATCAATTTGTTTAATTTTTTCAAATGTTTCAAAATTTAAATGAGTTGGATCTAAATCAATTATATGTTTGGATATATCTCTCAACTTTCCATCTTTATCTAATATAGCTGGCTTTTCTTTATTTTTTTCTCCTACTCTTAGTAATTTCATTTCATCTCCAATAATTATTTATAGCTTTTGTATAACGAACTATGATCATAATTACCTAAACCCTTTTTAACAAGTTTATTATACATTTTTTTTACTATTTTAGATAAAGGTAATTCTAACTTTTTATTTTTCGCACAATCAAGGATGTTATTCATATCTTTTAATTGCGAAAAATTTTTTCCTCTTGGTTTAAAATCATTTTTGATCATTCTTAGTCCGTGAGTTTGCAATACTTTACTGTCAGCCCATCCGCCTTTCAATGCTTTGAGAATATTAATTGGATTTACGTTATTTTTTTGTGATAGTTTAATTGCTTCTGCAACAGATCCTATTGTAATTCCAACTATTATTTGATTAGCTAATTTTGCTATTTGACCTGCAGAATTTTTTCCAACTAAAACAGGATTGCCTAATTTCTTAAGTACATTTAAATTTTTAGAAAAAACTTTCTTATCTCCACCAACCATTATTGCGAGCTCTGCATTCTCTGCGCCATTGGTGCCTCCGGAAACTGGTGCGTCTAAAAAATTAATTTTATATTTTTTTAATAATTTTGATAAATTAACTGCTGTTCTAGGATTTGCAGAACTCATATCAATGACAGTAGATCCTTTTTTTAAATTTTTTAAAAATTCTGAATTAAAATATATTTTTTTTATAGCCTTATCATCAGACAACATGGTAATTATTAGATCCTGGTCAGTAACAACTTCCTTCAGAGAATTACATACTTTCGCACCAAATTTTTTTAGTCTAATGGCTTTATTTTTAGTTCTATTAAAAACTTTAACTTCATATTTTGATTTTAGAAGATTTTTAGCCATTGGAAATCCCATTAAACCTATTCCAATAAAACCGATTTTACATTTTTTCATTATTTAAATTTATATTGTGTCGTTTAATCTTCCTAAATCTGCAGCTCCTCTTACGCCACTAGAATCACCATGAATATTTTTCAAAACTTTAGTATTTACAGTGTCACTAAATACGTATTTTTTTAATTTTGAATTTATATTTCCATAAATCTGCTTCATATTGGAAACACCTCCACCCATAACAATTGCACCAGGATCGACAATATTAATTACAGTGGATAAGCCTCGTGCTAAGTAATCTAAGTATTGAAATACAAATTCTAAAGATTTTTCATCTCCTTTGTTTGCATTTTCTTGAATTATTTTAGCATCTAAATCTATTTTATGAATGTCATAAAAATGTTTTGAAAACCCTGGACCAGATAGAAATGTTTCAATGCATCCTTTTTTACCACAATAACAATCGTGCCTTTTCCACTTATCATTTGTTCCTATTGGCATTTGATTATGTCCCCATTCCCCAGTTATGCTATTAAATCCATTGACAATTTTATTATTAATAATTAATCCTCCGCCAACACCTGTTCCAATTATAACTCCAAATACTATTTCATGATTAAGACCAGCTCCATCAATTGATTCAGATAAAGCAAAGCAATTAGCATCATTTTCAAGAAATATTTTTCTATTTAGCCTAAGCTCAATATCCTTTTTTAAAGGCCTATCATTTAACCAGGTTGAATTACCACCCTTTATACAATTTGTTTCTTTTGATAAAGCCCCAGGCGAGCCTACACCAACACTACAACTTTTTTTGTATTTATCTTCTAAATAATTTACAAGTTCACATACTGTATCTAAAGTTCCATTATAATTTTTTGGTGTTGTTCTCCTAATTCTCTCAAGCTCTTTTCCATTTTCATCAATAATGATTGACTCTGTTTTGGTTCCACCTAAATCAATACCAATATGCATTTTAATATGAACTTGATTGCTTCCAGATGTTAATATTACCATCTTTTGCGGTTTTATTAATTATTTTCATTTCAGAAGTTGTAAAATTAAGTTTGTTTAGACTTTCTAAATTTTCTTTTAATTGATTAATATTTCTAACTCCTATTAGAGCGGATGTTACATAATTATTTGATAGAACCCAAGAGATTGCCATTTGAGATAAAGATTGCCCTCTTTTAATTGCAATCTTATTTAAATCCGAAACAATCTTTAAATTTTTTTTTGTTATCAAAGATTTATCTAAGTATGATGTTGTATCGCTTGCTCTTGAAACTTTAGGTATCTTTTTTAAATATTTATCTGATAGCATTCCTTGAGCTAGCGGAGAAAAAGCAATACATCCAATTTTTAGTTTTCTTATTGTCTTAGTCAAATCTTTTTCAATCCATCTATTTATTAACGAATATGATGGTTGATGAATAAACAATTTAATATTTCTTGATTTTAAAATTTTGTAGATTTGATTTGTCTTTTTGGAGGAATAAGATGAAATGCCAATATATAAAGCTTTACCAGATTTATAAATAGTTTCTAAAGCATCTGCTGTCTCTTCTAAAGGTGTATTTGGGTCAAATCTATGTGAATAAAATATGTCAAAATAATCAACTTTCATTCTTTTTAAACTTTGATCACAACTCGCGATAATATGTTTTTTTGATCCCCATTCTCCATAAGGTCCTTCCCACATATCGTAGCCAGCTTTAGATGATATGATGAGTTCGTCTCTATATTTTTTTAAGTCTTTACTTATTATTTTTCCAAAATTACTTTCTGTGCTACCATATGGTGGGCCATAATTATTCGCCAAATCAAAATGAGTAACACCTCTATCAAAAGCGTAAAATAGTATTTTTTTAATATTTGAAAGTGTGATTTTGGCACCAAAATTATGCCAAAGACCCAAGCTGATTAAAGGTAATTTTACACCGCTGTCACCGCAAGTCCTATATAACATATTTGAGTACCTATTTTTAGATGCAGAGTATTTCATAAAAAAAATATTAAATTAAATACATTAATAAGTAGCTCTTCCCCCACTTAGATCAAACACCGCAGCAGTCGCAAAAGAGTTTTCTTCACTAGCTAAATAAGTTACTAAAGAAGCCAATTCATTAACTTTTGCGAACTTATTTCTTGGAATCTTTGAAAGCATGTAATTTATATGTTCTTCGGTCATTTGATCAAATATTCTTGTTTTTGCAGCTGCCGGTGTTACACAATTTACTGCTATATTTTTTAATGCTAACTCTTTTCCTAGAGATTTTGTTAAACCAATAACCCCTGCTTTTGATGTGCTATAAGCTCCAGCGTTAGGATTGCCTTCTTTTCCAGCAATTGATGCAATATTAACTATTCTTCCATAATTATTTTTTTCCAAATAAGGAACAACTGCTTTGCAACAGTAAAATACTGCATTTAAATTTAATTGAATAACTTTTTCCCACTCTTCAATAGGATATTCTGCAACTGTTTTATTCATGCCTGTTATCCCAGCATTGTTTACAAAAATATCTATTTTATTATGTTCAGTCTCAATATCTTTTAAGCTTTTAGAAATCTCTTCAAAGTTACATACATTTACAATTTTATAACTTATGTTTTCTGAATTTATTTTTTCAACGGCTTTCTTTGCTTCTTGTTCATCAATATCCCATATAACAACTTTTGCACCTGATTGAATGAATCTTTCCGCTATTGCAAATCCAAAACCCTGAGCACCACCTGTAATAACCGCAACCCTATTACTTAAATCAAACTTTATCATTTTTTTTCTTTCTCTTTATTAATGGAAAACTTAGAGCAATTAAAGATAAAACAAAAAATGTTAATGCAATAGGTCTTTGAAGAAACATTAACCAGTTTCCATCGAAAATAACAAGCGATTGTCTTAAAGTTCCCTCTACCAATTCACCCAAAATTAAACCTATAATTACAGGTACAACTGAAAATCCATATCTTCTCATAAAGAAACCAATAACTCCAAATAATAGCATCAACCAAACATCAATAATTGACTGATTTAAAGAATATGTTCCGCAAACAGAAACTGCAAAAATCATCGGCCATAATAATTTATTCGGAACTAAAGTTATTCTTGCAAATATTTTAGCTCCAAAAAATCCTAATACGAAGAATAAAATATTTGCAATTAGCATTGATCCAAATATTCCATAAAGAAACTCAGGTTGCTCTCTAAATAAATCTGGACCCGGTCTTACACCATGTATGATTAATCCTGTAAGTATTACTGCTGTAGTCGCACTACCAGGAATGCCTAAAGCTAGCGTTGGAACCATGGCTCCTCCAGTAGCAGCATTATTTGCTGCTTCAGCTCCAGCTATTCCTTCAATTGATCCTTTTCCAAAATCCTCAGGTTTTTTTGACCATCTTTTTGCTTCAGCATATCCTATTAAAGATGCAACAGTTCCTCCCTCTGCTGGCAATACACCAATAAATGATCCTATCCCACTAGATCTTATAATTGTTTTCCAAGTTTTTTTATAATCATCGATTGATGGAAGTTTAACTGCCTTTAAAGCTACTCTATTAAATATTTGATTTATTAAAGTAGATTGAGTTAACATTTCACTAATAGCAAACAAACCTACTACTACTGGAATAAAACCAATACCTTCAGTCAATTCATTAATTCCAAATGTAAACCTATCTATAGATGTCATAAAATCTTTACCAACAGTTGAAATTAGAATTCCAAAAGCACCAGCAATTAAATTTTTAATAGGACTGCCTTCACCAATTGATGCAAGCATAGTTAATCCAAAAATTGCTAGCGCAAAATATTCAGGTTGACCGAATTCGTAAGCTAAATTTGCAAGTAAAGGAGCAAAAAATATAAGAACTATAACACTAGCAATTCCACCAATTACGCTTGAAACAGTAGCCATACCTAAAGCTCTTCCAGCTTCTCCTTTTTGTGCTAAAGGGTAACCATCTAAACATGTGGCTGCTGCTGCAGGGGTTCCAGGGGTATTTATTAAAATTGCAGTAATTGCACCTCCATAAGTTCCTGCACAATAAATTGCAGTTAGTAAAACAATTGCAGATAGTGGATCTAGTGTCATCGTAAAAGGTAATATTAAAGCACCGCCTGTTGTTGGCCCTAGTCCAGGAAGAACTCCAAGAATTAATCCAAAAATTGTTCCAAAAAATAAAACAATTAATAATTTATAACTAAATAAAGGAGCAAAGATTAAACCTAAATTTTCCATTTTATCTGTAATAAAGGTTTGTAATAATTCCAGGTGGAAATCGTAATCCTAAAATTGTTTCAAAAAATACAAAAACAATTAAAGGAAATATAATTGATACGATTATTAAATAGGCAACTCTTCTTTCTCCCCAAAAGTAAGAAACTATGATTGAAAGTAATGCTATGCCTAAAAAGAAATCTAAAAATTTTGAAACAGTTATAAAAACAACAAATGAAAGCAAAGTGATGTAAAATGAATTAGGTAATTTTTTTTCATTTTTCCAGGGATTTTTAAGAGAAATAAAATAAGTTAATAAAGTTAGCGCAATAATTAAAATTAATAGGGCCTTTGGAAACGTTGCTGGCTGTATACCTCTATTTAATATAGGAGGCACTATGTCAAAAGTAAACGTAAAGTATAATAGAATTGAAGAAATTAATATTATTACAGCTGAAACAATGAATGAACTTTTAAAAAAAAGGGACAAACTTTTGTTTGTCCCTTTTTCGTTATGTACATCATTCATTTAAATGTACAAAATTTATTAATTAATGTAACCCAATGCTTTGAGTTGAGCTGTCATTTCAGCAAGCATTTCTTCCATTTGCTTGCCCCATTCATCTGCGCCTACAACACTAGATTCATCAAGACCAATTTCTGTTAGAAAATTTTTATAGTAGTTGTGGCTCATAGCTTTCATCATTCCAGCTTCTAGTTGTTTAACTCTGTCTGCTGGAGCACCTTTTTTAGTTACGAAACCTCTAACAGTAGATAAAGAAACAGGTATCCCTAATTCTTTTGCCGTTGGAGAGTCTCCTATTTTAGCCATTCTATTATTTGCTAATACAACTGAAACACAAAGTTTGCCTTCATTAATTTCAGTTAGGGCCTCACCTAAATTTAAAACTCCTACATCAATATCTCCCTTGATTAGGTTAGTTTTAATTGGCGCAACACCTTTGTAAGCAACAATAGTTGGATCTTTTAATCCACCTTTTTTAGTAAATGCAATTGCACTAACATCATCAATTCCACCAGTGTGAGTTGTTCCATATTTTAGTGATTTTGATTTTTGAGTGCTAATAAATTTCTTAGCATCTTTGATGTCATTATTACAATTAACAACAAATAGTTGAGGATCATCAGTTCCTCTAGCTAGCGGTTGCATATCGCTTATTTTGACTTTTGTTTTACCTAAAGCCATTGATACTGCGTGACCAGTAGTCCAAGTCAAAGTGTGATTACCGTCAGCAGGAAGTGTCATCATGTAGTCCATAGATGCAGCTCCACCACCACCTTTTTTATTAACTAATTGCATGTCTTGTTTTAAAACTCTTCTTGCTCTTAACAACATCATTCTCGTAGTAACATCTGTTCCACCACCAAAACCAGCATGAGTAATTGCTTGTATTGGATGACCATCTGCTTTTGCAGATGTAATCATAAGTGGAAGTGCTACAACAAAAAATTCAGTTACTAAAAAAGCAGCAGCTAAAAATAGTTTAAAGCTTTTTTTCATTATTTCCCTCTTAAGTTAATTTATATTTAAATATTTAATCATAATCTGTTAGAAACAGTAAGAAAAAAGATGACAAATAAGAAAAAAAATATTGCTTTATTGCTTGGAGATCCATCAGGTATTGGACCAGAACTTATATCAAAACTTTTGACCCAAAACGAACTATCGAATGCAAATATTACTATAATTGGTGAAAAAAATATTTTAAATGCTGGAGATAAAATTTCAGGAAATAATTCAGACCTAGAAATTGTTACTGATTTTGATGAAATAAATTTTGATAAAAAAAGTAAGTATTTTTTAGATATCTCTAAGGGTAAAAACAAAGATTATAATTTATCAGAGTGCTCTGCCGAATCTGGAGAAACTGTTTTAAATGCATTAAATTTAGCACTAGAACTTGCAAAAGAGAAAAAAATTGATGCTATTAATTTTGGTCCTTTTAATAAGACAAGCTTAAAATTAGGTGGATGTAAATTTGATGACGAATTACATCATATGGCTGATAAATTAAATGTAAAAAGTTTTTTTTGTGAATTTAATGTAGTAGATAATTTTTGGACTGCACGAGTGACATCTCATATACCTATCAAAGAAGTTCCAGAACATATTAAGAAAGATAAAATAATGAAGCCAATAAAATTGATTAATGAAGCAATGAAATTAAACGGTATAGAAAATCCAAGAGTTGCGGTTCAAGCTCTTAACCCTCATGCAGAGTTTGGTAATGAAGAAAAAGATGAGATAATACCAGCAATAGAGGAAGCAAAAAAACTTGGTATTAATGCTGATGGTCCTTTGCCATGTGATACTTCTTTCATTACAGCATTTAAAAATAAAAATCATGATTGCATTGTTGGAATGTATCATGATGCTCTTCAATCTGGACTAAAGGCTTTTGGATTTGATAGAGGGGTAACAGTTCAAGGTGGTCTTCCAATTCCAATAACAACGCCTGCGCATGGAACTGCGTTTGATATTGCTGGAAAAAATCAGGCAAATTTGGAGCCAACATTGCAATCCTTTAAAATTGCACTAAGAATGGCTCAAAATTTAAATTAAATGTCTAAAATTAAAGATATAAGAACAAAAGTATATCAGTGGAATGGTAAAACAGTTCCTCCACAAAATAATTTTTGCACAAATGCATCAGATTTACTTTATGAAAAATCAGATGCCATGGGTTCTTTCAGATTTCATGAATGGTTAATTTGTGAAATTGAAACTGATGATGGTCATATTGGAATTGGTAATGCAGCTCTTGCACCTCAGTTAGTAAAAAAAACTATTGATGAGTATCTTAAACCATTAGTTATAGGAGAAGATCCTTTTGATTACGCTTACATCTGGGAAAAAATGTATAGAAGAACTCATGCATGGGGAAGAAGAGGTTTGGGTATGGTTGCAATATCTGCAATTGATATTGCTATTTGGGATATATTAGGAAAGTTAACTAACAAACCCGTATTTAAATTGTTAGGGGGTAGAACAAAAGAAAAGATACCTGTTTATGCATCAAAACTTTATAGCCAACCTATCAAAGATTTACAAAATGAAGCTGAAAAATATAAAAAACAAGGTTTTAAAATGTTTAAAATGAGATTTGGTTGGGGGCCAAAAGACGGTCCTGAAGGTATAAGAAAAAACATTGAACTTGTAGAAGCTGTAAGAGAAGTAATCGGGGATGATACTGACTTAATGTTAGAATGTTATATGGGTTGGAACCTAGATTATTCTAAAAGAATAATACCTAAATTGGTAAAATTTAATCCAAGATGGTTAGAAGAACCAGTTATTGCTGATGATATTCATGGGTATGCGGAACTGAATAATATGAACGCTATACCAATTTCTGGGGGAGAACATGAATTTAATCTATTTGGTTTTAAACAATTGTTAGACCTCAAAGCAGTTAGCTACATTCAATATGATAATAATAGAGTTGGTGGATTTACAATCGCTCAGAAAATAAATGCTCTTGCAGAGGCTTATCAAGTTCCAGTAATTCCACATGCAGGTCAAATGCATAACTATCATTTAACAATGTCGAATTTTAATTGTCCTATCTCAGAGTTTTTTCCAGTTCATGATGTAGAAATTGGTAACGAACTATTTTATTATATTTTTGAAGGTGATCCTGCTCCAATAGATGGAATGATAGATCTAGATGATAATGTTCCTGGTCTTGGGCTTAAGATTACAGATAAATATAAATCAGAATTTAAAATTATTGAGTAATTAATAATTTTCTACTTCATTGATACTTGGCATTGAATTTGCAGCCCCTTCTTTAGTTGTAGAAATGCCAGCAACTTTATTAGAAAATTCTAATGCATCAACAATTTTTAACGATTTAGCTAATGCCACACTAAAAGCTCCATTAAATGCATCTCCTGCTCCAGTAGTATCTTTTACATCGTCTTTTAATTTATGAGCATCTACAAAATGGCTTTCGGTTCCATTTGAAAAATAAACTCCTTTAGAACCTAGAGTTATTAAAATATTTTTTACTCCTTTTTTTAAAAATTCTTTAGCTGCATTTTCTATTTCAGATTTTGTTTCTATTTTCTTTTCTAAATAAAAACTAGCCTCAGTTTCATTTGGTATAAAATAGTCTATGTTTTTAAAGTCATTCTCAGATATTTTTGAAGCCGGAGCTGGATTTAAAATTGTAATTGATCCAGTATCTTTAGCTTTTTGTAAAGCATAACTAGTAACATCATATGGTGTTTCTAATTGTGTTAAGAATATATCTGACTTCTCGATTGCTTTTAAATTATTATCTATATCAGAACTATTTAAAGTGCCGGCAGCGCCTGGTATAATATTTATTGCATTATCACCTGTATTAGCATTAATCATAATACCAGCAACACCAGTTGAGTGATTTTTGTCTTTAATAATATAATCGGTATTTACTCCAGAGGATTTATATAAATTTAGTGCCATTTCAGCATTATTATCATCACCTATTTTTGTAATAAAACTTATGTTTCCGCCAAGTCTTGCTGCAGCAATGGCTTGGTTAGATCCTTTTCCACCAGGTCCTATTAAGTGTTTTGTTCCTAAAATAGTTTGCCCCACTTCAGGAATTTTTTCACCAATAAAACACAAGTCCGCAACAAATACTCCAAATACACATATAGATTTCATTTGATTAAGACCAGACTTTACCGTCAGGAAGAATAACTCCTTTAGTAATAATAAAACATCCAAAAGGTCGAGCATCTGTAGTGGTTACAATACAATATGCTTTTTTTGCTTCTTCATAAAAATTTTGTCTTGAAATTGATCCAACTTTCCATTTGGGACCAGAATTATTTTTTACCGCTTCAATGAATTCTTTATGAGTTTCAGTTAGTTCTTCTGGTTTATCATCTACTTCCATTCTAAGTGCAGGTGAGCCCCCTTGTGATACGGTAAAACTATCTAATGGAAAAACAGATAAAATTGCATTTGCTGCACTTTTAATATCTACCCCATCTAATCGTATTACATTCTTGTTCATAGAGTTTGCGGGAAAATTAGCATCAGCAAGAATAATTTTCTCACCATGACCCATAGATCTTAAATGAAAAAGTAAATCAGGGCTTAAAACTGGGTTAATATTTATTAACATTAAAAGATTATATTACATAAAAAAAAAAGGGTGGAATAAAAATTCCACCCTTTTTTAAATGTTATAGACTAATGATTATTTAAAATCGTTAGCGTTTTCTTTTGTTACTAGTTGTGTTCCAGTATCAATGTTTGGATCAATACTTCCACCATTAGCTAGCTCAAGTGCATATTTAACACCGTAAGCACCCATGTTATATGAGAACTGAGCAATAGTTGCAGTCATTTCACCTTTTAAGATACTTGTAGCAGCATCTGGAGTTGCATCAAAACCAACAACAACAACATCATTCATATCTGCATCTTTAAGAGCTTGCATAGCACCTAAGCCCATATTGTCATTTGAAGCAAATATTGCTTTGATGTTAGGATTTTTCAAAATAATAGACTCAGTAACTGATCTACCTTTTGCAGTATCCCACTCAGCTGTTTGAGTAGCAACTATATTTAAACCGCAATTTTTAAATCCTTTAATTGCACCATCTCTTCTTAGTAAAGCTGTTGATTGAGACTCTATTCCAGTCAAAATTGCAACATCTGAACCTTTTGGAGTTTTGTCACAAATGAATTTAGCAGCTAATTCTGCTCCATTCATATTGTTAGTTCCAATAAAAGTAACACCTTCATTGATCCCCTTTGTATCTACAAATACAACTGGAACACCACTTTTGATAGCGTCATCTACAATTGGAGCGAATGCATTTGGATCTCCTGGTGCAAGAGCTAAAGCATCAACACCTTTAGCAAGTTGGTCTTCAACTTGGTTAATTTGTGCTTGAACATCACCTTCTTGAGGTGGCGCAACCAAGATTAACTTAACACCTAATTTTTTAGCTTCTTCTTCAGCACCTTTTGTAACAGAAGCCCAGAAAGGATTTCCAGACCCAGGACCTTTAATACTGAACAAGATTTTTTTACCATGACCATCAGCAAAAGAAGCTGAAATCATGCTTATCGATAAAAAAATTGCTGATACTAAAACAACAATTTTTCTTGATAGTTCTCTCATAAATTTCCCCTTTAATAATTATTAAAGCTTAATTTAATAAAATTTTTAAAAAAAATTCAACTGTTTACAGGGTCTCTTATGATAGCATCTATTCAACTTTGACGTGTTTATTTCCTCGTGCCGAAATCTCTTCTTAAAACATCCACGTAAACTGCTAATACAATGATCGAGCCAATCAATACTTGTTGCCAGAAAGAACTTACATCCATCAAATTAAGTCCATTTCTTAAAATCCCCATAATCATTACTCCAGCAAAAACTCCAAGAACAGTTCCTCTACCACCAAAGAAACTTGCTCCACCAATTATACATGCTGCGATAGCATCCAATTCAGATTGTAATCCTGCATTAGGATAACCAGAGTCTGTTCTTCCTGCTAAAATTAATGCTCCAATACCTGATAAAAATCCACAAAGTGAATAAACAATTATTAAAATTTTATTAACATTAATTCCTGAAGCTCTTGCTGCGCTTGGGTTTCCACCAATTGCATAAATCCACTTTCCTGTTCGACTATGATTCAAGAAAACCCAAAAAACAAAATATACAACCGCGATTAAAACTAAGCTTACAGGGAGATATTGAGATTTCTCTAATCCTAACCAAGTAAGATCTATTCTACCATGACCTAAGTACCTAACTTCATCGGTAAATCCACTTATGGGTGTTCCACCTGATATTAAGTTTCCTGTTCCTCTAAAAATATATAGAGTTCCTAAAGTCATTATAAAAGGATGAGGCATTCTTAAAAGTGTTATCCCCAAACCATTTATCAACCCGCATAAAAATCCAGCAAATAAAGGTACTAGAACAACTATAAACCAAGGTGCTCCAGCTTTAGCCACTATTGCTAAAATCATCAATGAAAGCATCATTATTGAGCCAACTGATAGATCTATACCCGCAGTCACAATCACCATAAAAACACCTAAAGCTAACATTGATTGCCAAGATATTTGTTTGAATACGTTTGTTACATTTCTCCATGACAAGAAGACATCTGGTTGCAAAATATGCATTACCAAGATCATGATAACTAATAATAGTAAAATCCCGTATTTTTCAAAATATGGAATAAGTTTTACGTATAAGCTATCTTGTTTTTTTTCCTTATCGTCCATTTTATTTTTTTCCCATAATCCAACCAATGACTTCATCTCTTGAAGTTTTATCTAATTGAGATTCAGCAAAGTTTGTTCCTTGAAAAAGTGCCATTACTCGGTCGCAAACAGTAAAAATATCATCCATTCTATGACTTATTACTATTACACCTACGCCAGTACTTTTTAATTTGTTAATTAAGTCTAATACTTTTCCAACTTCTTTTATTGCTAAAGCAGCAGTTGGTTCATCCATTATAACAACTTTAGCATTAAATGCTGTTGACCTAGCTATTGCAACCGCTTGTCTTTGTCCTCCAGATAATTCCTCTACTTTCTGATCAGCACTTTTAACATTTATTTTTAGTTTCTCTAAGTGTGCGCTTGTCATTTCTTGAATTTTTTTAAAATCTAGAAATTTTAAGAAGCCAATATTTTTTGTAGGCTCTCTTCCTAAGAATATATTTTCTCCAATGGGTAAATTACCTGCCAATGCAAGATCTTGATAAACCATTTCTAAGCCTAAATTTTGAGAGTCTTTTGGGCTATCTAACACATGTTCTTTGCCCTCAAAAAATAAAGCACCTGCACTTGGTTTGTATAAACCAGATAAAACTTTCATTAGTGTAGATTTGCCTGCACCATTATCTCCCACTACACCTAAACATTCACCTTCGTGCACTTTTAAATTTACATTTTCTAAAGCAGTTATTGTTCCAAAATACTTTGTGATACCTTTAGCCTCTAAGAGCAATTTATTTGTTGAAGTCATTTAATTTAAATTAAAAAAAAAATTAATTAATTGCAACAGGTTTTGACCTCAAAAGATGAACAGTTTTTCTTAGAGCTTTTTTACAAAATCTTGGATTAAGATTTTTTGAAATTAATTTCATGTCTTCAAAAACAATATTGCCCATTTCCTTGAATGCCTCGTCTAAAGCACCCGCTCTATGTGCTGAGAATAAAACATTTTTTAATTTTCTTATTGGGTCATTTTTTTT
>CACARD010000014.1 GCA_902534735.1 uncultured Pelagibacteraceae bacterium
ATCACAAATAAGTATAACTTCGAAAATATTTTTGTTGCGATTTTTTACAAAAATAAAAAAAATTTACAAATATTTTCTAAAATTAGTTTTTCAAATTCAAACTTCAAATTTAATTTAAATCAAAACAATATCAATTACGAAGATAATAAAATATTAGACCAAATTATTTTAAATTTAAAAAATCTATACGAAGACAAGTGGAAGTTAATTAATAAAATCAATACCTCGATTACAATACCCATAAGAATTTCAATAAAAAATAGTAATTTCATAACTTCTGACAAATTAGAAAATATATTAAATCAGTCAGATTTTGTATATGAATATGAAATAGAAAAAATGAATAGTGAAGAAATTATCTATAAAATAATTTATAATAATAATCCTGAAAAATTTCTAAATACTTTAAAAGTAAATAATATAAAAATAAATTCGTCCAGTGATATTTGGGATGTAGAATGAGGGAATTAGATCAAAAACTCTTAAACTTTGGAATTGCTGAAAGTTTTGATGAAAATGATTATTATGTCTCTAAAAGCAATTATTTTGCAAAAAATATTATAGAGGCTTGGCCTAAATGGGAAAAAAAAATTGTCAACTTAACTGGAGATAAATATTCTGGTAAATCACATTTATCAAATATATTTAAAAAAAAAAGTAACGCATTATATTTATATAGCAAAAGTATCGACGATAAGATTTTAAAAAAAATTAAACTTTCAAACAATGTAATAATTGAAGATTTAGATGAAAGTTTTGACGAAAAACTTCTTTATTCTTTATTCAACTTAGTCGAACAAGATAATAAATATTTGTTGATCTCTTCAAAAAAACCAATAGATACAATGAAATTTACACTTCCAGATTTATTATCAAGATTAAAGAATTGCATAATAGCAAAAATAGAGCAACCAGACGATGAGTTGATTTATGCAATAATTTTAAAAAGTTTCTCTGACAGGCAAATTAAGTTAGATAATAAAATTATAGATTATATTGTAAAAAGAATTGCTAGATCATATAGCAAAATGCATGAATTTATATATAAGATTGATGAATTGAGTTTAAAGAAAAAGAAGTCAATTAATTTTAAAATAATAAAAGAGATAATAAATTGAGTAAATATAGAACACACACTTGTGGAGAACTAACTTTAGATAACAAAGATCAAAAAATAAAGTTATCAGGCTGGATAAATAAGAAAAGAGATCATGGAAATCTATTATTTTTAGATTTAAGAGATCACTATGGACTAACTCAATGTGTGATTGACGAGGGTAAAAAAATTTTTAAAGACATAGAAAAACTTCCATTGGAAACCGTAATACAAGTTGAAGGTAAAGTTTTAGTGAGAGAAAAAGATACAATTAACAAAAATTTAAATACTGGAGAAATTGAAGTAGGAATTGAAAAATTTAAAATACTTGCAAGAACTAAGGAATTACCATTACCTGTTTTTTCAGATCAAGAATATTCTGAAGAAATTAGATTAAAGTACAGATTTTTAGATTTAAGGAGAAATAAAATTCATAATAATATTATTTTGAGATCTAAAATTATTTCATTTATTAGATCTGAAATGCAAAAATATGGTTTTCTAGAATATCAAACACCTATATTAACATCATCTAGCCCAGAAGGTGCTAGAGACTTTTTAGTACCAAGTAGATTAAATCCTGGAAAATTTTACGCCTTACCTCAGGCGCCACAACAATTTAAACAATTAATCATGGTATCTGGTTTTGATAAATATTTTCAAATTGCACCGTGTTTTAGAGATGAGGATGCAAGAGCGGATAGAAGTCCAGGAGAGTTTTATCAACTTGACTTGGAAATGTCTTTTGTAGAACAAGAGGATGTATTCAAAATAATTGAGGAGTTATTTGTAAATTTATTCAAAAAATTTTCCTCTAAAAAGTTACTCCATGAAAAATTTCCTAGAATTCCTTTCGATATGGCTATGCTTAAATACGGTTCTGACAAACCAGATTTGAGAAATCCTTTGGAAATAGCAGATATTACTGAAATTTTCAAAAGAGATGATGTTAACTTTGAAATATTTAAAAAATTAGTAATTAAAGGATCGATAGTTAGAGGAATAGTTACAAAAAATACATCTGAAAAACCAAGAAGTTTTTTTGACGGGATCGATAAATGGGCAAAAGATGAAGGATCGTCTGGTCTTGCGTATTTTTCTATAGAAAATTCTGACAAATTGAGCGCAAAAGGACCTGTGGGAAAATTTTTTTCCGACAAATCCCTTAAAGAGATAATGAAAAAAATGAATGCTGAAATAGGTGATACAATATTTATGTCTTGTGGAAATAAATCTGAAGTTGAGAAACTATTAAGTAATGCGAGAAATAAAATAGCAAATGAATTAAACTTAATTGACGAAAATGTTTTTTCATTTTGCTGGGTAGTTGACTATCCAATGTTCGAAATAGATGAAAATACTAAAAAGATCGAATTTAGTCACAACCCTTTTTCTATGCCGCAAGGTGACACTGATAATTTGGATCTTTCAGAACCCTTGAAACTAAAAGCTTTTCAATATGATATTGTGTGTAACGGAATTGAATTGTCTTCAGGAGCTATTAGGAACCATAAACCTGATTTAATGTATAAATTATTTGAAATAGCTGGCTACTCTAAGGAAGAAGTTGATGAAAAGTTTAGCGGTATGATTAATGCTTTAAGCTATGGCGCACCTCCCCATGGGGGCATTGCTCCCGGAATAGATAGAATCGTGATGTTATTAGCAGAAGAAAAAAATATTAGAGAGGTGACTATGTTTCCAATGAACCAAAACGCACAAGATTTAATGATGAATGCGCCATCTGAAGTAGACGAAAATCAACTAAAAGAACTTTATATTTCAAAAAGAAAAAAATAATTATTTTTTTCCTTTAAGATTTATTCTTATATCTGACAAATCTACCAGTTTCTTTTTATAATCGTTTCTGACAAATCCTTTACTAGTAATATCTTTTACAAGCTTGATTAATTGATTTTGATCTTCATTATCTTGACTTTCGTTTGTATCAGAGTTTCCAGTTATAGATGGGGTGTGAGCTAAATCTTCTCTATTTAAATAGGAAATCGCTAGCTCTCTAAAAATATAATCTAATATTGAACTTGCACTCATTATTCGATCATTTCCATAAACTTTACCAGAAGGTTCAAATTTTGTATCTAAATATGCATTTACAAATTCATCCAGCGGAACTCCATACTGAAGACCTAATGATATTGCTATTGCAAAATTATTCATAAGAGCCTTTACCAGCTCACCTTCTTTACTGGTATCGATAAAAATTTCTCCTATTTTACCATCTTCATATTCACCAGTATGCAGATATACTTTGTGATCACCTATTGAAGCTTTTTGGATATAACCTTTTCTTCTATCAGGCATACTAAATCTTTTACCTATATTTTCAGTTATATTTTTTTTAAAATTCTCATCAATTAGTTTGGATTTATTACTATTCTTAATATCTTTATTGCTAATTGGTTGTGAAACAATTTCGACTTTACTACTTTTAGTATCTTGAAGGTTTTTTGTTTTTCTATTATCTAATTTGACATCAATAATTTCGAATTTTCCATCGTCATTTTTCTCTAAATTGTTAAGATTTTCCTCATTTATATCATCTAAATAATGAGATACTTTAAAGCTACACGTATAATATGTTTCTACTAAGTATTTTGCCATTTTAATCCTATTTGTAAATTGAATCTTGGTAAGATTTATATATATACATTTTTCGATTATAGTCTAATTGTAAATTTACAATTATAAATTGAAAATAATTTGAATAAAATGATTAAAGAAATTTTTACTTGGTGGAACAAACAAACATTTGGCACAAGACTAAATACAATTTTATTTGGAAAATTAGTTGGCGAAGATAATTCAGGTAACAAATATTATGAAAGCAAATCGGGAAAAAGATGGGTTATTTATAATGGAGAGGTCGAAGCATCAAAAATACCAAGCGAATGGTATTCTTGGATACATCATACAGGAAATAAAATAGAAAACAGTCATGAATTAGACAAATATAAATGGCAAAAAGAGCATATGCCAAATCAAACAGGAACTGAAAATTCTTATCACCCACATAAAAATAAAAGTAAAAATGCTTCAAACAAAAAATACACTTCTTGGAAAAGCTAAAATTTATATACTGATTTTATTTATTTATCATTTTTTAACGATTAACTCTCTAAGTGAAAATAATACACGAACAGAAAATTATGCTGTTTTAATAATATTAGACAAAGTAAACTCTCAGAGTGACATTATAGAGATTGAGGTTGGAAAGGAATATAAATTTAAAAATCTATCTATAAACATTCTTAAATGTAATAATTCAAAATTTGATGATGATCCGGAAGTCACAGCATACATGCAAGTAAGAGATACAGTAAACAAAGATGACAATAAGGTGTTCATTTTTAATGATTGGACATTCGCCTCGTCTCCATCAATTAGACCTTTTGATCACCCTGTGTATGATATTTGGTTAAAAAAATGTTATTCTTAGAGTAATTTTTCTTTATCAAGCCAACTCACATTAAAATCTGAATCTAAAAATTTTTTGTGATTTAAAAGTATTTTATGTAAGTCTATCGTTGTTTTAATGCCTTCTATAACAAATTCATCAAGGGATCTTCGCATTCTTTGAATTGCTTCAGTTCTATTCCTTCCATGACATATTACTTTACAAATCATGCTGTCATAATATGGAGTTACTTTGTAGCCTTGGAATATAGCTCCATCCACCCTTGTTCTAAAACCTGAAGGTTGATGACACATGGTAATTTCTCCTGGTGAAGGTTGAAAATTTTTTGATACGTCTTCAGCATTTATTCTACATTCAATTGCATGACCTCTTGGCTTAATATCTTCCTGTTTTAATGCAGTATTGCCATCATACGCAATCCAGATCTGTTCTTTTATTAAATCAATTCCTGTTACTACTTCTGTTACTGGATGTTCAACCTGTATTCTTGTATTCATTTCTAAAAAATAAAATTTTCCATCTTCAAAAATAAATTCTACTGTACCGGCCCCTTCATATCCAATTTGACTTACCATTTTGACAGTTTTCTCAAAAAGATCTTTTCTTATCTGATCATTTAGTAAAGGACTGGGAGTTTCTTCAATTAGTTTTTGATGTCTTCTTTGTATAGAACAGTCTCTCTCATGAAGATGTACAGTTCTATTTTTACCGGATAATACTTGAACTTCGATATGTCTTGGATTTTGAAAAAATTTTTCAATATATACCTCATCATTACCAAAAAATTTTTTTGCTTCAGTTTTAGCAGTCAAAAATAAGTTTTCAAATTCATCCTCTTTTATAACAACTTTCATACCCTTTCCACCACCACCACCAGCTGCCTTTATCAAAACTGGATATCCAATTTGTTTACATATTTTTTTTGCTTCATTAAAATCAGATACACCCCCATCAGATCCTTCAATTACTGGAAGACCATATTTTTTTGCAATTTTTTTTGCTTCAATTTTATCACCCATCATTTTAATTAATGAAGATGATGGACCAATGAATTTAATTTTATTTTGTTCAAGAATTTTTGCAAATTCATAATTTTCAGATAAAAAACCATATCCCGGATGAACAGCTTCAGAATTTGTCAATTCAATAGCTGACATTATTGCAGGAATGTTTAAATAACTATTTGCTGCTTGATGAGATCCAACACATATACTTTCGTCAGCTAATCTAACGTGCATACTATTTCTATCAACATCAGAATGAATGGCGACTGTTTGTATACCCCATTCTTTGCAGGCTCTAATAACTCTAACGGCTATCTCACCTCTATTTGCAACAAGAATTTTTTTGAACATTATTACTCAATTATCGCGATCGTATGTCCATATTCAACAGGTTGACCATCTTCAACACAAATTTTTTTTACAGTACCTGCTATTGGAGATGGTACGTGATTCATTGTTTTCATAGCTTCAACAATCATTATTGTATCACCTTTGTTAATTTTTTTACCGACTTCTACAAACTTTTTACCACCAGGTTCTGGTGCTAAATAAGCTGTTCCTATAATAGGCGATGGAACTTCAGTCCCACTAACATTATCTATTTTAATATTTTCTGATTTTATTTCTGATTTTATTTCTTTAACTGCAGCTACATTTGCTCCAGGTAATTTTGATACTTTAACTTTAATATCTTTTTCTGTGTATTCTATCTCAGTAAGATTAAATTCATTTAAATATTCTGTAAGCTCCTTAATTATATTTTTATTTATTTTCATTTAACATCTCATGCATAGAATTTATGGCTAAAATATATCCATTTATTCCTAATCCACAAATTATTCCTGTAACAACACCACTTATTATAGATTTATGACGAAATTCCTCTCTTTTATATATATTTGATATATGAAGTTCAATTATCTTGCCTTTAAATATATCTAGTGCATCTCTTATTGCAATTGATGTGTGGCTATATCCACCTGCATTAATTATAATTCCATCGAATTCGTTTCTGGCACTTTGAATAATATCTACGATTTCTCCTTCAACATTTGATTGTTTGATTTCAAGAGTTAAATTTAATTCTTTAGATTTTTTCTCACAAATATCCTCTAGGAATTTATAATCTTTGCTACCATATTGTGATTGTTCTCTTTCACCTATTAGATTAAGATTGGGACCATTAATGATTAATATTTTACTCACGAATTCTTTATAATATATGAATATTAAAAATAAAATAAAAATAACTGTAAATGGCAAGCAAATGCAAATAATTCCTAAATTTACACTTAAGAGCTTGATTACAAAATTAAAAATGCCATTAAATAAAATAGCTATAGAACTAAACAAAAAAATTATAGACAAAAATAGAATTTCTAAAATTCAATTAAAGAAAAATGATAAAATAGAAATTGTTCATTTTATCGGTGGTGGATAATGATTGACAATAGATTTAAGATAGCAAATAAGATTTTTAAATCTCGCTTGATAGTTGGAACTGGAAAATATAAAAGCTTCAGTGAATGTGCTAAAGCTATTAAGACTTCTGGTGCAGACATAGTGACAGTTGCAGTCAGAAGAGTAAATATATCAAATAAGAATAAAGCTAGATTAATGGATTATATAGATCCAAAAAAAATAACATATTTGCCTAACACAGCCGGATGTTTTACGGCAGAAGATGCAATTAGAACTTTAAGATTAGCTAGAGAAATAGGTGGATGGAAATTAGTAAAATTAGAAGTTTTGGGAGACAAAAAAAACCTTTTTCCAGAAATGATAGAAACATTAAGATCTACTGAATTATTAACAAAAGAGGGTTTTAAAGTAATGGTTTATTGCAATGATGATCCATTAATGGCAAAAAGATTGGAAAATGCAGGTGCTGTTGCAATTATGCCTCTTGCTGCTCCAATTGGTTCAGGTCTTGGAATACAAAATAAAGTTAATATTAAAATTATTAGAAAACAAACGAAATTACCTTTAATTATTGATGCTGGAATTGGACAAGCTTCTGATGCTAGTATTGCAATGGAATTAGGTTGTGATGGAGTTTTAATTAATACTGCAATTGCAAGAGCTAAAAATCCCATTCAGATGGCAGAGGCCATGAAGCTTGCAGTAATTTCTGGAAGAAAATCATTTTTGTCCGGAAGGATTAACCCAAATTTATTTGGATCTGCATCAACTACAAATAAAGGAATTATTTAGTTTTTTTTTTGTAAAATTTTTTTCTAAACTTTCTCTTTTTAAAAATCTTTCTGCCTTTATTTTTAATAATATCATCTTCTTTTTTGTTTTCAGTTTTTATGGCCTCAAGTCTCTCAACTTTTTCAATTTTATCCAATACTTTCTTTGTTTTTGATTTGAATTCAATTATATAATCTTCTAAATTTAAATCATTATTTGTATTTAACTCAACTTTAGACTTATATTTTTTTTCAAAATATTTAACTACCTCTTTATAATGATCAGTAATATGTTTTTCAATTTTATCATTAATAGTTAATTCTACTAATTTCGCATTGTGTTCTAATGATTTTATTTCAATTAATTTAAGTATTTTTAATACAAAGGTTTCATCTGTTAATTTCATGTGCCATTTAACATTACTTTCCCTTAGTCTCTGTCTTGACATTTCTAGTAATCCAAAATTACTTATTCTACCTATTTGAATTCTTGCTCTATCATTTCTACACTTCTCTTTTAATTTTCTTTCAACCTGTCTTCGGTTATTGAAGTTAAGCATATCAATAAAATCGATTATTATTAATCCAGATAAATCTCTAATTTTGATTTGTCTTGCAATTTCTTCTGCTGCTTCGATATTTGTATCAAAAGCAGTGCTTTCAACATTTTTCTGTTTTATTGATTTGCCTGAATTAACATCTATTGATACTAATGCTTCAGTTGGGTTTATAACCAAATACCCACCAGAAGTTAACTTTACTTCTGTCTCAAAAATTTCAAATAATTTTTTTTCTATATTTTCTTTGTAAAAAAGGGGCACTTTATCTCTATATTTTTTTACTTTTTTTTGTTGATTTGGCATCATTAATTTCAAATAATTTTTTGTCTTTTGATATCCTTCATTTCCTTCAACATATATGTTTTGAGTATCGTCATCGTACATATCTCTTATACACCTTTTGATAATATCACTTTCTTGATGAATTAAGGATGGAGCAATTGAATTTAATGCGTTATGCTTGATTTGATCCCAAACCTTTACTAGATTTTTTAAATCATTTTCAATTTCATTTTTTGTTTTATTTGATCCAGCAGTTCTAACTATAATTCCCATTTCTTTTGGAATAGTTATTTCGTTTAATATACTTCTTATTTTTTTTCTTTCTCCTGGATTAAATATTTTTCTAGAAATTCCTCCACCTTTCGCTGTATTAGGCATCAAGACTATATATTTACCAGCAATTGAAATAAAAGTACTTAGGGCCGCCCCTTTTAATCCTCTTTCATCTTTTAACACTTGAACCAATATTACCTGATTAGGTTTTATTACTTCTTGGATTTTATATCTTTTTGATGGAAATTTTTTTTTTGTATTTATTTTATCTTTTTCATCATCTTCTTTTTTCTCAACAGGATCATCAATTTTAATTTCTTCTTTACCCTCAAGAATCTTATCCTCTATATTTTCACTCTCTTTTGAAAGTTCTTCTCGTACTAGCTCTTCTTCTTGTTTTATTTTTTCTAAGTCGCTTAAAGGAAGTTGATAATAATCAGATTGGATATCATTAAAAGATAAAAAACCATGCCGTTCTCTTCCAAAGTCAACAAACGCTGCTTGTAAAGATGGTTCAATTCTGCTTACTTTACCAAGATAAATATTATTCTTAATTAAAGTATTATTTATACTTTCATATTCATAGTCTTCGATATGATTATTGTTTTTAAGAACAACTCTTGTTTCATTGGGATGCGATGCATCAATGTATAAATTTTTTGACATAATATTGGTAATTTTTTCATAGGTTAATTTAATAAATTCTGTGCCTTAAGAATAACAAATTCGCAAGATATTTAAACTAAAATGCAAAAGATTTTAAAAAGGTTGATAATATTTGGATTATTGTCGTCTTTACTAATTTTAGCATTAATAATTTCTATTCTTTGGAATTATTCCAATAAATTACCAGATTATAAATATCTTAAAAATTATAAACCACCAGTATCAAGCAAGTTGTATTCAGGAAATGGTGTTTTAGTAAGCGATTTTTCATCTGAAAAAAGAATTTTTGTTCCGTATTCTGCTATATCTCAAACTGTTATAAATGCTTTTTTATCAGCGGAGGATAAAAATTTTTTCGAACATCCAGGTGTAGATGCCAAAGGAGTAGTTAGAGCAATCAAAAATAATATATATAATATAATATACTCAAAAAGATTAGAAGGCGCCTCCACTATTACCCAACAAGTAGCGAAGAACTTTCTTTTAACTAATGAAGTAAGCATAGATAGAAAAATAAAAGAAGCAATATTAGCTTTTAGAATTGAGCGAGTTTTATCAAAAAAAAGAATTCTAGAGCTTTATCTAAATCAAATTTATCTTGGTGAAGGTAGTTACGGTATAGCTTCAGCGAGTTTAAGATATTTTAATAAACCAATAAGTGAACTCAATTATGGAGAGGCAGCACTTTTGGCTGCTCTTCCAAAAGCACCAAGTAAATATAATCCATATAAAAACAAAGACTTAGCAAAATTTAGAAGAAATTTAGTATTAAACAATTTACTAGATAACGGTTTCATTGATCAAAATAAACACTCTAAATTAATTAATTCTAAAATTAGATTACAAAAAAGAAAAAGAATTTACCTAGAAGACTCAAGATATTATGTTGAGGATGTTAGAAAAGATGTAATTGATAAATATGGATATGATAAAGTATATAAGCAAGGATTTAACATCAAGACACCTTTGGATTTAAAATTACAAAAAATTGCAACTCAATCGCTTAGGAATGGTTTGCAAGAATTTGATAAAAGAAAAGGATGGAGAGGACCTCTATCCAACAAAAAAAAACACAAAAATTGGAAAAATAATCTTAAAGATCTAAATTTAGAAAAATCTTTAGGTTGGGAATTAGCTGTTGTCACTAGAATTGATAAATTTGAAACAGTCATAGAAACTCAAAATGGAAATATTGGAACAATAAATTTTAATGATATTGATTGGACAAGACAGGAATTCAAAAAACTATTTAAAATTGGAGATATAATTTATGTCAAAAAATTATCTGACGGAAACTATAGTTTAAAACAACTTCCAAGAGCTAACGGGGGTATGGTTGTGATGGATCCATATAGTGGAAGAGTTTTAGCATTGTCAGGAGGCTTTAGTTTTAAACAAAGTGAATTTAATAGAGCATCTCAAGCAAAACGTCAGCCTGGATCTGCATTTAAACCTTTTATATATGCTTTAGCATTAGAAAATAATTTTTCCCCAACAACATTAGTATTAGACGCACCTATAGTATTAGATCAAGGAAATGATTTAAAAATGTGGAAACCAGAAAATTATGGTAAAAAATTCTATGGACCTTCAACTTTAAGAACAGGTATTGAGAAATCAAGAAATCTAATGACTGTGCGAATAGCTCAAGAATTAGGTATAGACAAAATCATAAATTTTTCAAAAAAATTAAATATTTATGAAAATCCAGATGAGCTTATGTCGGTATCTTTGGGTTCAGCTGAAACAACTCTATTAAAAATTACAAGCGCTTATTGTTCTTTTTTAAATGGTGGAAAATTAGTTAACCCAATACTAATTGATAGAATTCAAGACAGTGAGGGAAAAACGATTTTCAACAATGAAAAAAGATATTGTGAAAATTGTGATTTAATTTCTTATGATGGAACAAGTAACCCAATTATCAACAACAAATATCAACAGATTTTTTCACCTCAAACAGCCTACCAGATTACCTCTATGTTAAAAGGTGTTATAGAACGTGGGACTGGAAAAGGTTTGAGAGATTTAAAACTAGAGCTAGCTGGTAAGACAGGAACAACAAATAAAAATACAGATACTTGGTTTATAGGATTTACATCAAATTTAGTTGTTGGTGTTTATATAGGCTATGACAATCCAGAGAGTTTAGGTAAATTTGAAACAGGTTCAAAAACTGCTATGCCAGTTTTTAAAGAATTTATAAAAAAAACCACAAATACATTTAATGCAAGACCTTTTAAAGCTGCAGATGATATAAAAATGATGGTAATAGATGCAAAAACTGGAGAAAAAGCGAATTCTAAAACCAAGTTAGCCATAATCGAGTCATTTAAAAAAAATGATAATAAACTAGATAATATATCTAACAATTTTGATAGTAGATTAAATACAACAAATATATTAAAATTTTATTAATGGATCAGGAAATATTAAATATTAAATCAGAAATAAAAAAAATAAATCAAAGAATAAAGGAGTTTCTTTGAAAAGACTAAGATTTCTGAAAAAATAATTAATTTATCAAATTTAATAGAAAAACCAGATTTTTGGCACGATAAAAAAAATGCTGAAAAAGTTTTACGTGAAAAAACTAATTTAGAAAAATTATTAAATAATTACGAAATAACATCAAATGAAAGTAAAGACTTATTTGATATTTATAATTTAGCTATCGAGGAACATAACGATGAAATGATTAAAGAGACAACCTCAAATATAAAAATACTCTTTAATAAAATTAAACAAATTGAAATAAGATGTTTTCTATCAAATGATAATGATACATTTGATAGTTATCTAGAATTTCATGCAGGCGCTGGTGGCACTGAAAGTCAAGATTGGGCTGATATGTTAAGAAGAATGTATATGAAATGGGCAACTAAAAAAAACTTCAAAATTGAAATTATTAGTGAACATAAAGGCGATGAAGCAGGAATAAAATCCTCAATAATTAAGATTAGTGGAGATTACATAAATGGATTATTAAAAAATGAGTCAGGAATACATAGATTGGTTAGAATTTCACCATTTGATTCTGGCGCTAGGCGACACACAAGTTTTGCCAGTGTTTGGGTATACCCTGTTATTTCTGAGAATATAGATATTGAAATTTTGGAAAAAGATTTAAGAATAGATACTTATCGATCTAGTGGTGCTGGAGGACAACATGTAAATACAACTGACAGCGCAGTAAGAATAACACATTTACCAACTAAAATTGTGGTACAATGTCAAAATGAAAGGTCACAACATAAAAATAAAGAAACTTGTATGAATATGTTAAGAGCAAGACTTTATGATTATGAGTTAAAAAAAAAAGAAAAAGAAAATGAAAATCTTGAAAATTCAAAGTCAGAGATTGGATGGGGTCATCAAATCAGATCATATGTATTACACCCTTATAAAATGGTAAAGGATAATAGAACTAATTTTGAAAGTTCAAGTCCTGAAAAAGTATTAGATGGAGAAATAGACAACTTTTTAGAAAGTTCTTTATATAAATTAAATGCGTAAAATAACTTCTATAATTATAATATCAATTATAACCATCTTAATCGCAATTCTAATATTTCTAACAACAACAGGAATTAAAACTGATAATTTTAATAGTTTAATAAATGAAAAAGTTGAAGAGATTGATCCAAAAATTAAATTAAAAATAAATCAAGTAAATTTTAAATTAAATTTATCTAATTTTGAATTTGAAATTTTTACTTTGGACCCACAATTATTAGTTAATGAAAAAAAAGTTGACTTAGAAATTATAAAGTCTGATTTAAATCTTTTAGAC
>CACARD010000015.1 GCA_902534735.1 uncultured Pelagibacteraceae bacterium
AAAAGAATTTCTAAAGATGTTAAAAAAACAATTTCATCCGCTGTTGCTAATGCAGAAAATAATTTTCAATACGATATTGATAATTTAGTAGTTAAAGAAGCTTTCTGTGGAAAACAGGTAATAATGAAAAGATTTAGAGCTAGAGCAAAAGGTAGAGCTGCAGAAATTATGAAACCATACTCAAACGTAACAATAGTTTTGAGTGAACAAATGAAACAAAAAGAGAAGGAACATGGGACAAAAGGTTAATCCAGTAGGTTTAAGATTAGGTATCAATAGAGGTTGGGATTCCGTTTGGTATGCAAAAAAACAAGATTTTGGAAATTATTTAATTGAAGATTTTAAGATTAGAGAATTCATTAAAAAAAATGTTATCAATTCTGGTGTTTCAAAAGTGATGATAGAAAGATCGGCAAAAAAATGTTTTGTAACAATTTATACTTCTAGACCTGGATTTGTAATTGGAAAAAAGGGAAGTGATATAGAAAAAATTAAAGGAAAATTATCAAGATTGAGTGCAAATGAAATAGTGCTTAATATTAAGGAAGTTAAAAAACCTGAGACAAATTCATTTTTAGTTGCCGAGAACATCGCTCAACAGTTAGTTAAACGTGTTTCGTACAGGAGAGCAATGAAGAGAGCAATGCAATCTGCATTAAGATTAGGAGCCAAAGGAATTAAAGTGTCTTGCAGCGGAAGACTTGGCGGAAACGAAATTGCAAGAACCGAATGGTTAAGAGATGGAAGTATTCCATCCCATACTTTGAGAGCAGATATTGATTACGCTGAAGCAGAAGCTTTGACCACATATGGAATAATTGGAATTAAAGTTTGGATATATAAGGGAGAAATTTTTACAAAAGAATTTAGTCAAGAAAGGAACAAAGCATAATAATGTTACAACCAACTAGAACAAAGTTTAGAAAAGCACATAAAGGAAGAATTCACGGCAATGCCTCTAGATGTAATGCTATGAATTATGGTGCATATGGTTTAAAAGCAATCCAGCCAGAAAGAATTATATCCAGACAGATAGAGGCAGCTAGAGTAGCATTAACAAGACATATGAAAAGACAAGGTAGAGTTTGGACAAGAATGTTTCCTAATATACCTGTATCAAAAAAACCTACTGAGGTAAGAATGGGAAAAGGAAAAGGCTCACCTGAATTTTGGGCATGCAGAGTTAAACCAGGAAGAATCTTGTTTGAGGTAGACGGTGTAACAGAAGAAATTGCTAGAGAGGCTTTATACAAAGCATCGGCAAAACTTCCAATTAAATGCAAATTTATTAAGAGAATTTAAATGAAAAAAAGCGAGATAAAGAAAATGACCAAAGAACAGGCTTTGAAAGATATTGAAAAATTAAAAAAAGATCTTTTTAACTTTAGATTTCAAAAAATTAATGGTCAGATAAAAAGTCCATCAAAAATAAGCGAAACAAAGAAGAATATTGCGAGATTAAAAACATTAGTAGTGAGAAAAGATGCCTAAAAAAGTATTAAATGGAATAGTTGTTAGCGATAAACCAAATAAAACTATAACGGTTTTAGTTGAGAGAAAATATCAACATCCAGTATTAAAAAAAGTAATTAAAGCTAGAAAAAAATATAGTGTTCATGACGAACAGAATAAATATAAAAATGGTGATAAAGTATCGATACAAGAGTGTAAACCTTTCTCAAAGTCGAAAAAATTTGAAGTGATAGGAGTTTCCAAATGATACAAGTTCAGACAGAATTATTTGTAGCTGATAATACTGGTGCAAAAAAGATTGAATGCATTAAAGTATTAGGTGGATCTAAAAGAAGATACGCAAGTATCGGTGATACTATCGTTGTAGCAGTTAAAGAAGCAATTCCAAAAGGAAAGGTTAAAAAGGGTGCTGTTCATAAAGCTGTTGTTGTTAGAGTTAAAAAAGGAATTCATAGGAATGACGGATCCAAAGTAAGATTTGATAATAATGCAGCTGTTCTGACAGATGATAAAGGTGAGCCTATAGGTACTAGAATTTTTGGGCCAGTTACTAGAGAGTTAAGAAATAGAGGGCAAATGAAAATAATTTCGTTAGCTCCAGAGGTATTATAATGATTAAAAAAGGTATTAAGGTAAAAATATTGACAGGTAAGGATAAAAACAAAGATGGTGACGTCATTGAAATTGATAGAAAAAATAAGAGGGCAAAAGTTAAAGGCATTAACATGGTAAAAAAACATGTGAAAACTACAAAAGAAAAGAAAGGTGGAATAGTTTCAAAAGAAAACTTTATACATCTCTCGAATTTAGCAATCTTTGATACCAAAAATAAAAGCGAGGCAAAAAAATAATGATACCAAGATTAAAACAGAACATATCCAAAGAAATTGAACCAACATTAAAAGAAAAATTTGGCTATAAAAATTTATACATGGGTCCAAGAATACAAAAAATAGTTTTAAATATGGGTTTAGGTCTTGATGGAAATGATCAAAAAATTCTAAAATCTTGTCAAGAGGATCTGGCAAATATCACAGGCCAAATGCCTGTAGTAACTAAATTTAAAAAATCTATTGCAAATTTTAAAACTAGAAAAAGCACTAATTCAGGTTTGAAGGTAACATTGAGAAAAAATAAAATGTATGAATTTATTGATAGGTTAACAAATATAGCATTACCTAGAATAAAAGATTTTAGGGGATTAAGTCCTAGCGGTTTTGATAAATTTGGAAATTATACTTTTGGTGTTAAAGAACATATCATATTTCCAGAGGTGAATTTTGATAAAGTTGACAAAATTAGAGGGTTAGATATTACAATAGTTATAAAATCTCAAAAAGTAGAACACAGTTTTGAATTATTAAAACATTTAAATTTTCCATTTAGAGAAACAAGGAGCAATTAATGGCTAAAATGAGCGCAATTAACAAGAATAATAAAAGAATAAAATTGTCAGATAAATTTTATAAAAAGAGATTGAAGCTAAAAAAAATAATAATGGACAAAAAATTAACATTACAAGAAAGATTTAAAGCTCAACAAAAATTGTCAAAATTACCGCGAAATTCTGCAAAAGTCAGAGTTATGAATAGATGTCAAATTACAGGTAGACCACACGGTGTTTACAGAAAATTAAAAATTTCAAGAATAGCCCTTCGACAACTTGGTTTAGAAGGTAAAATTCCTGGAATGGTAAAATCGAGTTGGTAGAAAGGAAAATATGAGTTTAAGTGATCCAATAGGAGACATGCTAGCAAGAATTAAAAATGCTCAAGTGAGAAATCACAGCAAAGTTTCATTACCATCATCAAAATTTAAAGCTAAAATAGCTGATGTATTAAAGTCTGAAGGGTATATCGTAGACTACAAAATTAACGATGACAAAAAACCTACAATAGAAATTAACTTAAAATATAACTCGGGAAATCCAGTAATAAATACTATAGAAAGAATTTCCAAACCAGGTAGAAGAATTTTTTCAAGCGCGAGTAGTCTACCAAAAATTAATAATGGTCTTGGAATTGCAATTGTATCTACACCACAAGGTGTAATGACTGATGTTGACGCAAGAAAAAAGAAACTCGGTGGTGAAATTATTTGTAAGGTATTTTAATGTCTAAAATAGGAAAAATAAACATACCAATTCCAGATAAAGTAAAAGTTTTGTTGTCTGGTAATATAGTTAATATTGAAGGACCTCTAGGTAAGCAAGCGATCAAATTAGATTTAGAAATGTTTGAACTTAATATTAATGAAGGCAAAGAAGTATCAATCAAACCAAAGAAACAAGATGATACTTCAAAAAGATTATGGGGCATGAACAGAAGCTTGCTTAATAATGCTATTATTGGAGCAAGTAGTGGTTATGAGAAAGAACTTGAACTTACAGGAGTTGGTTTTAGAGCTGCCCTAAAAGGAAAAGTATTAAATATGCAACTAGGATTTAGTCATGACATTAATTACGAGATTCCAGAAGGTATTAAAATAGCTGTAGAAAAACAAACAACAATCAAAATAAGTGGCTCAAATAAACAACAAGTTGGTATGGTTTCTTCACAAATCAAAAGCTTTAGACCACCCGAGCCTTATAAAGGAAAAGGCATAAAGGAAAAAGGTCAATATATTTTAAGAAAAGAAGGTAAGAAAAAATAATGAAATTAAACACGATCGAAAGAAAAAGATTTAGAGTAAGAAAAAAGCTTAAAAATGTTTCTAAAGATAGATATAGATTAAGTGTTTCGAGATCTACAAAAAATATAAGTGCACAAATAATTGATGATGTAAAAAATATTACATTAGTCTCTGCTTCATCTATAAGTAAAGAAATTAAAGGACAAAAAAAAAATAAATCAGAATTATCTACTATCGTTGCTGAAATTCTGGCGAAAAAAGCAAATGAAAAAAATATTAAGAAAATTTACTTTGACAGAGGAATTTATAAATATCATGGAAGAGTTAAAATTTTTGCTGAAACATTAAGAAAAAATGGAATGGAATTTTAAAACATGGAAAAAAATACAGAATTTGTAGAAAAACTAGTTCACATAAACAGAATAACCAAAGTTGTGAAAGGTGGAAGAAGATTTGGTTTTTCAGCTTTAGTAGTAGTTGGTAATCAGAATGGAAAAATTGGAATTGCTCATGCAAAAGCAAAACAGGTTCCTGATGCAATAAAAAAAGCAAATGAGTTGGCTAGAAGAAAATTGATACAAATACCTTTAAGAGATGGACGTACAATTCATCATGATATTTATGGCAAAGATGGTGCAGGAAAAATTAAATTAAGATCTGCACCTAAAGGAACAGGTATAATAGCTGGTGGACCAGTTAGAGCGGTATGCGAGGTGCTTGGTATAAAAGATATAGTTGCTAAATCTTTGGGCACCGCAAATCCACATAATGTAATTAGAGCATGTATAAAAGCTTTATCAAAACAAAATTCACCAAAAAATATCTCTAATTTAAGAAATAAAAAAATTTCTGAGATAATTGAGAAAAGAGGATAATGACATCTTTAAATACATTAAATAATATTAAAACAAAAAAAATTCGAGTAGGAAGAGGAATAGGTTCTGGTAGAGGTAAAACATCTGGTAGAGGTGTAAAAGGCCAAAAATCAAGATCTGGAGTAGCTATAAAGAGTTTTGAGGGTGGTCAAATGCCTTTATATAGAAGATTGCCTAAAAGAGGTTTCAACTCTTTGAACAAAAATGATATAGCAGTAATAAACTTAGGTGAATTACAAAACCTTATTGATAGTAAAAAAATTAAAGCAGATGAAAAAATAAATATCAATACATTTAAAAAATCAAAATTGTTTAGAAAATCAATTAATAAATTTAAAGTTTTATCAAATGGTAATTTTAAATCCAAAATTGATATAGAAGCAGATTATTCATCTAAAACTGCTAAAGAGAAAATTGAAAAAGCTGGTGGACAAATTACTGTTAAAAATCAATCTAAATAATGAGTGCCTCAACACAATCTAACGATTTAAGAAATAGAATTCTATTCACACTTTTTATACTTGCAGTTTATCGATTGGGTACTTTTGTTCCTTTACCAGGGATCGACCCTGAACAACTTCAAATAATGATGGAAGGAAACCAAAAAGGTTTGTTAGGAATGTTTAACGTTTTTGCGGGCGGTGCTGTAAGCAGGATGGCAATATTTGCTCTTGGAATAATGCCATACATATCATCTTCAATTATTGTCCAGTTACTAACAGGAGTTTCAGAATATTTTAAAAATCTTAAGGCTCAAGGTGAAATAGGTAGACAAAAAATTACTCAAATAACTAGATATGGAACAGTTTTATTAGCAACTATACAAGGATATGGATTGGCTGTTGGATTAGAATCTTCAGCAGATTTAGTTATTAATCCTGGAATATTTTTCAAAATTTCAACAGTTACAACTATTGTCGCTGGAACTATATTTTTAATGTGGCTTGGTGAACAAATTACACAAAGAGGGATTGGTAATGGTATTTCATTAATTATTTTTTCAGGTATTGTTGCTGAAATTCCTAGAGCTTTAGTAACAACTTTTGAATTAGGAAGAACTGGTGCTATTTCAACTGTAATGATAATTTTTATATTTATATTACTTGTAGCAACTATAATGTTTATTGTTTTTATGGAAAGAGCATTAAGAAAAATTCTTATAAATTATCCAAAGAGACAAATGGGAAACAAAATGTATGGAGGAGATTCTTCACATCTACCTTTAAAAATTAACTCAGCAGGTGTAATACCTGCTATTTTCGCTTCAGCTTTATTACTATTACCAGTTACTTTTTCAAATTTTAATGTTTCACAAAATGAAACTTTTCTAAACATTTCATCTTACTTTTCACAAGGGCAGCCTTTGTATATGTTGTTATATGCGTCAGGAATAATTTTTTTTACTTTTTTTTATACTTCAATAACTTTTAATCCTACAGAAACAGCCGAGAATTTAAGAAAATATGGTGGATTTATTCCTGGAATAAGACCTGGAGAAAGCACAGCGCTTTATATTGATACAATATTGACACGATTAACAACAATAGGTGCATTATATCTTGCACTAGTTTGTTTAATGCCAGAATTTCTCATTGCCAATTATCCCATCCCTTTTTATTTGGGTGGTGCTTCAGTTCTGATCGTTGTTGTAGTAGCAATTGATACTGTTACACAAATTCAAACAAGAATGATGAGTTCTCAATATGAGCAATTAATTAAAAAAACTAAATTTGGTAGATAGGTGAATATAATATTATTTGGTCCACCTGGTGCTGGAAAAGGTACTCAAGCCAAATATCTTGTAAAAAAATTAAACGGTTATCAAATTTCCACTGGTGATATTTTAAGAGAGGAAATTAAAAAAGATACAAATATAGGAAAAAAAATAATAAGCAATATGAATGAAGGAAAATTTGTCAGTGATGAGATTGTTAATAGCCTATTAAAAAATCATGTTTTTGATCCTAACAAAAAAGAAAAATTAATATTTGATGGTTATCCTAGATCTCTTAGCCAGGCTAAAAATTTAGATTTATTGTTAAGTAACTCAAATCAAAAGATAGATTATATTTTTTTTTTAAATGTAAACAAAGAAACTATTGTGGAAAGAATAAAAAAAAGGAAAATTTTAGAAAAAAGAACTGATGATGATGTAGATACTATATTAAAGAGGTATGATACTTATATTGAAACAACTCGACCAGTATTAGATTACTATTCAAAAAATTCAAATTTTCATGAGATTGATGGAACGATGAAAATTGATCAAATAACTAGTAAAATAGAGGCTTTTTTGAATGTTTAAGACGTTGACTTTGACTAATCTTCTTATATAAAAGGCACAATTTATCACAAAAATTATGGCTCGTATTGCAGGTGTAAATATACCACAAAATAAATTAGTTCATGTTGGACTTACATATATTTATGGAATTGGAAATAAATTTTCTCAACAAATTTGTAATGAATTAGAAATACCAAGATCAAAGAGAGTAAACGAGTTAACTGATGATCAAATATTAAAAATTAGAGAGTATATTGATCAAAAATTTACTGTTGAAGGTGATTTAAGAAGAGAAACATCGTTAAGTATAAAAAGACTAATCGATCTTGCAACTTATAGAGGATCTAGGCATAGAAAAAAACTTCCTGTTAGAGGTCAAAGAACCAGATGCAATTCGAGAACTAGAAAAGGAAAAGCAATTGCAATTGCAGGTAAGAAATTAACTCCACTTAAAAAATAATGAAAAAAGAAGCAACTGAAAATAAAGAACAGAAATCAGAAGTTAAGACTAAAAAAAGTTCTTATTCTAAAAAGAAAAAAGGAAAAAAAAATATTCTTAATGGAATTGCATATGTGCAATCTACTTTTAATAATACCATAGTGTCGATCGCAGATACCAATGGAAATGTAGTTTCTTGGGCGTCTGCTGGTCAAAAAGGTTTTAAAGGCTCACGTAAATCTACACCATATGCAGCACAAGTTGCAGCTGATGCAGCCGCAGCCAAAGCTTTAGAAGTTGGCATGAAAATTTTGTCGGTTGAAGTTAAAGGCCCTGGATCTGGAAGAGAAACTGCGTTACGAGCTTTACAGGCTAGAGGATTTAAAATTATATCAATTAAAGATACAACACCAATGCCACACAATGGTACGAGACCACCTAAAAAAAGGAGAGTTTAATGGAGCAAACAGAAGTAAATTCAAAAAATTGGAAATCATTAATTAAACCAGCAAAACTTGATGTTCAATTAAGTGATGATAAATCATTTGCAAAAATCACTGCCGAACCACTAGAAAAGGGATATGGGTTAACTCTTGGTAATTCATTAAGAAGAATACTTTTATCCTCTATCAGAGGAACCGCTGTAACATCTATTCAGATAGATGGTGTATTACATGAATTTACATCTATTAAAGGTGTTAGAGAAGATGTCACTGACATTGTATTAAATGTAAAATCTCTAGCTTTAAAAAGTACATCTGATGAACCAAAAAAATTAATACTTGACGCTAAAGGACCTGGAGAAATAAAGGCATCTGATATAACAACTGTTGCTGATATTGAAATATTAAATCCAGATTTGGTTATTTGTAATTTGGATGAAAATACTAAATTTCACATGGAAATGTCAGTGGGAACTGGAAAAGGATATGTATCTGCTGATATGAATAAACCAGAGGAACCACCACTAGGCTTGATTCCAATAGACTCATTATTTAGTCCAGTTAAAAAAGTTTCTTATTCAGTTAGTACTGCAAGAGAAGGAAAAGCTTTAGATTATGATAAATTAACAATGGAAGTTGAAACAAATGGATCAATCTCAGCGGAAGATGCTGTTGCATATTCAGCGAGGATTTTCCAGGATCAACTAGGAATGTTTGTTAACTTTGATGAGCCACAGGAAGTCATTGTTAAAGAGCAACCTTCGGAGCCAGAATTTAATAAAAATTTATTAAGAAAAGTTGATGAATTAGAATTATCTGTAAGATCAATGAATTGTCTAAAAAATGATAATATTATCTATATTGGTGACTTAGTTCAAAAATCCGAAGGTGAAATGTTAAGAACACCTAATTTTGGTAGAAAATCATTAAATGAGATTAAAGAAGTGTTAACTGGAATGTCATTATATCTTGGTATGGAAATTCCAAATTGGCCGCCAGATAATATTGCAGAATTATCTAAAAAACTAGAGGAAGCTATCTAATGAGACATAAAATGGGCTATAAAAAGCTCAACAGAACTTCTGAACATAGAAAAGCTCTCATTAAAAATATGCTTAACTCATTAATAAAATATGAGCAAATAACAACAACATTGCCCAAAGCAAAAGTTTTAAAACCTCAAGCTGACAAAATTATAACATTGGGTAAGAAAGATACTTTATCTAATACAAAAACATTAATCTCTAAGTTGCAAGACATTAAATCTACAAATAAAGTAAAAAAAACACTTTCTAAGAGATATGAAAATAGAAAAGGTGGATATACAAGAATTATTAAGGCTGGATTTAGATATGGTGATAATGCACCAATGGCTGTAATTGAATTTGTAGATAGGGATGTTGAAGCAAAAAGAGTTGATAAAAAGAAAAAGAACCCAACTAAAGATACACCAAAAGTTGAAGACAAAAAGCAAGCTACAGCTTAGTCTTTAATTCATATTTTGTTTAATTGATATTGTAAAACAATCATCTAGTATTTTATATTAACTAAATGAAAAATATAATTTTTCAAATAATTATAATATTTTTTTTTGTAATTAATAATTTAAAAGCAAATCCACCAAAAATTGATGGGTTAAAATTTTATACCTTAGGTGACGATAACATGCCTTGGTTTAATTTAGATAATGAAAAAGATTTAATAGACTTATCAAATATTGATTGCCAATGGAGTCATGGAAAAAAAACCAAATGCAGAATGCACCTGTCACCTTTATATAACTTTCCTAAAGATGGATTGTTAATTCAAAATAAAATTGTTAGATCTGGCAAAATTGCTTGGAAATTTAAAAACGGTGATGGTGATTGTGGTCAACAAAGAAAATCAGACGAGTGCAATACCTTTAGAGAAAGATCTGAAGTTAGCATGTTAGGATTAAAGTCTAAAAATACATGGTTTAAATTTAGTATTTATATCCCGGACAATAGTGAATTTACTATTCCTATAAGTAATACTATATGGCAAATACATTCTAAAGCGGGTCCAGTAAATTTTATGTTTAGAATTGCTCCAAATGGAGATTTGCAATGGACAGATTTTGTAAATCATATTTTTGGAGGTTTTGACACTTATAAAATTTTAGAAGCAAATAATGTAAAAGGTAAATGGAATGATTTTGTTATTAATATGGAATTTGTTGATTGGCCAAATAAGAGTTTTATTAAGATTTGGGCTAATAATGAACTTGTAGTTAATTACAATGGGTTAACTAATAATAATATAAGCAAACAGTCGTATATGAAGTTTGGAATATACAAAAGTAATATTAATAGGTTTAATATAATGCATAAAGGTAATCCTCCGAAAAGAGCTGATACAATTGTATATTATGACTCCATAGCTATAGGTAAAAAGTGCAAAGACTTTATGCTAGATCAAGAAAATTATAGTTGCAATGAATTAAAATAAAAATGAAAAAATCAATTAATGTAGATAAATCTTTTAATGACATGCGTATTGATAGATTTATTCGAAATCATTTAGGTAAAATTCCACAAGGACTTATTGAAAAAAACCTAAGAAATGGAAAATTAAAATTAAATCAAAAAAAAGTAAAAAGCTCCCAAAAAGTTAAAACTGGTGACAAACTTAATATTTATAATTTAAATTTTGAGGAAAAAATTGAGCAACTTAAAAAAAAATATAATCCAAGTAATGAAATTATAAAAGAAAACGAAGATTTAATTATTGAAAATAATGATAATTTTGTTGTTCTAAATAAACAATCAGGAATTTCAGTGCAGGGTGGTACAAAATCTAAAAAGAATATAATTGATATATTTGCAAAAAGTAATTTATTTAGAGATGAGAAACCTTATTCTGTTCACAGATTAGATAAAGATACTTCTGGTGTTTTTATAATTGCAAAGAATAGGGAAACAGCTCAACTGCTAACTTCACTTTTTAGACTAAGAAAGGTTTATAAAACCTATTTAGCAATATGTAATGGTGAATTAATTTTAATTGACAAAGGTGTGATAAAAGATGATTTGATAAGATTTGAAAATAAAAAAAAAATTGTTGAAAAAGCAGAAACAAAATATGAAATCTTAGATAAAAATAATAATGCGACCTTCATTCAGCTAAACCCAATTACAGGAAGAAAACACCAACTAAGAAAACAATTATTTAATTTAGGAAATTCTATTATTGGTGATAAAAAATATAATTCAACAAATAACTCAAAAATAAATAATAAAAATCTAATGTTACATTCTTATGAAATAAAATTTAAAATAAATGAGAAAAAATATACTTTTAGAGCCACACCGCCAGATTATTTCAGAAATATGTTAAAAACTAAAAGACTTAATTTTTAATATTTGATAAAAAATTCTTTATCAAATCATTCTCTATATTTTTATAATTTTGTTTTTTGATCTTTATTAAATTTGAAAC
>CACARD010000016.1 GCA_902534735.1 uncultured Pelagibacteraceae bacterium
GGAAGAATTGAACTGTTATCAGTGATAATTTTGTTAAAAAAATTTCTTTTCAAAAATTAAATTAGTATTATAAATTACTCCTGTGCGCTCTTAGCTCAGCTGGATAGAGCAACGGTTTTCTAAACCGTAGGTCGAAGGTTCGAATCCTTCAGAGCGCGCCAAATTCAAATAAAGCATACATTTTGCGACTAATTTAATATTGATGAGTTTCATTCTTTCTGCTTTACTTGGATAATTCAAAAATATATTTGAATTATTTGTTAACAAATAAATAAACAAGAGGAATAAATAATGTTTAAATTAGTAAAACGATTGACTACAGTTGTTGCTATGTTTGCTGTTCTATTTACTTTTACAACAGAAACTATGGCTGCAAAAAAGTCAAAAACTCTTAAAAACACACAGAAAAAAGGTTTTGTGAGATGTGGTGTTTCACAAGGTCTACCAGGATTTTCTAATGCAGACGCTGCAGGAAACTGGACTGGTGTTGACGTTGATGTATGTAGAGCAGTAGCTGCTGCAGTACTAGGTGACGCAAGTAAAGTTAAATTTACTCCATTGAGTGCTAAAGAAAGATTTACTGCACTAACATCTAACGAGATAGATATTCTATCTAGAAACACTACTTGGACTCTTTCAAGAGATGCGGATATCGGTCTTACTTTCGTAGGAGTAAATTTCTATGATGGTCAAGGTTTTATGGTTAGAAAAAATTCAGGAATTTCATCAGTTAATGATTTTAAAGCTGGTGTTTCTGCATGTACTAACCTTGGAACTACAACAGAGCTTAATATGAGAGATTTCTTTAATTCAAAAGGAATTAAATATGAGCCAGTCACTTTTGAAAAAGCTGACGAAGTTGTAGCTGCATATGATGCTGGTAGATGTGATACATATACTACAGATAAATCTGGTTTAGCTGCTCAAAGAATTAAATTGAGTAATCCAGATGACCACATGGTATTACCTGAAACTATTTCAAAAGAGCCATTAGGCCCAGTTGTTAGACAAGGTGATTCTGTTTGGGAAGATATCGTAAGATGGTCACTAAACACTATGATCGAAGCTGAAGAGTATGGCGTAACATCAGCAAATGCTGATTCTATGAAAACTTCTGATAATCCAGCTGTAAAAAGACTAGTTGGTGCTGAAGGTGAATTAGGAGCTGCTTTAGGTTTAGATAATGAGTGGAGCTTAAGAATAATCAAGCAAGTTGGTAACTACGGTGAAAGCTATAAAAGAAATATAGCTGATACTGGAATTCTACCTGATAGAGGTCCAAATCAATTATGGACAAAAGGTGGAATACTTTACGTACCACCAGCAAGATAATTCTTTTTAAAAGAATATAAAGAGGGCTAGATTTTTCTAGCCCTTTTTTTTATAAACCTTACTAACAGTGAATTTTAAGAAAATATTACCCCAGTTACTTACGCTAGTTGTTGTTATCCTGGTATTCGGTTTTTTTTCATATAACGCCCAGGTTAATATGGAAAATAGAGGTATCACATTTGGTTATGGTTTTTTAACTCAAGAATCTTCATTTGATGTTCAGTTTTCTTTGATAGAATATGATGGTTCACATTCTTATTTTAGAGCTTATCTTGTTGGTTTATTAAATACTATTCTAGTTTCAGTTATTGGAATTATTTTTGCGACGATAATTGGAGTTGTTGTTGGAATAGCCAGATTATCAAGCAATTATCTTATTGAACGATCTGCAGCAATATATGTTGAATTTTTTAGAAACATTCCTTTGCTATTACAAATATTCTTTTGGTATTTTGCAGCTTTAAGAGCATTACCTTTACCAGAAAAAGCAGAACCCATGTTTGGAGTTTTCTTTTTAACAATTAAAGGTTTTTTTATACCAGCTTTTATATGGAATAATCTAGATATTTTTATTTATTCAGTAATTGCAGCAATAATTGCAATATTTTTTGTAAGAGCATATGCTAAAAAAAAGCAAGAAAATCAAGGAACTCAAACTCCCGTTTTATTAATATCAATTGGTCTTTTAATTATTTTACCATTATTAAGTTTTTTACTAGGCGGGGTTGATGCATCAATCGAAATACCAGTTATTGAACAACTGTCAAAAACATCATTTACTTTTAAAGGAGGACTTAAATTACCTCCAGAATTAATTTCATTAGCATTAGCTTTATCTTTATATACTGCAACTTTTATAGCTGAATGTGTAAGAGCTGGTGTTCAGGGTGTTAGCAAAGGTCAAAAAGAAGCTGCAGCTTCAATTGGTTTAACTCCTAATCAAGTTCTTAAATTAGTCGTTATGCCTCAAGCATTGAGGATTATAATTCCTCCAACAACCAATCAATATTTAAATTTAACAAAGAATTCTTCTCTTGCTGCTGCTATTGCATATCCAGACTTAGTACTTGTTTTTGCAGGAACAGCTTTGATGCAAACGGGAAGAGCGATTGAAATTGTTTCAATTACAATGTTAACTTATTTAACTTTAAGCATAACAATCTCAATATTTATGAATTGGTATAATAAAAAAATAGCAATTAAAGAAAAATAATGAATAAATTAAATTTTTTATCACCGGACAAAAATAATCTTTACGCTTACTTGTATTCAGGTATTAGTTTATTATCACTTAGTATTTTAATTGTTTTCTTGAATTCTTTTTTCAGTTTAGATTTGACTAGCTTTCTACCAGGAACAATAAGTTACTTTTTGCCTCTAATAATTGGTTTTATTGGTTTGCATTTAATTAGAATTGAATATTCAGGTATAAAATTTTTAGACATTATTAACAAAAATATTAATACAAATAACTTTAATGCTCTTTTATCATTATTAATTATATTTGCTGTTATCAAATCGTTACCACCATTGTTAAGTTGGTTCATAATTGATGCAAATTTTGCTGGCGATTCAAAAGATGCATGTTCTGGATCTGGAGCATGCTGGGCTTATATAAAAACTTGGTTTAATAGATTTATGTATGGAATGTATCCAAATGCAGAACAGTGGAGAATAAATTTATCATTTATAGCTCTTGCTTTTCTTGGCGGAGTAGGTATTTTTGCAACTGATAAATTTAAAAAATATTTAACATTGTATTATGTTGTTGTTTATCCAGTAATTGCCTTTTTATTTATATTCTTTTTTATTTCAGGTGGTCCAATATTTTTTGATTTTTCATATGGAATTATTGCTGCAGTGATATCTATTGTGATAGGTTTTTTTATTCCATCGAAATTTAAGATGTATTATTTTTTAATAATACCAATCACGATTTATATATTATTAAAATATGTCTTTTTTTATGAAGAACTAATCGAATTAGGAAAGATACAAGCTTTCGAATGGGTTGAAACTGGGGCTTGGGGTGGATTATCATTAACTTTCATAGTTTCATTTTTCTGTTTAATATTCTGTTTTCCAGTAGGATTATTCCTATCTTTAGGGAGAAGATCTGATTTACCCATCATTAAATACATATCTATAGGATTTATAGAATTTTGGAGAGGGGTACCTTTAATCACAGTTTTATTTATGTCATCAGTAATGTTTCCAATGTTTTTACCAGAGGACATGTTTATTGATAAACTAGTAAGAGTTATAATTGCTATATCATTGTTTGAAGCCGCATATGTAGCAGAGGTAATTCGAGGTGGTTTACAGGCTTTACCTAGAGGGCAATATGATGCTGCAAAATCTTTAGGAATGGGTTATTGGAAAATGCATATATTTGTTATTTTACCACAAGCTCTCAAATTAGTTATACCAGGTATAGCAAATACATTCTTAGCGCTTGTGAAAGATACACCTTTAATATTTGTAGTGGGTCTTTTAGAAATAGTAGGAATGCTAAATTTAGCTAAAACAAATCCTGAATGGTTAGGTTTTGCAATGGAAGGCTATGTATTTGCTTCAATCGTATTTTTTATTATTTGCTATGCAATGAGTAAATATAGTTATAATTTAGAGCAAAAATATAAAACCGAGAGATAATGTCAGATAAAATAATTCAAATTAAAGAAATGAATAAATGGTTTGGAGATTTCCAGGTCTTAAAAAACATAAATTTAGACGTCGAAAAGAATAAAAAAATTGTTGTTTGTGGTCCCTCGGGTTCAGGTAAATCAACATTAATTAGATGTATTAATAGACTAGAGGAACATCAAGAAGGATCAATAGTAGTTGATGGAACCGAATTAACTGAAGAAACAAAAAATATAGAGCAAATTAGAGCTGAGGTTGGAATGGTATTTCAACAATTTAATTTATTTCCTCATTTATCAATATTAGATAATTGTACTCTTGCTCCTATTTGGGTAAAAAAAATGCCTAAAAAAGATGCTGAAGCATTAGCTTTAAAGCATTTAGAAAAAGTTCAGATTGCTGATCAAGCATATAAATACCCAGGCCAACTTTCTGGTGGTCAACAACAAAGATGTGCAATAGCTAGAGCATTATGTATGGAGCCAAAAATAATGCTTTTTGATGAACCAACATCAGCACTAGATCCTGAAATGATTAAAGAAGTTTTAGATGCAATGGTTAATTTAGCTAAGGCTGGTATGACTATGATTGTTGTAACACATGAGATGGGGTTTGCAAAAGAAGTTGCAGATGAAGTTATTTTTATGGATGAAGGTATGATTGTAGAACAGGCAGAAACAAAAGAGTTTTTTGCTAACCCAAAAAGCGATAGAACAAAGCTTTTTTTAAGCCAAATATTATAAAAATTATAACTAAATTGCTAAAAAGTCGCTTGACAGCTTTATAAAATCTTAAAAATTATTATTCTTTTTAAAATTATTTTACTTGAAATAACTTTTTGATTTCTATTAACTCGACTTATTATTTTAATTAAAGAGGGGTCTTTGATGGAAGAAAATTTCAATAAACATCTAGGTAATAAATTAAAACTTAGACGTTTGGCTTTAGGTTTAACACAAACAAAAGTCGCAAAAGCAATAAATGTTACATTTCAACAAATACAAAAATATGAAAAAGGAACAAATGGCGTAAGTTCGATTAGATTATTACAACTATCTAACTATCTTAAAGTGCCAATAAATTATTTTTTTGAAGATTTTTCAGAATATTTGATAAACTTAGAAAAATCTAAAGAAGGTCACATGAACGTAAACTATAATTTCCTAGTAAAAGTTTATTCCGAACTTACTCAAGATCAAAAAATTAAGTTTACTAAAAACATACAAATCAACCAGGTAAATATTTCTAAAACAGGATAAATTAATTTTAATTGGCTCCTCGGGCAGGACTCGAACCTGCGACCAATTGATTAACAGTCAACTGCTCTACCAACTGAGCTACCGAGGAATGTAAAATCACAACTTACTTTTTTTTTATATTATCTCAACAAAAATATATTGTGGAGGCAACGCCCGGAATCGAACCGGGATACAAGGATTTGCAATCCTCTGCGTAACCATTCCGCCACGTTGCCATTAATTAAATATTCAATGAAGTCATATATAATTAATTTTATAATTTAGTCTATAAATTTAACGGATAATTTCATTGTTGTTTATTGATATGATTAATTTATAAAATAATTATCCATGAGTTCAGACAAATATATTCACGAAAATGTTGAAAATAAGATTTATTCTTATTGGGAAGAAAAAAATTTATTTAAACCAAAATCTAATAAAAAACAATTTTCGATAGTCATCCCACCACCAAATGTAACAGGTAGTCTTCATATGGGTCATGCACTAAATAATTCTATTCAAGACTTATTAACTCGTTATCATCGGATGAATAATTTTGAAACTTTATGGCAACCTGGAACAGATCATGCAGGTATTGCTACACAAGCATTAGTGGAAAAAAAACTTAAATCTGAAGGTATAGATAAAAATGATTTAGGGAGAGAAAAATTCATCGAAAAAGTTTGGGAATGGAAAGGTCAATATGGTGACATAATAATTAATCAATTAAAAAAATTAGGCTGTTCTTGTGATTGGTCTAGAAATGCCTTTACCATGGACGAAAATCTATCAAAATCTGTATTAAAAGTTTTTGTTGAAATGTATAAAAATGGATTAATTTATAAATCAAAAAAATTAGTAAATTGGGACACTGTTTTAAAAACAGCTATATCTGATTTAGAAGTAGATCAAAGAGAAGTTAATTCAAAATTATACCACATCAAATATCAAATCGATGGAACAGATAAATTTATAACTATTGCAACTACTAGACCAGAAACTATGTTAGGAGATACAGCTGTTGCTGTTAACCCATCAGATGAAAGATATAAATCATTAGTAAATAAAAATGTAATAGTTCCAATTGTCGATAGAAAAATAAAAATTATAGAAGATGATTATGCTGATCCTGAACAAGGGACTGGAGCTGTTAAAATTACACCAGCACATGACTTCAATGATTATGAAGTGGGGGAGAGAAATAATTTAGAAGTTATAAATGTTTTTACACCAGATGGAAAAATCAACGAAAATGCTCCTGATAATTATATTGGACTTGATAGATTTGAAGCTAGAAAAAGAATTTTAAAAGAGCTAATTGATAAAAACTTATTTGTTAAAGAAGAGAAAATTAAAAATAAAGTTCCTTATGGCGATAGATCTAATTCTATAATTGAACCCTATTTAACGGAACAATGGTTTGCAAATGCTAAGAAACTTTCAATAAAAGCAAAAGAAATAGTTAATAATAAAACAACTAACTTTTTTCCTGTTAATTGGACAAAAACATATTTTCAATGGATGGATAATATAGAACCATGGTGTATTTCAAGACAGCTTTGGTGGGGACATCAAATACCTGCGTGGTATGGACCTGATGGAGAAATATTTGTAGATGAAACAGAAGAAGGTGCAAATAAATTAGCTAAAGAACATTATAAAAAAGATGTTGAATTAATTAGAGATCCAGATGTTCTTGATACATGGTTTTCATCAGGCCTATGGCCTTTTGCAACATTAGGATGGCCAGAAAAAAATGAATATTTAGAAAAATTTTATCCAACCTCAGTATTAGTAACAGGATTTGATATTATTTTCTTTTGGGTTGCAAGAATGATTATGTTTGGAATGGAATTTCAAAATAAAGAACCATTTAAAAATATTTATGTTCATGCATTAGTTAGAGATGAAAAAGGTCAAAAAATGTCAAAGTCTAAAGGCAATGTAATTGATCCATTAGAATTAATAGAAAAATATAGTGCTGATGCTTTAAGATTTACACTTTTGTCAATGGCATCTCCTGGACGAGATGTAAAATTATCAGAGGATAGAGTTAAAGGTTATAGAAATTTTTTAAATAAAATATGGAACGCTAACAATTTTCTAATTCAAAATGATTGTAAATTTGAAAATATAGAAACGCCTAATGATTTAAAACTAAATATTAATAAATGGATTTTTGTTGAATTCACTAACACTAATGAAAAGATCAAAAAATCAATAGATAGTTATCGATTTGATGAGGCTGCAAGAATTGCATATCAATTTGTATGGCATTCGTTCTGTGATTGGTATTTAGAGTTATCTAAAACTGTTTTTTATTCAGAAAATAATGAAAATATCGAAGAAACAAGAAATGTAGCTAGTTTCATATTTACTCAAATTCTAGTTATTTTACACCCATTCATACCTTTTCTAACCGAGGAAATATGGTTGAAAAATAAATTGGATAAAGATGGAAAAGATTTTCTTATGTTAAAAAACTGGTCTGAGGCTAGTTCTGATAAAGATAAAGACTCTGATGAAGTAAATGAAATAATCGAATTTGTTTCATCAATACGGTCATTTAAGAATGAAATAGAAATAAGCCCTGGATCATTTGTCAAAATACTAGTGAATAAAATAAATCCAGAAATTAAGAAGTTTATTGAAAATAACTCCAATACATTAAAAAAAATTGGCAGAATTAATGAATTTGTAAATGAAGATATTAAAAAACCTTCAGCAAACTTGGTTATTAAAGGCGAAATATTTAAAATTTACTTTGATGAAGATGTAGATTTGTCAAAAATTAAAGAAACACTATTAAATAAAAAGAATAAAATTGAGAAGGAAATGGAAAAAATTAATACAAGGCTAAATAATAAAAGTTTTATTGAAAGAGCTCCAAATGATATTGTTGAGCAAGAAAAGTCTAACTTTATTAATTTAGAAAAAAATGTTAATAAATTAAATTATACTTTAGAAAGTCTATAATGCGGAAATTTAATAAAAAAAAACTACCAAGTAGATATACAACTGTAGGTGCTGATAGAGCACCACAAAGATCCTTTTATTATGCAATGGATTTAACCGAAAAAGATGTAGCAAAACCTTTTGTTGGTGTTGTATCAACATGGAATGAGGCTGCACCATGTAACATTAATTTAATGAAACAAGCTCAATTTGTAAAACAAGGTGTAAATTCATCAGGAGGAACACCTAGAGAATTTTGTACAATAACTGTTACTGATGGTATTGCTATGGGTCATGAAGGTATGAAATCTTCATTGATTTCAAGAGATGTAATTGCAGACTCTACTGAATTAACTGTAAGAGGCCATTGTTATGATGCTTTAGTTGGTTTAGCAGGATGTGATAAATCTTTACCAGGTTTAATGATGTCTATGGTGAGATTAAATATTCCTAGTGTATTTATTTATGGAGGTTCAATACTTCCAGGTAGATTTGAAGGTAAAGATGTAACTGTTGTTGATGTTTTTGAAGGTGTTGGAAAATATACATCAAAAAAAATGACAGCGCATGCTCTTAGAAAGTTAGAATTAAAAGCTTGTCCAAGTGCAGGTGCTTGTGGAGGCCAATTTACTGCAAATACAATGGCATGTGTTTCTGAAGCAATTGGATTAGCTCTACCTTATTCAGCAGGAACTCCTGCACCTTATAAAGAAAGACATAAGTATGCGATTAATAGTGGTAAAGCTGTAATGAAACTTTTAGAAAAAAATATTAGACCAAGAGATATTGTTACAAGAAAAGCATTAGAAAATGCTGCTACAGTTGTTGCTGCAACAGGAGGATCTACTAATGCAGGTTTACACTTACCAGCTATTGCAAATGAAATTGGAATTAAATTTGATTTAATGGATGTTGCAAAAATTTTTAAGAGAACTCCTTATCTTGCTGATTTAAAACCTGGTGGAAAATATGTTGCAAAAGATATGTGGGAAGCAGGTGGAGTTCCAATGCTTTTAAAAACTCTTTACGATGGAGGATATATTCATGGAGATTGTATGACCGTTACAGGAAAGACAATGAAAGAGAATTTAAAAAATGTGAAATTTAATCCAAAACAAAAAGTAATGAGAAGTTATAAAAATCCAATCACGCCAACTGGTGGCGTTGTTGGATTAAGAGGTAATTTAGCTCCAGAAGGCGGAATTGTTAAAATTGCAGGTTTGAAAAAATTACAATTTACTGGAAGAGCAAGATGTTTTGACTCTGAAGAAAAAGCTTACAAAGCTGTAAAAGAAAGAAAATACAAAGACGGCGATATAATTATAATTAGATATGAAGGTCCAAAAGGTGGTCCAGGAATGAGAGAAATGTTGCAGACAACAGCTGCAATCTATGGACAAGGAAAAGGGGAGAAAGTAGCCCTTATAACTGACGGTAGGTTCTCCGGGGCTACTAGAGGCTTCTGTATCGGTCATGTGGGTCCTGAGGCCTCTATAGGCGGTCCAATAGCCCTTTTAAAGAACGGAGATATAATAGATATAGATGCAAAAAAAGGGACTATTAACGTTAGATTAAGTAAAAAAGAGCTTAGTTTGAGAAAAAAGAAATGGAAACAAAGAAAAATGAACTTTGGAAACGGAACTCTTTGGAAATATGCTCAAACAGTTGGTCCAGCTTATTTGGGTGCACCTACTCATCCAGGTGGTAAAAACGAGGTTAAAACTTACGCAGATATTTGATGAAAATTAGACCTGTAATACTTTGTGGTGGTGCAGGGACACGACTTTGGCCCAATTTAAAAAATACTCAAGCAAAACAATTTATCGATTTTGGTGGTTGGACTTTATTACAAAAAGCTTTTGAAAGAATAAATAATAACTCTTACGATTTTCCAATTATCAGCACAAATCTTAAGTACTTAAAAGATGT
>CACARD010000017.1 GCA_902534735.1 uncultured Pelagibacteraceae bacterium
TATTTATTTCTATTGATCTATTAAATAAATTTTTTGCATCATCAAACTTTCTTAAATCAGCATAAACTCTTCCTAAGTTACTATATGGTAAAATAAATTTATCGTTTATTTTAATACATTTTTTAAAGTAATTAATTGCTTCATCGTATTTTAAATTATTATGATTTAAAACTCCTAAATTGTTATTTGCATTTATATTATTTGGATTTATTTCGATTATCTTTTTGTTAATTTCAATTGATTTTACAAAGTTTTTTCTTTTATCATTTAATATTGCAAGATTTAGTAAAGCATTTTCATCATTTTTATTTTTTTCAATAATTTTTAAGAAATATTTTTCAGACTCCTCAAGATTATTTAATATTAAATTAATTAATCCTAAATGGTATATTGCTAATATATTATTATTATTCTTATTATAAGCATTAATAATATACATATAAGACTCATCATATTTCTTAATATCGAAATATATCAATCCTAAATTTAAGTTCGCAAACTCATGATTTGGATCAATACTAATTGCATTTTTAAGATAATCTATTGCTTCATTTTTTTTATCTGATTTTATTTTACATATTGCCAAATATGTTAAAGCATCAGGTTTTATAATTTTTATATCAATTAATTCATTAAGAATTTTTTCTGCATCTTTTGTCTTATTTTTTTTAATTAAATCAATTGCATTTTTTAGCTTAATCAAATCAATTTTATTGACTTCCATGACTAATATAATGGATTATTTCTAAAAAAATCTTTTAAAAATATTGGTTTTTGAGACAAAATGTATCTATAAACATTGTAATTCTCCATAACCCTCTGAACATAGTTTCTGGTCTCTTTAAACTTAATAAGCTCAACCCAATCAACATAATCTATTTGTTTCTTTTGAGGATCTTTATTTATTTTTTTCCAATACTTCACTCTTTTTGGTCCTGCATTATATGCCGCTACAGCGAAAGGGTAGGATCCATCATAATCAAGAATTAAACCTGCGATATAAAAAGATCCTAAATTTATATTATACTCAGGACTTGTTGTTAAACGAGATTTTGAATAAGAAACTTTTGCCTGCTTAGCAACTGTCTTTGCAGTATAAGGCATCAACTGCATTAAGCCTTGTGCCCCAACTCTACTTCTTGCAGATATATCAAACTCACTTTCTTGTCTTATTATAGATAATATTAAAGCTTGCTCTGGAATTTTTCTTGATCCAACTTTATTCGGAGTGCTTATTACTGGATAATTATATTTGTTATGAAACCTTTTTTGATAAGATGCTATTTTAGAAACTTGAATAGCAAAATCAAATCTAGAGATGTCAGTTGCTAGTTTTGCTGCCAATATTTCACTCCCCGCTGAAACATTGTCATTTGCTAGAAATCTTAAAATATGTTTCGTATATTTATCTTTTTTTACTTCATCTAATAAATGTACTATTGCGACCAATTTATTTTTGTAAAAACTTTCAGCATAATTTTTATCTACTTGAGTACTTTCTTTAAGTTCAAAAGATTTATTTGGATATATTTTCATATGAGATAATTGACCATAATAGGTTGTTAGATATTTTGAACCTTCTTTAAACCATTTATCTGCTTCTTCCTTATTATTTAGTGCTAAGTTTGTTTTTCCAAGCCAATAAGCACCTCTTGATAAACTAATTGGATATCCAACATTATTATAAAATTTAGTAAAATGACTTTTTGCTAAAATTGGGTCTTTTAAGAAACTTAAAGCAATCCATCCACTCATCCATTCTGCCTCAGCTAATTCAGCACCCTCTGATAGTCCATGTTTACTTGTAATTTTATAAGCTTGCTCATATTTTTTCTTATAGATAAGTGATCTCGCAATTATTGATCTTTCAACCCACCATTTATCTGGGCGAACCATATAATCTTTATTATTTTTGATATTTAATAAAATTTCTAGAGAACTATCAACTCTTCCTCTTTTTCTTCTCCATTTGAGTCTATCATAATTTAAACCTGAATCTTTTTTTAAACTTGCAGGCACATTCGAGATAGCGCTATCAACCCCATAAGATCTGCTCATTAACAATTGCCTTGCCGTATACAAAAGTTGATAATCTTTTGGTAGATATCTTAACATTCTTTTAAGGTCCCAATATTTATTCTCCCAAGCTAAATAATCAGCTCTTTTAATATAATCACTACTGTTCAAATATTTTTTAAATTTCTTTCTAAAAAAAATAAGATCATTTTTACTTAAGTCAGCTGTTATAAATCCTTCTTTTATTAAATTTATGGCTGACTCTTTATTTTTTGATAACAAAGCATCGCCAAGCATCATTTTTCCAAATCCACTTAAAGGAGGGTGTTTATCGAACCACTGTATAATTTCATTTTTAGTATGATTTTTAGAATTTATTTTATGCTCTCCTAAATAACGAACTCTATCTATTCTTGGATAATCTTTTACTCTTTCGATAAACTGTTTATATTCTGTAAAAGTAGCTCTGTTACCGGTTGTAAGTAGATGTCTCCATTGAATAAAATCATAAATAGATTTTGCTCTTGCTTTACTTGCGGCTTTTTTCGCATCCTTCCAATTACTTTTCTCCATAAATGAAATAGCTTGTTTTGCATATTTCAAATCTCTATCGCTATAAAATTTTTGTTTTTTAATCTTTCTTAATTTTTCTTTAACTATTAGAGGCTTATTTTTTGGAATTATTACACCATCAATTTTCTTAAATATCTCCGTGGTAGTAATTTTTATTTCCTTTTGAATTTCATCTTCTTTTTCAGATGGTTTAGGTAGAGGAATGATTTCAGCAATTTTTTTTCTTGTATTTTTTTCATTTAAATCTGGTTTTTTAACAGGAAGTATAGTTTCATTTGAAAAAGCAGATTGAAACGATAAGAAAAAAAGGATAATTGTTGTGAATAATTTTAAATACATTTTATTAAATCAAACAACTTATGTTATAAATAATTATGTTTAAAGGATCAAATGTAGCTTTAATTACACCGTTTAAAGACAACAATCTTGACGAAGAAAGTTACATAAAAATAATAAATCATCATCTGGAAAATGGAACAAATGGGTTAGTACCAGTTGGAACAACTGGTGAGTCACCAACTCTATCACACAATGAGCATGAGAGAACAATTGAATTATGTATAAAAGAAGCTACTGGTAAACTTCCTATAATAGCCGGCACAGGATCTAATTCTACAGAAGAAGCCGTGTCATTAACTAAACATGCTGAAAAAGCTGGTGCGGATGGTGCTTTGGTTGTTACACCATATTATAATAAACCTACTCAAGAAGGACTATATCAACATTATAAATCAATCAACGATAACTGTGGAATTCCAATTATAATTTACAATATACCGAGCCGTTCAGTCATTGATATGAGCGTTGAAACAATGGCTAGATTGTATGAACTAAAAAATATAGTTGGAGTTAAAGATGCAACCGGCGATCTAAATCGTGTTGATCAACAAAAAGAAAAAATGGGCAATGATTTCATTCAACTTACCGGAAACGATGATAATGCTTTTGAATTTAATAAACGAGGAGGAGTTGGAACAATTAGTGTTACTGCTAACGTAGCTCCTAAATTATGTTCTGAATTTCAAAAATTATCGAAATCTTCAAATGAGGATGATTTAAAAAAGGCTCAAGAACTTGATGATATGTTGCAACCGTTGCATAAAAATTTATTTATAGAAAGCAATCCTTCACCAGTTAAGTATGCTGCTAAATTACTTGGACTATGCGATGATGCTGTAAGATTACCTTTAGTAAAAATAACTGAAAATACAAAAAAGGAAGTCGAAAAAGCATTGAAAGTAGCAAAACTTATTGATGAGTGATAAATCTAAATCTGGTATTAAGATCATTACAATAAATCGAAAAGCTTCTTTTAATTTTTTCTTTAAGGAAATATTAGAAGCCGGAATTGTACTAAAAGGTTCTGAAATAAAATCAGTAAGAGATGGAAAAGTAAATATTGCAGAATCATACGCATTAGAAAAAGAAGGAGAAATTTTCTTAATTAATTCACATATACCTATATATAAACAAGCCAGTTATACAAATCACAATCCTTACTCAGAAAGAAAATTGTTATTTAATAAAAGGGAAATTAATAAACTAATTGGTAAAATGAATGAGGATGGTTTAACTTTAGTTCCAACTAAAATGTATTTTAAAAAAGGTAAAGCTAAAGTTGAAATAGCTGTTGCAAAGGGAAAAAAACAATACGATAAGCGACAAACCAAAAAAACTAAAGATTGGAACCGTGAAAAAGCTAGATATTTCAGACGCTCAAGTTAATTATGTATATCTATCAATAGGTTCTAATTTAGGAAATAGAATACATTTTTTAGAAAAATCTAAATATTTATTGGAAACTCATGATATTAAAATTATCAAAACATCTAGTTATTATGAGACTGAGTCATGGCCAGATCCTAGTTTTCCAAAATTTATTAATGCTGTATTACTGATAAAAACAAAATTAAATCAATTTGAGCTGCTTAACTTAATCAAATTTATAGAAAAAAAATTAGGAAGAAAAGTAGCTCCTCAAAATTATCCAAGAAATTGTGATATTGATATATTAGACTTTAATGGAAAGATTACTAAATCAAATAAAAAATTGTTCAATTTAGAGATTCCACATCCAAGAATGCATAATAGAAACTTTATACTTATGCCACTGTTTGAAATATGCAAAAATTGGTCTCACCCAAAATTAAAAAAAAATATAGTAAAACTCTTATCTTCTTTAAAAAAAAATAATTTAAGAAGTATTAAAGTTATCTAAATAAGTGATATAATAAATTCATGCTAAATTCTGATGAATTAATAAATAAGGTTAAATCATATAATAAGTTTCTTAACCCGGAAACTCTAAGCAAGGCATATGATTTTGCAGTGAAGGTTCATAAAGATCAAAAAAGACAATCAGGAGATCCCTACGTCATTCATCCTGTTGCTGTTGCAAATATTTTAACTGAACTAAAGTTGGATAGTGCAACGATAGCAACTGGTTTACTACACGATACAATAGAAGACACTTATGCAACTTATAAAACTATAGAAGAACAATTTGGAAAAGAAGTTGCTGATTTGGTTGATGGAGTTACAAAAATTTCAGTTTTTGAAAACCAAGCTATTTCTAATTCAAAAGCTGAAAATTTTAGAAAGCTCATCTTAGCAACATCTAAAGATATCAGAGTCCTTCTTGTGAAACTTGCAGATCGTTTGCATAATATGCGAACCTTGAAGGCTATTGATAAAGAGGAAAAAAGAAAAAGAATTGCTAAAGAAACTATGGAAATTTATGCTCCTCTAGCTGATAGAATGGGAATGAATAGAATAAGAGATGAACTTGAAGATCTTTCTTTTGATATTTTAAATCCTGAAGCAAGAAAAATGATCAAAGATAGATTAGAAACAATAAAAGATAATAATTTAATTAATTATAATTCAGTTCTTAGTGAATTTGAAAATCTGTTAAATGAAAATAATATTGATTTTAAAATTTTTTCTAGAGAAAAAACACCTTTTTCTATTTGGAGAAAAATACAAAAAAAAAGAACCTCACTAGAGCAAATTACAGACATAATTGGTTTTAGAATAATTTTAGATAATGTTGAAAATTGTTACAAAACCTTAGGTGTAATTCATAATAAATGGAATTGTATACCCGGTAGATTTAAAGATTACATTTCATCTCCGAAAATAAATAATTATAAATCTCTTCATACGGCAGTGATCGGTCCAAATAAAAGACCTATTGAAATACAACTAAGAACACAACAAATGCATGAATTTGCGCAAAGAGGTATAGCTTCTCATTGGAAATATAAATCGTCAGAAAAGTTTAACTCTTTAACTTGGAAGGAATATGATTGGTTAGCAGATCTAGTAGAAATTATAGATAAAAATGAAAATCCTGAACATTATTTTGAATATACAAAACTGCAAATGTTTCAAGAAAATGTTTTTTGTTTTACACCAAAAGGCTCAGTTATAAAATTACCCAAAGAAGCAAGTCCAATTGATTTTGCTTATGCAGTTCATACTAAAATAGGTGATACTGCGATCGGATGTGAAATAAATGGAAAGGAAAGTCCTTTACAATCAATATTGCGTAATGGAGATGTAGTTAAAATATTAACATCAAAAAAAGACTCACCATCTTTGCATTGGATAACAAGTGCTAAAACCGGTAAAGCTAGAGCCGCTATAAGAAGATACTGGCAATACAAAGAAGACAGCAAGCCTACAGAAAAAAAATATAACACTACCCTTTGGATGTCTTTACCTGACAGACCTGGCATATTAGGTGACGTTACAACAATGATTGGAACCAATAATGTAAATATTTCAAGTGTTGAAATGGTGGAAAAGACTAAAAGAACCATTAATTTTAGGTTCAACCTAATTATTCAAGATTTGAAAAACTTTACAAAACTTATTAGTGAGCTAAAACAGAAAGAATATAACTTCAAAATAATTAGACATAAAAACAAAAAATATGCTTTCTTTAAAAGATTCTTTAGCGGTTTTAAAAAAAACTAAGGCACTTTTAGAGGGACATTTTGTTTTATCTTCAGGTTTACATTCACCCCAGTATATTCAGTGTGCTAAATTACTAAGTTATCCAAAAAAATCAGAAGAATTTTGCAAATCCTTAAGCACTAAAATAAAAAAAAAATTCAAAAAAATCGATATAATATTGTCACCAGCTATGGGTGGTATTGTAATAGGTTATATCGTTGGAAATTTATTGAATAAGGAGACAATATTTTGCGAGAGAGTTAATGGGAAATTTACTTTAAGAAGAGGTTTCTCAATAAAAAAAAATTCTAAAGTTTTGATTGTAGAAGATGTAATTACTACAGGTAAATCAAGTTTAGAATGCGCTCGACTTGTAAAAAAACATAAATCTAAAGTAGTTGGATATGCGTGTTTGATTAATAGATCTAGTAAACCAAGTTTGAAAATTAAAAATAAAAATATTGTTTCCCAAATTCAATTAGAAATACCAACTTATAAAAAAAATCAATTACCAATTGAGTTGAAAAAAATACCAATTACAAAACCTGGAAGTAGACATTTAAAATGAAATCCAGACTAGGTGTAAACGTAGATCATATTGCAACATTAAGAAACGCCAGAGGAGAGGGACATCCTGATCCTATTTTATATGCAAGACAAGTTATGAATTTCGGTGCAAATTCTATTACTATTCATTTAAGAGAAGATCGTAGACATATTCGAGATGAAGACTTAGCTATATTTTCAAAAATTAAAAGAGTGCCAATAAATTTAGAAATGGCCGCTAACAATGAAATGCTTAAAATTGCATTAAAATATAAACCTAATTTTGTTTGCATAGTTCCTGAAAAAAGGAATGAAATAACCACAGAAGGAGGTTTAAATATCACAAAAAACAAAAAAATAATTAAAAAAGTAATTAGTAGGTTAAATTCAAAAAAAATTAGAACGAGTCTTTTCATCAATCCAAATATTAAAGATGTTTTTGCATCAAAAGAATTAAATGCAAAATGTGTAGAACTTCATACAGGAAAATTTGCACTAAAAGTTAAAAACAATAAAAATTATTTAGTCGAGTTAAAAAAAATAAAAAATTCTGCCACGTTAGCAAAAAAACTAGGAATGGAAGTTCATGCAGGTCATGGTTTAGATTATAAATCAACAAAAATTCTAAAAAAGATTAAATCTATAGAGGAATTTAATATTGGACATTTTATTATAGGTGAGTCCATCATGTTTGGTATGAAAAAAGTAATCAATAATTTTAGAAAAATATTAAACAAATGATTATTGGTAACGGTGTTGATATTATTGATAATAAAAGAATAGAAAAATCGCTAAAAATTAAAGGTTTTAAAAAAAGACTCTTTACTCTGAATGAAATTAATCAATCAAAAAAATACAGAAATAAAACGAACTATTTTGCAAAAAGATTTGCTGCTAAAGAAGCCTTTGTTAAATCAATAGGTACAGGCTTTAGAAATAATATTAATTTTAATGATATTGAAATATATAATAATAAGAAAGGATCTCCTAAAATTAAAATTTCAAAGAAAATAAAGGATATATTAAAAAAAAAATTTAAAATAAAAAATTACGATATACATCTTTCACTCTCAGATGAAAAAAACCACTCAATTGCATTTGTTATTTTGAATAGAAAAAAATGAAAAATTTCATAATTGATAATACTAAAACTTTATTTTATGCGTTAATAATTGCAGTTTTCATAAGATCAATATTAATCCAGCCATTTTATATACCATCCTCATCAATGGAAACTAACTTACTTGTAGGCGACAGATTATTTGTTACAAAGTTTTCTTACGGATATAGTAAACATTCATTTCCTTTTAGTCCTCCTATTTTTAAAGGACGTATATTAAATAAAAACCCCAAAAGAGGAGATGTTATAGTTTTTAAAACCCCTGCTGATAATCGTACAGATTATATTAAAAGATTGATTGGTTTACCTGGTGATACAATACAGTTTATCGATGGTGAATTATATATAAACTCAAATCAAGTATTAAAAACAATTAAAAGCAAAAATGATAAGTTATATTGCGGATCATCCCAAATTGATGTCAATATATTTGAAGAAAAACTTCCAAATGGAAAAAGTTATTTAGCTGCATATAGAACTGATATAACATTTTCTAATTCAGATAAATATATTGTTCCTGAAAACCATTATTTTTTTTTAGGTGATAATAGAGATTGTTCTAAAGATAGCAGATTTCTATCTGAAGTAGGTTATGTTAATCAAAATAATTTAGTTGGAAAAGCTCAAATTTTATTTTTCTCATCTAATCCTAGGAAAGGAAGTATCTTTAACATTTTTAAATGGAACGAAATAGTTCGATTTGAAAGATTTTTTAATAAAATAATTTAAATAAGTGAATTTAAACAAACTACAAAAGAAAATAGGTATTAACTTTAAAGATGATAAACTATTGATAAAAGC
>CACARD010000018.1 GCA_902534735.1 uncultured Pelagibacteraceae bacterium
ATTATCTATAAATAGAAATATAATAAATTTAAAAGGGAAAACTGTAGAAAAATTGGGTATAATTGGAAAAGAACAAGCAATTGCGTGTGAGGTTATTTGTTCGTTATCAAAATGAAAAAGATAAATATATTAATATCAACTTTTTTTGGAAATGGATATATTTCTAAAATTCCTGGAACTTTCACATCCTTAATCACATTAATAATCCTTTATATATTGTTTGAAGTATTTCAATTTAAAAATCTAAACTATATTTTGATATTATATTCTATAACTTTTTTTTATTCTTTTTATGCTGTAATGGATTCTGAAACTGAATTTGAAAATAAAGATCCCAGACAAATTGTAATTGATGAAGTGTTGGGTCAAGCAATGCCCCTAATCCTTATAGTATATTTATCATCTAAAAATTTAATAAATATTCCTGCTGAAATATATTATTTTTTATCTTTTATTCTTTTTAGATTTTTTGATATCGTTAAACCTTTCCCTGTAAATTATTTTGATAAACAATATAAAAATTTTTTTGGTATAATTATGGATGATATAATGGCAGGCTTATATACAATGTTAATAATATATCTTATTTCATTAAAATTTTAATGAGCATTGATAAATTACACAAAAAATTAATAAAAACAAAAACCACTATATCTATAGCAGAGTCTTGTACTGGTGGTTTATTATCAAGTAAATTAACTACACTAAGTGGTTCATCAAAATATTTTAAAATGGGATTAATTACATACTCAAATAATGCAAAAATTAATATTCTGAATGTTAAAAAAAAAGTAATTGATAGATATGGAGCTGTGAGTCAAGAATGTTGTAGATCAATGGTAGAAAATTTATCAAAATTATCAAAAAGTAAAATCAACGTATCAATTACAGGTGTTGCAGGCCCTAAAGGTGGTACAAAAAATAAACCTGTAGGTCTTGTATTTATTGGAATTAAGACAGGAAATAAAATTTTTATTATAAAAAATTCATTTGGAAAAAAGAAAAGATCAATTATACAAAAAAATACAGTTAAAAAATGTATTAATTTATTGATAAAAATTATTTAGTTATAAATTACAAACTTTCAGCTCTTTTTTGAAATGCATCAGCTATTTTCTCAAGCCCATATTGAAAAGATTTTGACATTATAATATTAAGAAATTTATTCTTAATTTCAAAATCGACATCAAAATGAACTTCAGTAAAATTATCTTTCTCGACAAACCTCCAATTATTTTCTAAATAATTCAAAGGACCATCAATATTTGTCACATGAATATGATCATTTTTTTTATCATACTTAACATCGCTTTTATAAGTGTCAGTAAAAGGTTTTTTACCAATAGTTAAATCTGCAATAATTTTTATACAATCTTCGACTTCTTTTTTCTCATAAACTTTAGAATCTATACAAAAGGGAATAAATTCAGGATACTTTTCAATATCTAAAACAAAATTAATAAGTGTTTTTTTATCGCGTTCTATTAATCGCGTTACAGATGCTTTTGGCATTAAATTAATTATGTCTGTTTTGTTTTAATTTGGCAAAATCTTCATCAGCATGATATGAAGATCTAGTTAATGGAGAAGATGAAACTAATAAAAAACCCTTTGACTTTGCTATTATTTCTAGATCTTTAAATTCATCTGGATGATAATATCTTTCTAAAGGATGATGTTTTGCCGTTGGCTGAAGGTATTGACCAATCGTTAAAAAATCAACATCTGCAGATCTTAAATCATCCATTACTTGGATTACTTCATCTTTTTCCTCGCCCAAACCAACCATTATGCCTGACTTAGTAAAAACATGTTTATTATCTTTTTTTGCATTTTTAAGAAGTTCTAAAGATGAAAAATATCTAGCGCCAGGTCTCACCTTTACGTATAACCTTGGAACAGTTTCAATATTATGATTAAAAACGTCAGGGTTTGCGCTTAAAATAATTTTATAAGATTCGCCTTTTCTAAGAAAATCTGGCGTTAAGACTTCTATAGTAGTATTTGGATTTTTTTTTCTGGTAATTTCTACAACTTCTTTAAAATGAGTAGATCCACCGTCAGGTAAATCATCTCTATCAACTGATGTAATTACAACATGTCTTAAATTTAATTTTTTTACTGCATTTGCAATTTTTAATGGTTCAAATATATCCAATTTTTCTGGTTTCCCAGTTTTTACATCGCAAAACGCACAAGCTCTTGTGCAAGTGTCACCCATTATCATAAACGTTGCATGCCTTTTGCTCCAACATTCAGTGATATTGGGACAGTTTGCTTCTTGGCAAACGGTGACTAAATTATTTTGATTAACAACAGTTTTGGTTAGGAAAAATTCCTTACTGTCTGAAAGTTTAGATCTAATCCAAGCTGGTTTCTTTTTAATTGGATTAATTGGATTTTTAACTTTTTCAGGGTGTCTTGGTCTAATTTTGTCCATTATCTTTTATTATATAAGTAGTCTCTCCATCTTTTCCAAATAAAAATTTGTCTCGTATCAAAACTTCAATAAAATCAAGGTCTATATCTTTAGTTAATAAAGAGTTTTTGTGCTCCAATTCTTGAATTTTAAAATTCAAATCTGTTTGTTTTATTTTTAATTCTTTATAAATTTCTTTTTTTTTTAAATAAGAGATTAGACCTCTATCACCACCTAATAAATTAAAAAAAAAGTAAATAAATAAAAATGTTATAATTAATATAAAATAATTTTTTTTTATTTTTTCAATCATTAATTAAAACTATGCATTTTTGATTTTTTTCCAAGTTCTTGTTCAATTCTTAACAATTGGTTATATTTTGAAACTCTCTCCGATCTCGCTAATGACCCAGTTTTAATCTGATTAGAGTCAGTTCCTACAGCAAAATCTGCAATAAATGTATCCTCGCTATCACCGGATCTGTGTGAAATTATGGTTTTGTAACCAATTAATTTTGCAAATTTTATAACTTCTAGTGTTTCTGTGACAGTACCAATTTGATTTAATTTAATTAATATTGAATTAGCTGAAATATTCAAAAAACCAATTTTCAATCTTTCTAAATTTGTAACAAACAAATCATCTCCAACAATTTGTAATTTATTTTTTGTTTTATGTAAAAGCTTTGTCCAAGCTGACCAATCATTTTCACCAAATGGGTCTTCAATAGACATAATTTTATATTTTTGCACAAGTCTAAGATAATTTTCTATAGATTCATCTACACTAGTATACTTTTTAGAGTGAATTGAATATTTTTTATTTTTAAGCAACTCATTTGCTGCAACGTCCAGACATATAACTATGTCTTTTCCATTTTTAAAACCTGATAAATTTATAGCTTTTACTATAAGTTTAAGCGCGCTTTCATTATCGTTTATCATTGGAGCAAACCCACCCTCATCTCCTACAGAAGTGGAATGTCCCATTTTCTTAATTAAAAGTCTTAATTTATTAATAACAATAAAACACATTCTAACACCCTCAGAAAAAGACTTGGCTTTATCTGGTCTAATCATAAACTCTTGGATTCTGAGGCCATTATTTGCGTGTGCACCTCCATTAATTATATTCATTAAGGGATAAGGTAATTTAAAATTTTTATTTATTAACAAATTTTTATAAATTGGAATTTTTTTAATTTTAGAAGATAATTTTTTGACAGCTATAGAAACAGAAAGAATTGCATTAGCTCCAACTCTTTTTTTTTGTTTTGTTCCATCAAGCCTTATTAATAAATTATCTATTTTTTCTTGTTGATGAACATTAAAATTTTTTAACTTATTTGATATTACCTTATTTATAAATTCGACAGGTTTTAAGACACTTTTTCCAAGATATTTTTTATTATTAATATCTCTTTTTTCAAAAGCTTCATAAGTTCCAGTTGATGCTCCAGAAGGACAAATTGCTGATGCACTAATATCTTTTACAAATACTTCTGTTTCTATAGTTGGATTTCCTCTACTATCAAAAACTTGTCTTGCAATAACTTTAGAAATTTTAGACATTATTTTTTTTTATTAGATTATCTATTTCTACAATCTGATTAATAAGATTGTCTAATTCATTAAGTGGAACCATATTTGGCCCATCAGAAGGAGCGTTATCAGGATCTTGATGTGTTTCAATAAAAATAGCAGCAACACCCACTGCAACAGCTGCTCTAGATAAATGTTCAACAAATTCTCTTTGTCCACCACTTTTATCTCCTTGACCACCTGGTTGCTGAACTGAATGAGTGGCATCAAAAACAATCGGATAACCATTTTTTGCCATTATGGGTATTGATCTCATATCTGTTACTAAAGTATTATATCCAAAACTAGCCCCTCTCTCTGTTACAAGAATATTATTATTTCCTGACTCAGATATTTTTTTTGTTACATTTACCATATCCCATGGGGCTAAAAACTGACCCTTTTTCACATTGATAATTTTTTTTGTTTTTGCTGCAGCAACTAATAAATCTGTTTGTCTACATAAGAATGCAGGAATTTGTAAAACGTCAACATGTGGTGCAACAATTGAGCATTGCTCCTCATTGTGAATATCAGTAAGGACAGGGACTTTTATTTGATTTTTTATTTTATCAAAAACAGGTAAAGATTTTTCTAATCCAGCTCCTCTTTTACCTTTAAGACTTGTTCTATTAGCTTTATCAAATGATGTTTTGTATATAAATCCAATATTATATTTGTCTGCAATTTTTTTTATTTCTCCTGCCATATCTAGCGCATGTTGCTCAGTTTCTAATTGGCAGGGTCCTGCTATTAAACAAATTTTATTTGAGTTAGATATATTTAAATCCTGACACTTAACAATTCTATTTTCCATGATAGTTCTTTGCAGCCTTTATAAATGATTTAAATAACGGATGTGGTGATAATGGTCTTGATTTGAACTCTGGATGAAATTGAACACCTATAAACCAAGGATGATTTTTTAACTCAATTATTTCAGGCAATTTATTATCTGGTGACATTCCTGAAAATATTAATCCTTTTTTCTCAAATTTTGATCTCTGATTATTATTAACTTCATATCTGTGTCTATGTCTTTCTTTTATTATATTAGATTTATAAATCTTCTTTATGGCAGAATTATTTTGTAATTTAGCTGTGTAAAGACCTAATCTCATTGTTCCACCAAGGTTTTTTTCTGTGCCCTTAAAAACTTTTCCATTTCTGTTCCATTCATGGATTAATCCAATTACAGGAAAGCATTTTTTATCAAACTCTGTAGAACTGGCATTTTTAATATTTAATATATTTCTGGCAAATTCAATAATTGCCATTTGCATTCCAAAACAAATACCAAAAAAGGGTATTTTTTTTTCTCTTGCATATTTAATTGCTGCAATCTTCCCCTCTGTTCCTCTTTTACCAAATCCACCTGGTATTAATATTCCAGAAATACTCTTAAGTTTTTTGGTTATTTCATTTTTTTTTAATTTATCAGATTCAATTCTTACCAAATTAACTTTAACATTATTTGCTATACCACCGTGTGTTAATGCTTCATCTAAAGATTTATATGCATCTTTTAAGTTTACATATTTACCGATTATTCCAATGTTAATTACTTTATTATTTTTTAGAACAGTAGAGGTAATATTTTTCCATGGATTTAAATTAGGTTTCTTTTTTGATTTTATTTTAAAATATTTTAAAACTTGTTTATCTAATTTTTGGTTATAAAAACTAATTGGAGCCTCATAAATTGTTCGAACATCAACAGTCTCAATAACATTTTCAATATCAACATTACAAAATAAAGATATTTTTTTTCTTTGCTCTAAAGGTATATGCTGCTCTGATCTGCATATAACAATATCTGGTTGTATACCTATACTTCTTAATTCTTTAACACTATGTTGTGTAGGTTTAGTTTTTATCTCATCAGAAGATTTCATGAAAGGAACTAATGTTAAGTGAACAAATAATGTTCTAGACCTTCCATGATCGTTTGAGAACTGTCTTATAGCTTCTAGAAATGGTAAACTTTCTATGTCACCAACAGTTCCACCAATTTCACAAATTACAAAATCTTCGTTACTAATGTCTTTGCTAATAAATTTTTTAATTCTATCTGTTATGTGAGGTATAACCTGAACTGTCTTACCTAGATAGCCCCCTTGTCTCTCTTTTTTGATTACATCGCTATAAATTTTACCTGTAGTAATATTATCCGATTGTTTTGATGAAATATTTGTAAATCTTTCGTAATGTCCTAAATCTAAGTCTGTTTCTGCACCATCATCAGTAACAAATACCTCTCCGTGCTGAAAAGGACTCATTGTTCCCGGATCAACATTTAAATATGGATCCATTTTACGTATCCTAACTTTATAACCTTGTGACTTTAATAAATATGCAAGTGATGCTGATGATAATCCTTTTCCAAGAGATGATACCACGCCGCCAGTGACAAAGATATATCGCGCCATGGAAGTATCTTATAGACCTAAAACTTAAAAATTCAAAGTATTAATTATTACTATCTGGAACCTTAGGAGCATCATCAGTTTCCTCTATTTTATCTAAAACTGATGTTGTAGGAGTTAATTCACCCCTTGAAAGAATCGTTAAACACAGACTGCATATTATAAATAAAGTAGCAATTATTGCTGTAGCTTTGGTTAAAAAATTTCCTGCTGATCTAGAAAGCATAAAGTTATCTTGGGACACTCCAATACCCAATGCACCGCCCTCGGATTTTTGAAATAAAACTAAAACAACTAGAATAGCTGCAAGAATTATATTAATTATTAAAAGTATATTTTCCACGAGGTTTAATTAGTTGATTTTTTAATTATATCAATAAAATTTTTTGCTCTCAAAGAAGCGCTTCCTATTAAAAATCCATTTAAATCATTAATTTTTTTTAAATCTAATACATTTTTTGAGTTAACAGATCCGCCATAAATAATTTTATATTTTTGATTTTTTTTTAATTTATTAATTATATTATTTATGTCTTTAAAGTTTTTTCTTAGTTCAGATGATTTTGGTATTCTTCCAGTTCCGATTGCCCATCTAGGTTCATATGCAAAAATTATATTATTAATTTTTTTTATATTCTTTAATCCAATTGTTATTTGTTTTTTAAGAACTGAGAAAGTTTTATTATTTTTTTTTTCTTTATATGTTTCTCCAATGCAAAGAATTACTTTTAATTTTTCTTTTAGTGCTGAGTGAATTTTTTTATTTATTATTATATCATTTTCCTGATTTCTAATTTCAGAATGACCAACAATAACATAGTCACCTCCTGCCGACTTAATTAATTTAGAGTTTACAGATCCTGTAAATGCTCCATAATCATTTAATTGAGAAAGGTTCTGAGCACCTACTTTAATTTTAGTGTTTTTTACTTTGTTTTTAACCGATGAAATCAGGGTAAATGGTGGGCAGTAAATTATTTGATTTTTTTTATTTTTTGATTGTTTTAAAAATTTTATGGTTTTATTAATGCCAGAGATATGACTTTTTTCTCCATTCATCTTCCAATTAGCTATAAAGATCATATTATTATTTGTCATCTTAGATAATTTAATTTATAGGTTTGTTTTTTATAATCAATATATAAAGAATTACTCATGTTGGGAAAATTAAGAGGTTTTACAAATAGTAAATTTGCAGGTGTCCTCGTGGCTATAATAATTGTTCCTTTTGTTTTTTGGGGAATGGGAAGTGTATTTAGTGGCGGGAATACAAATAATATTGCTAAGATAAATAATAATTCAATTTCAACGAAAGACTTCATTGATCATATAAACCGATCAAGAATTAATCCTGATTATATAAAAGAAAATTTAGATAACAATATCTTAGAGAGAATTTTAAGTGACCTTATATCAAAAGATTTAATGTCAATGGAGTATAAAGATTTAAATGTAAAAGTTTCAGATAGATCACTAAAATTAAATTTACAAAACGACATAAATTTTCTTGATGATGACAAAAATTTTTCAAGATTAAAGTATGAAAAATTTCTTTTAGAGAATAATATTATCGCAGCTGAATTTGAAAATAGACTAAAAAATTCTCAGTTAAGAAAAAGACTGTTTGATTATATTGGTGGTGGCATTAAATCACCATATTACTTACAAAATAAGATTTACACAAATGAAAATAAAAAAATAAATATTCAATACTATGATCTTGAATATGCTTACGATAAAAATATTTCAGAAGTTGAAATTAATAATTATATAATCGAAAATGAGGAAAACCTAAAAGAAGCATACATTGATTTCAGTTATGCTAAAGTTGAACCCTCAA
>CACARD010000019.1 GCA_902534735.1 uncultured Pelagibacteraceae bacterium
TCACTTATGACAACAAAAATTCCAGAACATCTAAGCACTTTGATCCCTATGGTTGTTGAGCAATCAAGTCGTGGTGAAAGAGCTTATGATATTTATTCAAGATTATTAAAAGAGAGAATTGTTTTTGTAGTTGGACCAATTAATGATGCAGTAGCATCTTTAGTTACTGCTCAATTATTATTTTTAGAATCTGAAGATCCAAAAAAAGAAATTTCTTTATACATCAATAGTCCAGGTGGATTAGTTACAGCAGGTTTAGGAATTTATGACACGATGCAATACATTAAACCTGAGGTCAGCACATTATGTATTGGTCAAGCTGCAAGTATGGGATCATTTTTATTAGCTGCAGGATCAAAAGGAAAAAGATTATCATTACCAAATTCAAGAATAATGGTTCACCAACCTTCAGCAGGATTTCAAGGTCAAGCAACTGATATAGAAATTCATGCTAACGAGGTTATGTCTTTGAAAAAAAGATTAAACGAAATTTATTCTAAACATACAGGTAAGTCAGTTGATCAAATAAAAGAAGCTTTGGAGAGAGACAATTTTATGACTCCAGATAACGCTAAAGATTTTGGTTTGATCGATAAAGTAGTAGAAAAAAGAGACTAAACAACAATATATAGTTTATTCACAACCTATACTTGATTAAGAAGTAATCTTTGTAATAAAGTATTCAAATTGATTCGTTATAAAAAACTATGAGCAACAATAATAAAAATATTCTTTACTGTTCTTTCTGTGGAAAGAGTCAACATGAAGTCAGAAAATTAATTGCTGGCCCAACAGTTTTTATATGTGATGAGTGTGTTGAGTTATGCATGGACATCATTAAAGAAGAGAGCAAAGATACTTTTGTTAAACATCAAGATGGATTACCATCACCAAAAGAGATTTGTGCAGTTCTAGATGATTATGTAATTGGACAGGATCATGCAAAAAAAGTTTTATCTGTTGCAGTTCACAATCATTATAAAAGATTAAATTATGAAAATAAAACGAGTAAAAATGTAGAACTCTCAAAATCAAATATTTTGTTAGTAGGACCAACAGGTTGTGGAAAAACATTACTAGCACAAACTTTAGCAAGAATTTTAGATGTGCCATTTACAATGGCAGATGCAACCACATTAACAGAGGCTGGTTATGTTGGTGAAGATGTTGAAAATATAATATTAAAACTATTACAAGCAGCGGATTATAATGTTGAAAAAGCACAAAGAGGAATTGTATATATTGATGAGGTAGATAAAATTAGTAGAAAATCGGAAAATCCATCAATTACAAGAGATGTTTCGGGTGAAGGAGTTCAACAAGCTTTACTAAAAATAATGGAAGGAACAGTTGCTAGTGTGCCCCCTCAAGGTGGAAGAAAACATCCACAACAAGAATTTTTACAAGTAGATACAACTAATATTTTATTTATATGTGGTGGAGCTTTTGCTGGATTAGATAAAATTATTTCTCAAAGAGATAAAGGTTCATCAATTGGATTTGGTGCTGAGGTTAAAAGTTTAGAGGATAAAAAAGTAGGTGAGTGGATGAAAAATCTTGAGCCTGAAGACTTATTAAAATATGGATTGATACCTGAATTTATTGGAAGACTTCCAATAACAGCTACTTTGGATGATCTTGATGAAAAATCTTTAGTTAAAATCTTATTAGAGCCAAAAAATTCTTTAATCAAACAATATCAAGAGCTATTTAAATTAGAGGGAGTGAAACTTACTTTTAAAGATCAATCCGTTAAAGACATTGCCAACAAGGCTATATCAAAAAAAACTGGAGCAAGAGGACTTAGATCGATTCTCGAAAATATATTATTAAAAACAATGTTTGATTTACCAAGTCAAGATAACATAGAAGAAGTTATAATTGATTCTGGTGCGGCGAAAGGTGTATCAGCGCCTGTTATTGTTCATTCGAAGAACAAAACTAAAACTGATAAGACTTCAGCAGCGTAATTTAACGTTAATAAACCATATTTTCCTATTGCATTATAAAATATAATATCCATATTTCTCTGATGGATATAAAAGTAACATTACCATTATTGCCATTAAGAGACATAGTTGTATTTCCGAGTATGGTAATTCCTTTATTTGTTGGAAGAGACAAGTCTATCACTGCTTTAAATGAAGTAATGAAAGGTGATAAAAAAATCGTTCTTGTTACACAAAAAAATTCTGAAGTTGATGATCCAAAGAAAAATGATGTTTTCACTTATGGTTGTGAAAGCAATATCTTGCAGCTACTTAAACTTCCAGATGGAACGGTTAAAGTACTAGTTGAGGGTACAAAAAGAGTAAAAATTGTTGACTTTAAAGATGATGAAAAATTTATCAAATGTTCATTTGAGTATCAAAAAGATATTTTATCAAAAGAAGATGATTTACTTCCTCTAAGTTTAACAGCTATAAAAAGATTGGAAAAGTTAACTAGTGTTAATAAAAAAATATCCTCAGAGACAATCAACAATATAAAGCAATTAAAAGATCCATCCAAAATTGCTGATAATATAATTTCTCATATCAATGCTAGTATTTCAGAAAAACAACAAATTTTTGAAATTTTAGATGTTAAGAAAAGATTAAATAGTGTCATTAAAATCATGGAAAATGAGGCAAGCATTATAGGTGTTGAGAAAAGAATAAGAGGAAGAGTTAAAACTCAAATGGAGAAAACTCAGAGAGAATATTATTTAAATGAGCAATTAAAAGCTATTCAAAAAGAACTAGGTGAAATTGAAGATGGTAAAGACGAGACAACAAGTTTAAAAAAATCGATATTGAAAGCAAAGATGCCAAAAGAGGTCGAGAAGAAATGCATGTCTGAACTAAAAAAGTTAAAAAATATGAGTCCGATGTCTGCTGAGGCAACAGTTGTAAGAAACTACTTAGATTGGATGATAGATTTACCATGGTTTAAAAAAGATAAAGTGGACATAGATTTAAACAAAGCTTTAAAAATTCTAGAAGAAGATCACTTTGGTTTAGAAAAAGTCAAAGAGAGAATTATAGAATTCTTAGCAGTGCAAAAAAGAATGGATAAAATAAAAGGTCCTATTCTATGTTTAGTAGGTCCACCAGGTGTAGGAAAAACCTCATTAGGTAAATCAATTGCTAAGGCTACTAACAGACAATTTGTAAGAATGTCTTTAGGAGGAGTAAGAGATGAAGCAGAAGTAAGAGGTCACAGAAGAACTTATATTGGTTCTCTTCCTGGAAAAATTATTCAAATGATGAAAAAGGCAGGTACTAAAAATCCTTTATTTTTATTAGATGAAATTGATAAAGTTGGTAACGATTATAGAGGTGATCCATCGTCAGCTTTATTAGAAGCTTTGGATCCTGAGCAGAATACAACATTTAATGACCATTACTTAGAAGTTGATTATGATTTATCAGACGTTATGTTTGTAACAACTGCAAACACATTAAATATTCTTCCTCCACTTTTAGATAGAATGGAAGTCATTAGAATTCCTGGTTATACAGAAAAAGAATAATCGAGAGCATCTTGTTTTGATACTACTCCTATATCGACGTTCCTTTGCTTAAATATTCGGTTATCTGTTAAAAGTAATTCTAAATCATTTATTATTTTTGGAAATCTTTCACAGAATTTTCCGATCTCTCTGTCTAATCCTTTTGGTAGATCTTGATGTACTCCTCCAGCTCTAAAATAATTAGCATGCAATCTAGAACCAGAAACTTTTTCATAAAAACCCATTAATATTTCTCTTTCTTCAAATCCCCACAACGTTGGAGTTAATGCACCAACATCCATTGCTTGTGTTGTGACATTCAAAATATGGCTAAGTATTCTTCCTATCTCACAAAACATTACTCTTATGTATTGAGCTCTTATGGGAACTTCTATTTTTAATATTTTTTCAATTGCTAAAGCAAAAGCGTGTTCTTGGTTCATTGGGGCGACATAATCTAGTCGATCAAAATACGGAACAGCTTGGGTGTAAGTTTTGTTTTCAATTAATTTTTCTGTCCCCCTATGTAATAAACCGATGTGTGGATCTGCTTTTTCAACTATTTCACCATCTAACTGCAATATTAATCGCAAAACTCCATGAGCAGCAGGATGTTGAGGTCCAAAATTTAGATTTAAAGTTTTAGTTTCTTTTGCCATTATTCTTTAGTTTGTTCTTTTATATACTTGGTTCCTTCCCAAGGACTTTCATAATCAAAGTTTCTATAATTTTGTTCTAATTTTACTGGTTCATAAATTACTTTTTTAGTTTCATTACTGTATCTAACTTCATTATGACCTGTTAAAGGGAAATCTTTTCTTAATGGATGTCCTTCAAAACCATAATCTGTAAGTATTCTTCTTAGGTCTGGATGGTCCTTAAAATCAATTCCATACATGTCAAATACTTCCCTTTCCATCCAATTTGCAGCAGGAAATATAGATGTTATTGAATCAACAATTTCTTTTTCTTTTACATCTATCTCTATGATAATTCTTTGATTAAATTCATGACTTAATAATAAATAAACTAATTTAAATCTAACTTCATTTTCAGGAAAATCTACAGCTGTGATATCTATCAATTGTCTAAATTTAGTCTTTGAATTTGTTTTTAAGAATAAAATAACTTCTGTTAAGTCCGCCTCATCAATTTTTAAGTAAATTTGATTATGTTTGATTAAAGAACTTTTTATTTTAGTATTTAGTTCTGAGTTCAAAATTTTTTCTAAATCCTGGACGTATTGCATTTTTTATCTTTCCAGAGAACCTTTGTTCCTGATTTTCTTTTGAAGTTGCATTATCCCGTATAAAAGTGCTTCAGCAGAAGGAGGACACCCAGGAACATATATATCAACTGGTACAATGCGATCACAACCTCTCACCACAGAATAGGAATAATGATAATATCCACCACCGTTTGCACAACTTCCCATAGAGATTACATACCTTGGTTCTGGCATCTGGTCATAAACTTTTCTTAGTGCTGGTGCCATTTTATTTGTAAGAGTTCCAGCAACAATCATAACATCTGATTGTCTAGGTGAAGCTCTTGGGGCAGCACCAAATCTTTCCAAATCATATCTTGGCATAGAAGTTTGCATCATTTCAACCGCACAACATGCAAGTCCAAAAGTCATCCAATGCAATGATCCAGTTCTAGCCCAATTAACTAGATTATCTAGTGACGTTGTTATAAAACCATTATCGCTAAAGTCTTGTGCTAATTGTTTAAATTCATCTGGAATATTTTTTTTTCTTTCTTCTAAATTCATTTTATTCCCAATCTAATGCTCCTTTTTTCCATTCATATATAAATCCAATTGTAAGAATAAATAAGAAAATCATCATTGATGTAAATCCAAATATTCCAATTTTGCCTAAAGATATTGCCCAGGGAAATAGAAATGCGATTTCTAAATCAAAAATAATAAATAGTATTGCAACAAGATAAAATCTAACATCAAATTCCATTCTAGAGTCATTAAATGGTTCAAATCCACATTCATATGCTGATAATTTTTCTGGATCAGGGTTTTTTGGAGATGCTAAATAATTGACCGCTACAAATGCTACACTTAATACAAGTGCAACTAGTAAAAATACAATTATTGGCAAATAATCTTTTAAAAATTCCGCAAGCATGATGAGTCTATATAGCACCTTTTAGATCAACTAAAAGAGCAGATAGGTCACATTTTAAGGCTTTATTTTATTCATTTATTTGATGGCGGGAGTGAAGGGACTCGAACCCTCGACCTATCGCGTGACAGGCGATCGCTCTAACCAACTGAGCTACACCCCCGTATTTTGGTGGGCAGTAAAGGACTCGAACCTTTGACCCCCTCGGTGTAAACGAGATGCTCTACCAACTGAGCTAACCGCCCAAAACATGGTACTATTACATCAAGGTTATTATAATGTAAATTGTTTATTACTGAATACTGGCTTGAGATTTATCGTCTTTTTTAGTTTCAGTTAATTTATCTACTTCAGTCCACTCAGTAGGCTTCAATTCTTTTGTCAAAGCTATTTTAATCACTTCATCAGCGGTTTCTACTGGTACTATCTCAATATCATCTTTCACTTTTTTTGGCACATCAATTAAATCTTTTTCATTCTCTTTAGGTATCAAAACTTTTTTAACTCCAGCTCTATGAGCTGCTAATAATTTTTCTTTTAGTCCGCCAATAGGTAAAACTTGACCTGTAATTGTTACCTCTCCAGTCATAGCAATTTCTCTCTTAACTGGAACTTTGGTGATTGAAGATACTATTGATGTAACCATAGCTATACCTGCTGAGGGACCATCTTTTGGTGTTGCGCCTTCCGGAACATGTATATGAAAATCTTTTTTCTCAAATAATGGTGGTGTTACACCAAATTCTAAACATTTTGATCTAACATAAGATTTTGCAGCTTTAACAGACTCTTGCATTACATCACCTAACTTACCCGTTATTTGCATTCTACCTTTGCCTGGCATATTAACTGTTTCAACTTTTAATATCTCTCCCCCAAACTCTGTCCAAGCTAAACCTATAACTATACCAACTTTATCATCAGCCTCTAGTTCACCAAATTTGAATTTCTTAATTCCTAGAAAGTCAGGTATATTTTTTTTATTAACCTCAACACTCTTTTCT
>CACARD010000020.1 GCA_902534735.1 uncultured Pelagibacteraceae bacterium
ATTCATTGAGATGTCGAAACATATTTAATTCTGTTAGAGATCATTTACTGAGAAATGAAAATATGAGTAATTATAGGTTTACTATGGCGACAAGCTATTTAACATCTATTTTTTCTACTCCTACTAGTTGGCCAAAATGGCGTTATGACCAAAGTATTCTTGAGGAATTAGTTAATTTGGTAAAACTGGAAGTTGTCTTAAGACCAACCCCAGATCTTGCTTTTAAGGATAACGTAAATCCAGTTTCATGCAAAGGTGGTCTAGAAACTGAAAATAGTGAGATTATTGTCTCAATGAAATACAACTAAAAAGTTAGGTTTTTAACAAAACTGTAATAATTCTGTAATATTAAAGATTCAATAAATTTATACGAGTCAGGCATCTTTTAAATAATAAATAACGAAAGGATTAAAGATAATGAAAAAACTAACTATAGTGATTGCTTCTTTAGTTGCTCTATCAATAGCAACTGTTGCTCAAGCAAGAGATCAAATTAAGATAGTTGGTTCGTCTACAGTATTCCCTTACGCGACTGTTGTTGCTGAAAGATTTGGTGGTTCAGGATTCAAAACTCCTGTAATCGAGTCGACTGGTACTGGTGGAGGAGCTAAACTATTCTGTGCTGGTGTTGGTGAGCAACATCCAGATATTACAAATGCATCAAGAGCTATGAAAGACAAAGAGAAAGCCCTATGTAAGAAAAATGGTGTAAATGATATTGTTGAGATCGTAATTGGTAACGATGGTATTACATTAGCTTACAGCAAAGATGCAAAACCAGTAAACTTTACTAAAGAACAATTATATTTAGCATTAGCTGCTCATACAGTAGTTGATGGTAAGTTAGTTCCAAATATTTATAAAACTTGGGACCAAATTGACCCTAGCTTACCAAAACAAAAAATTTCAGTAATGATCCCACCAGGAACATCAGGAACTAGAGATGCTTGGAATTCTTTAGTAATGAAAAAAGGTATGACTAAAGAAGCTAAAGCTCTTTATAAAGCTGGTTATGAGGCTGGAAATAAAAAATACAAAAAACCACAAAAACTTTACAGAGAAGATGGAGCTGCTATTGAAGTAGGAGAAAACGATAGTTTAATCATCCAAAAGTTAACTCAAGATAAAGATATGTTTGGTTTCTTTGGTTTCAGCTATTTCTTAGCTGCTAAAGATAAATTACAAGCTGCTAGCATAGATGGTGGACAACCCTCTCTAGCGAGTATTCAAGACTACAGTTATGCAGTTGCAAGACCATTATTTTTCTATGTGAAAAAAGCTCACGTTGGAGTAATCCCAGGATTACATGAGTTTGTGAAAGAATTCACAACTAAGAAAGCTATTGGAAAAGGTGGTTACTTAGCAGATATTGGTTTAGTTCCATTAGACTCTAAGTTGTATAAAACAACTAGAACTAATGCTACGAAGCTAGTTGCTATGGGTAATTAATTATTACTCTGTTAACAAATAATTATAAAAGGGGTCTTTTTAGACCCCTTTTTTTTGAAATAAGAGTAAAGTCCTCAATAAAGGAGATTCTTTGAACTTAATATTGTTTACATTTATTGTTCTTTTGGGTTTCACAAGTTATTATTTTGGACGTAGAAAAGCATATACAATTCAATCTACAAATAAAAGATTAACTGCATTACCACAATTTTATGGTTATTATCTTGCAATTTGGTGTGCAATACCAGCTTTTATAATTTTTTCTTTATGGGCAATTTTTGAGCCCACAATTGTAAAATTATTAATCTTAAGTGATTATTCAAATCAAGGCTATCTTGATGATGAATTAAATTTAATTTACGAAAAAACAAAAGCATTGTCTCGAGGACAATTTACCGGAGAAATTACACCTTTTATTGAGGCTTCAGCTGAAAAATATTTAAGTCTTCGATCAATAGCTCAAAGTTCAAAAGCTGTTATAGTATTATCTATAATTATTGCCTCTGTTGCTTACGCTTATAAAAAAATTTCATCTAATTCTAGAACAAGAGAACCAGTTGAAAAATTTTTGAAAGCAGTTTTATTTACAGCTTCTTTAGCTGCAATATTAACTACTGTTGGAATAGTATTTTCACTTATATTTCAAACTATAGATTTTTTTAAAGTAATTCCATTATTTGATTTTGTCTTTGGAACTCATTGGTATCCTGCAAAAGCTTTTGTTAGAGATTCTTCAGAGGCTTTAGATCCGACAATGTACTCCGATACTTTTGGAGCAGTCCCTATTTTTGCTGGTACTTTTTTTATTGCTTTCATAGCTATGTGTGTTGCTATTCCTATTGGACTAATGAGTGGAATTTATTTGGCTGAGTATGCATCAGTTAAAGTTAGACAATACGCAAAACCTTTAATTGAAATTTTAGCTGGTATACCAACAGTTGTTTATGGATTTTTTGCTGCTCTAACAGTAGGACCTTTTTTAAAGGAAATAGGTAATAGCATGGGTTTAGACGTTTCAGCTGAAAGCGCTTTAGCGGCAGGCGGAGTAATGGGCATTATGATTATACCATTCATTTCAAGTTTAAGTGACGATGTGATTACAAGTGTACCTCAAAGTTTAAGAGATGGAAGTTATGCCATGGGAGCAACCAAATCAGAAACAATAAAAAAAGTTATTTTTCCTGCAGCATTGCCTGGTATAGTTGGATCTATTTTGCTTGGTGTTTCAAGAGCAATTGGAGAAACAATGATAGTTGTTATGGCCTCTGGTTTAGCTGCTAATTTAACTTTAAATCCATTAGAATCTACTTCAACAATTACAGCGCAAATTGTTGTAATATTAATTGGAGATCAAGCTTTTGGCGACCCAAAAACGCAAGCTGCATTTGCTTTAGGTATGTCATTATTTTTAGTAACGCTCTGTTTGAATATTGTGGCCTTAAGAGTAGTTAAAAAATATAGAGAAAAATATGAATAAAAATAAAGAACAATTATTAAATAAAAGATATAAAGCTGAAAAGAGATTTCGATTATACGGTCAAAGTGCAATTTTTATGGCACTTTTATTTTTAACAATCTTTATTTTTAAAATTTTTTCGACAGGCTATTCAGCCTTTCAAAAAACTTGGCTTATTGTTCCAGTTACTTTTGATGCTGAATTAATGATGTTAGAGCAAAATCCTTCTAAAGAGGATTTAAAAGATGCTGATTATTACGATATAGCATTAAAATCAATGGCTGATTTGGATCCAAATGCTAATGAGGATCAAGAAAATGATCTGAAGAGAATGGTCTCTTACTTTTTCGAAAGAGAGATTAAAAGGGAACTTTTAAACGACCCTTCATTAATTGGAAAAACTAAAGATGTTTATTTAACTGCCTCAGATGATTTAGATCAAGTATTTAAAGGCAATTATCCAAGAGATTTACCTGAAGATCAAAGAAGAGTTACGGATTATCAATTAAAGATTTTTGATCAACTTGTAGAACTAGGAAAAGTTGAAAGTAAATTCAATTTAAGTTTTTTTACATATCCTGATTCAAGAGAAGCTGAATTAGCTGGTATAGCAAGTTCATTTATGGGATCAATATTTTCTATACTTGTTTGTTTAATGATAGCTTTTCCTGTAGCAGTTCTAGCAGCTATTTATTTAGAGGAATTTGCTCCTAAAAACAGATTTACTGATTTTATTGAGGTAAATATAAATAATTTAGCAGCAGTACCTTCAATTGTTTTTGGTCTTTTAGGACTGGGTATTTTACTTGCTGTATTTCAATTACCTAGGTCAACACCTCTAGTCGGTGGAATAACTTTATCGTTGATGACTTTACCAACAATTATTATTGCTTGTAGAGCATCTTTAAAAGCAGTTCCTCCAAGTATAAGAGAGGCAGCACTTGCAATGGGTGCAAGTAAAATGCAAACTACAATGCATCATACAGTTCCGTTATCTATGCCAGGGACTTTATCCGGTACAATAATTGGTTTGGCCCAAGCTTTAGGCGAAACCGCACCTTTGATATTGATTGGCATGGTGGCTTTTGTAAATACAATACCAGGATCTCCTTTAGATCCAGCTGCAAGTTTGCCAGTGCAAATTTATATTTGGGCAGAGAGCGCTGAAAGAGGTTTTGTCGAGAAAGTTTCTGCCTGTATTATGGTTCTATTAGGATTTTTAATTATAATGAACTTATTTGCACAAATAATTAGACATAAATTTGAAAAAAAATGGAGTTAAGATGATAAAGATAAATTCAAAAAATGTAGATGTTTTCTATGGAAAAAAACAAGCTCTATTCAATATAAATTTAGATATTGAAGAAAATCAAGTTACAGCACTGATTGGGCCTTCAGGTTGTGGTAAATCTACTTTTTTAAGATGTCTAAACCGAATGAATGACGTTATTGATATATGTAGAGTAAAAGGGCAGATTATAATTAATGATTTTGATATCAATGATAAAAGTTGTGATGTTGTTAGATTAAGAGAAAAAATTGGTATGGTTTTTCAAAAACCAAATCCTTTTCCTAAAACTATTTATGAAAATATTTCTTATGGTCCAACAATTCATGGTATGGCTCAATCAAAGAATGAAATGGATGAAATAGTTGAAACTAGCTTAAAAAAGGCAGCATTATGGGAAGAGGTGAAAGATAGACTTCATGAACCAGGTACTGGTTTGTCTGGTGGTCAACAACAAAGATTATGTATAGCAAGGGCAATTTCAGTTAAACCTGAAGTTATTCTAATGGACGAGCCTTGTTCTGCTTTAGATCCTATTGCTACAGCTCAAATAGAAGAACTAATTGATGAGTTAAAAAAAGACCATACTATTATAATAGTCACTCACTCAATGGCACAAGCTGCAAGAGTTTCTCAAAATACAGGTTTTTTTCACCTTGGAGAATTGATAGAACATGGTTCTACTGATAAAATATTTAAGAATCCAGAAAACAAAAAAACTCAGGATTATATCACAGGGAGGTTTGGATAATGACCGAAGCACCACATACAGTAAAGTCTTACGAAGAAGAACTTAAAAATTTAAATAGCAATATAATTAAAATGGGTGGATTTTGTGAAGAAGCTTTGGGTAAAGCTATTCAAGCAATTACTACAAGAAATAGTGATAATGCTGAGGCAGTAATTAAAGATGATGAAAAAATTGATAAATTTGAGACTTTAATTGAACAGCAAGTAGTAAATTTAATTGCTTTAAGACAACCTATGGCCATAGATCTTAGAGAAACAGTCACTGCTTTAAAGATATCTTCTGACCTTGAGAGAATAGGTGATTTAGCAAAAAATATTTCTAAAAGAACTCTTTTGTTAAATGAAAATTTACCAAAAAATTTAGTAGATGCTATTATAAGAGTATCTTCGGATGCTCAAAAACAATTGAAATCAATATTAGATGCATATTTAGAAAGATCTTCGAGTATGGCAATTAATGTATGGGAAAGCGACGAACAAATTGATGATTTAACAAATTTATGCATGCAAGAAGTGATTAGATATTTAAAAGATAACGAAAATAACTTAAGTGATGGAACCCACTTATTATTTGTAACTAAAAATATAGAGAGAATAGGTGATCATACAACCAACATTGCTGAGCAAGTATATTATTTAGTTAAGGGAGAATATCTAGAGGGTGATCGACCAAAAGGCACAGAACCTATTGTTACTGGAGAAAAGTAAAATATGTCGGCTCACATTTTTATAGCTGAGGACGAGGCTGCTATAATAACTCTACTAAAGTATAACCTTGAAAAAGAAGGTTACAAAGTAAGTTTCTGTGAAAATGGTGAAGATGCGCTTAAACAAATTAAAGATAAGCTTCCTGACTTAATATTAATGGATTGGATGTTGCCCGATTTGTCAGGCGTTGAAATATGTAAAAATTTAAAAAAAGACAAAAAGCATAATGACATACCAGTAATAATGTTAACAGCAAAAGGCGAGGAGGAGGACAAATTAAGAGCTTTTGATACAGGTGCAGATGATTATGTAACAAAACCATTTAGTCAAAAAGAACTTAATGCAAGAATTAAATCTTTACTCAGAAGATCAAAACCACAATCCACCGTTGATGTTGTTGAGTTTACAGATCTAAAAATAGATAGAATAACAAAAAGAGTTTATAGAAATAACATTGAAATATCTCTAGGACCTACAGAATTTAAATTATTAGATTTTTTTATCAAAAATCCAAAAAGGGTATATTCAAGAGAACAACTCTTAAACAATGTTTGGGGAGAAAATATTTACGTTGAAACTAGAACTGTCGATGTGCATATCAGAAGATTAAGACAGGCTATTAATATAGATAATACTAAGCCTTTAATTAGAACTGTAAGATCAGCAGGTTATTCTTTAGAATCTTGAAGGTCTTTAGGTCTAGTAAATTCTTTAATTAAACCATTTCCATCTAATTTATTCCATTCATTAAAATCAAAATAAATTTTTGCAAATGCCGATGTCGGAAATTTGTAGT
>CACARD010000021.1 GCA_902534735.1 uncultured Pelagibacteraceae bacterium
ACTATGACAATTGGGGTTTTGTCATTGCTTACTTATAAAACACCTTATGGATTATTTTTGATTGCTTCCTTTGGTTCTACAATGGTTTTGCTTTATGGGTATCCAGAAAGTCCTTTTGCAAAACCTAAAAATATATTTTTTGGTCATTTTTTAACTTCACTTGTTGGTGTGATATTTGTGAATTTCGTTCCACTTCCGATATATATTATTATACCTGTTGCTGTTGGAATAGGTGTCGGATTAATGATTATTCTTAATGTAACCCACCCTCCTGCAGGAGGAAATCCTATAATTGTGATCATGGGGTCAGTTTCATTTGAATATTTAATTTCCCCAGTTATAAGCGGATCAATTATTGTGATAGTTTTTGGCATAATCTTGAACAAATTTATTGCTAAAAGGAATTACCCAAAATAAACACAATTTGTTTGCTAGTCCTATTTAACTTGTGCTAGTCTTTTCAAATAATAATTAATAATTCAGCTTAGAGAAGCTAGTAATAGGAGTAAAAATGAAAGTACTTTGTGTATTGTATGATGATCCAAAAGGAGGAATGCCTAAATCTTATCCTCTGTCGGATTTACCAAAATTAGAGAAATATCCAGATGGAATGACATTGCCATCGCCTAAAGGAAGAGATTTTACGCCAGGCCAATTACTTGGTTGTGTTTCAGGTGAACTTGGTTTGAGAAAGTTTTTAGAGAGTAATGGACACGAATTGGTTGTTACTAACAGTAAAGATGGAGATGGATGCGAAGCGGATAAACATATTGTTGATGCTGACATTGTTATCTCTCAACCATTTTTCCCATATTATTTAACTAAAGAAAGAATCGCTAAAGCTAAAAACCTTAAGATGGCAATAACAGCAGGAATAGGTTCTGATCACGTTGATTTACAAGCAGCAATGGATAATAAAATTGATGTTGTTGAAGTAACTTTCTGTAATTCTAGATCAGTTGCTGAACACATAGTAATGATGATTGTTTCAATGGTTAGAGATTATCACAATCAACATAGAATAGTTAATGAAGGTGGATGGAATATTGCAGATGCTGTTCAAAGAAGTTATGACGTTGAAGGAATGCATATAGGAACCGTTGCTGCTGGAAGGATCGGATTAGATGCACTTAGAAAAATGAAACCATTTGATGTTCATTTGCACTATTTTGACAGACATAAATTACCTGACAGTGTTGAAAAAGAACTAAACTTAACTTTTCATGAATCAGTGGAGTCTATGGTAAAAGTTTGCGACGTTGTTACAATTAATTGCCCACTTCATCCTGAAACTGAAAATTTGTTTGATGATGAAATGATAAGTAAAATGAAAAAAGGAGCATACATAGTTAACACTGCAAGAGGTAAAATTTGTAATCGAGATGCAATAGCTAAAGCCCTAAAAAGTGGACAGCTAAGTGGTTACGCAGGTGATGTATGGTTTCCACAGCCTGCTCCAAACGACCATGTATGGAGAACAATGCCAAATCATGGAATGACACCTCACACTTCTGGTACATCTTTATCTGCTCAAGCAAGATATGCAGATGGTGTTAGAGAAATATTGGAATGTTTCTTTGAAGGAAAAGAAATTAGAAATCAATATTTGATCGTAAAAGATGGCCAATTAGCAGGAATGGGTGCGCATTCTTACAGTAAAGGGTCTGCAACTAGTGGATCAGAAGAAGCTGCTAAATATCAAAAAAAATAAAATAGATTTATTAAAGGTATGCTACTTAAATAAGTAGCTACCTTTAATACCATAGATTTAAACCCTCATTATTATATATTTTAGATATGAGGTTATTTTACTACTTTTTACTATTATTTCTTGTATCGACATCATTCTCTCATTCAAAAGATAAAGCGTATTTTGCAGGAGGTTGCTTCTGGTGCATGGAAGAATCTTTTGAAATGTTGGAAGGTGTAGAAGAAGTTATATCAGGTTACTCAGGAGGGATCACTGCAAATCCAACATATAGAGAAGTCACCTACGGAGATACTGGTCATTTTGAGGTTGTTGAAATAATTTATGACAAAGAGAAAATATCCTATAAAGAACTCTTAAAAAACTTCTGGCTTAATATTGATCCATTTGATGCTTATGGCCAGTTTTGCGATAAAGGATACAGCTACAGATCTGTAGCATTTTATGAAAACGATTATCAGAAAGATTTAATTGAGAAAGATATAAAAAGATTAGAAAAGAAATTTAAAAAGAAGGTAGTCACATATGTTAAAGAATTTGAGATTTTTTACAAAGCAGAGGATAAACATCAAGATTACTATCAAGTATATTTAGAAAATTATTTAAAATATAAGAAAGCATGCAAAAGAGAGAGAATACTTGATATTATTTGGGGATCATAATTAATGCCTGTAACAAGCAAATTCGTAGCTTTAAAAAACTATATCCCTACAGGTTTGCCAAAAGAAACTGACTTTGAAATAAAAACAAAAGAGATATCTTTAGATGCCAAGAACAATATATTGGTTTTAAATTTATGGATTTCAGTTGATCCTTATATGAGGGCAAGGATGACTGAAAGAAAAAACTATAAACCACCTTTTAATATTGGTGAAGAGATGGAAGGTTATGCGTTAGGAATAGTTAAAGAATCTAAAGACAAAAATTTTAAAGAAGGAGATATTGTTTTTAGTAATTTTGGAATGAGAGATTACTTTGTTTGTAATTCCAATGATCTAAAAAAAATTGAGCCAATGAATATTCCTATACAAACATATCTAGGTCCACTTGGAATGACAGGTCATACAGCTTATATAGGACTTTTTAAACATGGTGAATTAAAACCAGGTCAAACAATCCTTGTTTCTTCAGCTGGAGGTAGTGTTGGATCTACTGTTTGTCAAATTGCAAAAAATATGGGTTGTAAAGTAATTGCAAGTACAGGATCAGATGAAAAAGTTAAATGGTTAAAAAATGATTTAAAAATTGATCATGCGTTTAACTATAAAAAAATTGAAAATCTTGTTTTGCATCTTAAAGAAGTTTGTCCTGAAGGATTTGATTTATATTTTGATAATGTAGGTGGTGATTTCTTAGAGTCAGCTATTTTTCAAATGAAGAACTTTGGAAGGATTGTAATTTGTGGAAGGATATCCCAAATGAATGCAACTAATCCTGGCTCTGGTTTAAAAAATATGGCTCATGTTCTTGTAAAAAGACTAACTATTAAAGGTTTTATAATTTTTGATCATGAAAATGATAGAGAACAGTTTGAAACCGATATGACTAAATGGTTATTAGAAGATAAAATTAAATTTAAAGAAACTGTTTACGAAGGTATAGAAAATACGCCAAAATCATTCATTGATTTATTAGAAGGTAAAAACATAGGAAAAATGCTTGTAAAAATTTAATTAGAATTTTTATGAAATTTTTAAAGAAGTTTTATAGACCCTTTTTATTAACCTATATTTTTTTGAGTATAGCTATCAGTTTTTATCCATCATTTGATTTTTACTCACTAAAAGGTCAAATTCTTATAATTGCTGTATCTTTTTTTAATGGGATGATGGGAGTTTACGTAAAAAAATTATAAGACGTAGGGCTCGGGTCTTGCTGAGCTATTTAATACTCTTTCGACTGCAAAAACACTAATATCTATAGTTTGATAATTGCCTGTAGTTATTAATTCAGTTAGAGCTCTACCAATTCCTGGTGCTTGCATTAAACCTCTGCCGGTAAATCCTGAGGCCATGTAAACATTTTCATATTTTGGATGTTTTCCAACTACAGCATTATTATCTAATTTGTTACAATCATAATATCCAGCCCATCCACCTGTTAACTTTAGTTCTTCAAATGCTGGTATTCTTTTTGCAAGAGCAGGCCAAACTAATTCTTCAAAATCATTCCATGCAGGTTCAAGATCTTCTGCATCAAATACTGAAATTGGAGAACCTGCTAAATATTCTTTTCCTTCTGGTCGCCAATATACTCCTGTTGTTAGATCTCCGGATAATGGCATCTCTGGAATATGTTTAGGACATTTAACTCTAAAGACTGTATGTTTTTGAGGTACTACAGGAATATCTTCAAGTAGTTCTTTAGTCCAACACCCAGCTGCAGAAATAATTGTCTTTGCATTAATTTCAGATAGGCTCTTAACTTCTCCCTTAATGAATTCTGCCCCAAGATCAATTGCTTTATGCTTTAATGCGCTATGAAATAAAAATGGATCAATCCATCCCTCGCTCTTGTTATCAGTAAATGTTGCAGTTTCAATTCCTTCCTCATTAATGTAAGGAAAATATTTTTTCAATTCAGAACCTTTAATATTTTTTGTACCCGCTTCACATTCTTTATGATTTTCTAAAGCTCTGTATTGCTCTTCTGCATGATCTGGTCCAAACATTAGAAGGTATCCATTAGGCACCATGCTAGCTGTTGGATTTGGATTTTTTTCAGTTTTTAATAATTCTGGTATTTGAAATATAAATTCCTTTGCAAATTTTCCTAAAAGAATATTTTCTTTTTGAAAAAACTGTCGTCTAAATCCACCAAGTGATAATGGGAATGACGCAGTTTTATAAGTTGGATCCCTTTCAATGACTTTTACTTTTCTGCCTTCTTTGGACATAAAGTATGCAGTTGCAGCTCCAATTATACCACC
>CACARD010000022.1 GCA_902534735.1 uncultured Pelagibacteraceae bacterium
TAAAAACTTGTTTGAATATCTCTGAAGAATTTAAAGATATATAATTTGTCAACGATCTCTTTAGATTTTCATCAAATAGATCAATAAGTAATAATATCGAAAATAAAAAGTATAAACCTCCTATCCATTGAGAACATGATCTCCATAAAATCAATGTTTGGTCTAATTTTTGTATTTCTTTAAAGATTGTAAATCCCGTAGAAGTAAAACCCGATATAGCTTCAAAGTAACAATTAATTAATCCGATATCTTCTAAACTAAGATAATATGGGATGGAAATTAAAACAGGTAGAATTAAATAACCAATAAATACAATAAGAATTCTTTCAAATAGATTTATTTTCTCATATTTGTATTTTTTAAATATTATTAAAAATATACCACTAATGAGAGTTAAAATAAAAGTTAGTATATAATTATCAAGATTGCTTAATAAATTAAAATAATAAGAATAAATAATATTAAAAAATGAGAAGAAACTAATAATTAAAAAAAAAATACCATAGTACTTTAGGCCAAAGATATTCATTAATTATATTGAACTAATTCTAAACAAATTTTCTACTAAAGGTAACTGATCTCTCTTAGCTAATAATATAACGGTATCATCTTTTTGGAAAATGTATTTAGACGAGGGCAACATAAAGTTATTATTTCTTAATATCGCACCAACTCTAATTTCATCTGGTAAGTCAGCAGTTTTTAACTCTTTATTAACCAATTCAGATGTCTCTAAAATATCAGCTTCAATAACCTCGTATTCACCATTTAAAATTGTGTATGCATTTTCTATTGTTCCTTTGTGAACATGTTTTAATATACTTGAAACTGTGCTCATTCTTGGATCAATTAAATCATCAATTTTTAGAGATGACTGAAGAAGCGAATAGTTAGGTTTATTTACTAAAGCCATAGTTCTTTTATTTTTTGAGAATTTTTCAACAAGTACACTTACCATAAGATTATCTTCATCATCATTCGTTAATGCCAATACTGTTTCTACCTCATCTAAGTTGGCCTCATTCAATACATCTTCATCTAAACCATTTCCATTTATAACAATTGTATCATTTAAATAATTAGCAATTAATTCTGCTCTATTTTTATCTTTTTCAATAATCTTCACTCTAGCTTCATCAAAATTTTTTTCTATATTTGAAGCAAGATTGAAACCTATATTACCCCCACCAATAATAAGAATTTTGTTTGCAATTTTTTCATTATGACCAAAAACTTTTAGCGTTTCCTTCATCTGATTTGAATTTACAATCACATAAGCTTTATCGTTATGTTGAAGTTTATCGTCTTTCTTTAATATTTTAAAACCATCATCCCTGATAACACCTAATATATAAGCATTTAAGTTCGGAAATTTATTAGTTAACTCTTTTAATTTTATCTCATGAATTGGGCACTTTTCATCAATTAAAATTTCTAACAATCTAAGTTTATTTTCAGCAAATGGTACATTATCCAAAGCTCCAGGGGCTTCTAATTTTCTTTGTAATGATTTTGCAATTTCTAATTCAGGTGAAATAACATAGTCTATTGGTAGATTTTCTTTATTAAAAAGAGTTGAAAATTTTGGATCTAAATATTCTTGAGACCTTATTCTGGCAATTTTTTTTGGTACTTTAAATAACGAATATGCGATTTGACATATAAGCATATTGATTTCATCATTTCTTGTTACAGCGATCAACATATCAGCATCTGCAGTGTTTGCTCGATCTAAAATTTCTGGAGAAGTTGCTTTTCCGACTATAGCTTTTACATCAAGAGATTCATTAATTTTTTGAATGTCTTCACTTGATTGGTCGATTACTGTTATAGAATGATTTTGTTCAGTTAGTAATTTAGCAATAGTAAAGCCTACTCTACCTGCTCCACAAATAATAATATTCATTAATTTAAATCCTTAACCCCTAATAATTTCAGTTTTCTGTGAAGAGCAGATCTTTCCATGCCCACAAATTTTGCTGTTTTTGATATATTTCCACCAAATTTTTTTATTTGAGAAATTAGATATTCTTTTTCAAAGTTTTCTCTTGCTTCTCTTAATGGTATAGACAAATTCTCAGCAACTGAAAATGTCTCATTTGATGATTTAGATAAAGACTCTTTAATAATATCCAATATTTTTTTTTCGTCATTTCCTGGAGAAAGTATAGCAATTCTCTCGACAAGATTTCGCAATTCTCTTACATTTCCTGGCCAATCGTAATTTAGAAGATAGTTATCATCTTTAATTTTGAATTTTTTAAAATTGTAAGTATTACAAATATTTTCAATAAAATAATTAATAAGTAACGGAATATCTTCTATTCTTTTATTTAATGGATCTATTTCTATATTAAATACATTTAATCTGTGAAACAAATCTTCGCGAAAATTTCCATTTTTTATTTCATTGTTAATATGTTTACTTGATGTACAAATTATTCTAACATCAACTTTTATATCGTGATTGCTATTAATTCTTTTGAATTTTTGATCTATTACAACTCTTAATATTTTTGATTGAGTTTCTAATGGAATTTCAGTTACTTCATCAATTAACAATACTCCACCAGATGCCTTTTCCAAAGCTCCATAAACAATTGAACCATCTTTTTTTTCCTCACCAAAAAGTTCTAACTCATATTTTTTTGAGTCTAACAAAGCACCATTAATTATTATAAATGGGCCTTTAGAACGTTTGGAATTTTTATAAATTTTTCTCGAAATTAACTCTTTACCAGAACCTGTAGGACCGCTAATAAAAACTCTACTTTCAGATTGTGAAAGTTTTTGTATCTGATCTTTTATTGAACTAATATTTGCACTCTTTCCAATTATTTCAAATGAATGAAATAACTTATTTGATAAAGACTTATTTTCTTTTTTTAGATTGATGTTTTCTACAGCTCTCTTTACGAAATTTAATAGTCTTTCTTTATCAAAAGGTTTTTGTATAAACTCAAATGCTCCAGATCTAAGGGAATTTATAGCCATTTCAATATTTGCGTGTCCAGAAATTATAATTACAGGTATGTCTGTATTTTTAGTCTTTATATGCTCTAACAACTGAATACCATCATTATCTCCTTTATCTAATTTTACATCAATAATAGCTACGTCTGGTAATTTTTTATCTATTTCTGAAAGTCCTTGATTAAAATTTGCTGCTAATCTTGTTTTGTAACCAGCATCTTTAATTAATTCTTCAAGAATGTTTCTAATATCCGCATTGTCATCAATAATTAATATTTCTGTTGCCATGATTTACTTTGGAATTATGATTTGAACTTTAGCTCCATTATTTGTGTTTAAAAATTTAATTGATCCGTTATGATCATTAATTATTTTATCTACTATAGACAATCCTAAGCCAGTACCTTTTTCTTTAGTTGTATAATATGGTTTTATAATATCTTTGGTTTTTTTATCTTTAAAACCTTCACCCGTATCAGTTAAG
>CACARD010000023.1 GCA_902534735.1 uncultured Pelagibacteraceae bacterium
TGGGTTTTTCTCGTAATATTCTTTAACCATCTTTTCTTGTCCAGGCATCATTCTAAATTGTTTTTGTATTTCTACATTTAACTCTTCTTGAGAAACTTTAATTTTATTTTTTTCACCGAATGCATTTAAAATTAAACCAGTCTTAATTCTTTTTTTTGCTTGCTCTTCAAAGTATTTCATATTTTTTTTCTTTTCTTCTTCCTTCATACCTTGAGCTAATATATTTACCTCTTGTTCAATGAGATTTGCTGGTAACTGATCTAGTTTTTGTTTTTCAATTTGTTCTAAAATTTGTTTTTTTGAAATCATTTCTAATGAATTTTTAAACTCATCATTGATTTGTTTAGATATTAATTCTTTTAAATTATTTAGGTCTTTTGCTCCTAAATTTTTTGCAAAGTTGTCATCAATTTTTGTTTCTTCTGGTTTTTTTACAGCTGTAATTTTACATTCAAATACTGCAGATTTGTTAGCAACATCTTTTTCTGGAAAGTTTTCTGGTAGTTTAACTTCTACTTTTTTATCTTGTTTATTTTTGACACCTTCTAATTGCTTATCAAATCCTTTAATAAATAAATCTTTTCCAAGTTCCAATTGAGTATTTTTTCCTTCATTTCCTTTAAAATCTTTACCATCAACTGTTGCTTTATAATCAAAAACAACTAAGTCACCCACTTTAGCTGCGTAACTTTCTTCAGCATCTTTAAAGTTTTTCTGAGTTTTGGCTATTTGATCAATTCTTTTATCTGTTTCTTTAGGATCGATTTTAACAACATACTCGTCTACTTTTAAATCTTTTAATGATCCAACTTCAACATTAGGTAATTCTGTTACAGAAATTGTGTATTCAAGATCTTTTCCTTCACCAAATGATTTTAAATCAATCTTGGGCTGACCTGCTGGTTTAATTTTGTTGTCTTCTAAAGCTTTAGTAGTAGTATCTTTCAATACTTTATCTATTACTTCTCCATAGACTGCTTTTCCAAATTGTCTTTTTAAAATTTCTGTAGGAACTTTACCTGGTCTAAATCCTTTTAAAACGACATCTTTTTTAATCTCTTCGTATTTTTCTTCGAGATATCCAGATATAGTTTTTTTATCGATAAAAACCTTTATATCTTTTTCTAAACCTTTTTTATTTTCTACTGTTACTTTCATACATTATGGTAGGCGAGAAAGGACTCGAACCTTCACAGTTTGCACTATTGGTTCCTAAGACCAACGCGTCTACCAATTCCGCCACTCGCCCAAATTATTGGTGCTTTATATATGATTGTTTATAATTGTCCAATTAGAATAATAGTGTAAAACATTAGCTTAATTGATATGAGCAAAACAAATATTGCAATTGTTATTTATCTCGTCGGTCTTGCATTAGGTGCAATCTTTTTAGATATATGGAGTGCTGAAACTAGTCCAAAAGCTTTATTAGGAATTGCATGGACAACTTTATTTGCTATTGCTTTATTCTTCGCTGAAAAAGAAAAAGAGGAAAAAAAAGATTAATTCTTCTTTATTAATTCACTTATAAAAAGTTCACCATCACCATCATCAACAGCTTTTTTATAAAATGATTTTGATAGATCAGATAATTTTTCTGCATTATCCATACCTTTTAGTAAGTCCGATATATATGTTAAATCTTTTAATGTATTAGACGCTGTAAACTTAAAACCTGTATAATCATCCTCTAAAACCTTATCAAAAATTCTCTTTAAAGCATTAGAATTACCTGATCCTAATTGAGCTACTTTATAAAGTTTATCTAAATCTATATCTAATTTTTTTGCAGCTTTTATTAATTCAATTACATATGTGGCTGTTCCTAAAGATAGAAAATTATTTAATAATTTTGTCTTTGCACCATTTCCAATCCCACCAAAATGATAATAATTTTTACAAAAACATTTTAAAAGTTCTTCTGATCTTTTTAAATTTTCCTCAGATCCACCAACAATTCCCCCTAATATTCCCTCTTCTGCTTGAACAGGTCCTCCCATTACAGGACACTCTAGATAAGGAATATTATTTGCATTTAATATTTGCTCCATTTCAACAGATCCGTTTTGATTATGAGTAGTAATATCAATTATGATTGTTTTATCAGACAGTAATGAAACTATTTTTTTTCCAATTTCATGTGCAATTGGAGAATTTGTTACACACAAAAATAAAGCATCTAACCCACTTTTACAAAGTTCATCATAGGATTTAACTTCTTTTGCACCCTCTTTAACTATTCTATCAATTGGCTTTCTGTTTTTGTTAGCTATGACAAATAATTCATGATTATTTTTGAGGATGTTATTAGCGATACCAAATCCCATCCATCCAACGCCTATAAATCCAACTTTCATTTCAATACAAAATCTAAATTATTTAGTTTAATTTTTTGATTTTCAAGTTTAGTACAGTTGAAGCTAAGTTACTCTAATTTCAATCTAACAAACTAGAAGATGAACCTTCTTTCTCAATTTTTTTTCCAAGTGCTTTACTTGCTAGTTGCTTTCCAATCTCTTCTAATACTTGATTCACTAATCTTTTTGCTAAAACTTTTTTCTCGTCTTTGCTGGCATCTATGCTTAAACTATCCTCCAAATAAACATTTTCCGTAATCATTGACCCATTAGATATATTCTTCATATTGCCTGTAGCATCAACTAGAAAGACCATCTTCTTCAAACTTTCAGCTTTTTTTTTATTTTGTTCACTTCCTTTTTTTAATAAATTACCAAATGGATTATCTTT
>CACARD010000024.1 GCA_902534735.1 uncultured Pelagibacteraceae bacterium
ATGAATTAAGTGCAACAACTTTTACAGGTAACAATTGTACTTCAGTAAATGTTAAAATAAATGCAAAAAAGAAATCTATCCATCCAAAAATAATACAAAACATTCCTGCAACAATTAAACCAGGTATTGAATTTGGTAAAACAACTTTATAGAAAGCTTGATAGGGATTACACCCGTCAATTAATGCAGTCTCATCTAATTCTTTTGGAACTCTATTAAAAAAATCTACCATAATCCAAACAGCAATTGGCATCAATAAAACGATATATACGACCACTAGACCTAATAAACTATCAAGCAATCCTATTGTGCTTAGAAAAATAAAGAAAGGAATTGATAATACAATTGGAGGCATGATTCTTTGTGAAATGAAGAAAAAAGTAATATCGTTGTTTCTTACAAATCCAGCTTTAAAAGTAAATCTTGATAGTGCATAAGCAGCAAGTGTTCCAAGAACAATACTTATTAAACTAGCAGTACAGGTTACAAAAATACTATTAAAATAAGGCTCAACAATATCTACTCCACCTTTAGCAGGAGACTTAATTAAAACTCTCCAACCCTCCAGTGTTGGTTCGAAATCTAACCAAGGTATATAAGTTACTTTACTATTTACAGATTGGAAGTCTTTAAAAGATGTTGATACAGCCCACAGAAATGGTGCAACGACAAATACAGTCCAAAATGTAATAAAGAAATATTTAAGAAAAGTGTAAAGTTTGCTCATATTTATTCTTTGATCATTAGTTTGGTTAAAACTTTGGCTATTATCGTTAAACTGATAATCATTATTACAAGATAAGTGAAAGATAAGGTTGCTGCATAACCCATCTGAAATTCTCTTAATCCTTTAATATAAATATAAAAACTTGAGGTCTCAGTTGCAGTACCTGGTCCTCCTGAAGTCAAAACAAATACTGTATCCATTATTTTTGAAGCCTCGATAAGTCTTATAATTATTGCTCCAATTGATATTGGAGCCATCAAAGGAAAAGTTACATAAACAAATTTTCTAAATGGACTTGCTCCATCTATAGCGGCTGCCAAAAAGGGTTCTTTTGGAAGTGACAAAAGTCCAGCGAGTAATAGTAAAAACATAAATGGTGTCCATTGCCAAACCTCAACAATTATAACAGTAAACTTTGCAATAACTGGATCACTCAACCACAAAATTGGTTTTACTCCTAATCCACCTAACAAATCATTTACAGGACCTAGTGACTCATGAAAAAATGTTCTCCAAATAACTGTCATTATTACTGGAGTTGTCATCATTGGTACGAGAAAAATTACTCTAAAAAATCTTTTAAATTTTATTTCTCTCCAAACCATCATCGCTAGAGCAAATCCGATAACATATTGAAGAATAACTGTGGTAACAGATAAAAAACTTAACCTAAAAAAGGACTCCCAAAACCTCGGGTCATCAGTAAATAACCTTATATAATTCGTAATACCTATGAAGTTCATTTCTGGGGTATAACTATTCCATCCAGAAAGACTTAATCTAATAGTAAAAATAATTGGAAAGATTAGAATCCCAATAAGTACAAACAATCCTGGGAATAAAAAAACAAACTTGTGTTTAAAATTCATAATTTTTTTTTGGATTATTTTAAAATGTGGCCGTTAAAAAACGGCCACAAGTTTTACAAAATTATTGCTTATTATCTTCCATTGCTACACCAACAGCATAGGCTTTTCTTACGTTATCTTTTCCTACTCTGTTAAGTATATCTTCCCACTGTTTAGCAGCTTCGTCTAAAGCAGCTTGTGGAGATAATTGACCAGCTAATGCTTTTGCAGCAGCAGTAGCCAATGCAGCATTAAACTCAAAAGTTCCAGGAACTCTTAATGGAAATACTCTATTTTTACTTTGTTCCATTTGTGCAAGAGTATCAACATATGATTGAGCAATATCTTTATCCCAACCAATTTGTGTCCATACATCAACTTTAAAGTCATCATTTCTAAATGGGTTTACACCAAATCTACCAATTCCAATATCTGCTTGGTGGTTAGCTTCGTTAGCAAAGAAACATAGGTAATCGAAAGCCATTTCTTTCTCTTTACTTTTCTTAGCTACTCCAACTGCCCATCCCCATACGAAGAAAGGAGCTTGGTTAAAGCCTTCATCCCAAGAGTTAGTTTTTCTATTCCAAACTTTCATTGCTCCTGGTAACTGTGCAGCACCAACCTTATTGTTTATTGGACTATCTGGTTGCATAGCAGCAACAAATGCATCATCCCATGAAAAACTAAACAAAGTTTGTCCTCCACCAAATGATCCAATTTCATCACCTAAACCAAAATTTATTCCTCCTGGAGGAACATATTTAGTTGCCTCAACCCAGTCAGTTAAAGCTTCAACAAAACCTGGATTGTTAATTAGTGGTTTCATAGTTTCTAAATCAAAGAAAAAACCACCAGGTGTTTTAGGATTTTTTGAGTAAGCAGCAGATCTTGAATAGAAAGCAGCATACATTAGATCGTCTTTTTTCATTACTTCAGCGGATCCGTATTCTTTCTCGCCATCTCCATCCCAGTCCCAATTATTAAAGTAAGCTGCCATTTCTCCATACTCTTTCCAAGTTTGAGGAACT
>CACARD010000025.1 GCA_902534735.1 uncultured Pelagibacteraceae bacterium
TTAATATAATTTTGATCATTTAAGATTTTTAGTAGTTTTGAAATTGTATTTGTATTTGAAATATTTGAGGAAAATTTCCCACTAAACGATATTCTATTTTTTGAACCTTGTGTCTCTTTTATTAAAATCTCATCAGCCAAATTGATCTTAGATATTAAACTTTCGATTTTATGATAACCATTTGAGTATTTATTTAAAATTTTTAAAGTTAAGTTTACTTTTGCAAATGATTTTATTTTATGAAACTTCATTTAAGAATTATTATTTAAGCCATTATATAATTTTTCCTTAACTTTAATTTTCAATTCTTCATCTGCTTCATCGCTATTTAAAGCACTTTTCCAAAAATAATTAGCTTGGATTTTTCTATTTAATTGCCAAAGAACATCCCCATAATGATCACTTGCAACAGGATCACTTGGTAACAATTCAACAGCTTTTCTTAAATATTTTTCTGCTTCAATATAATTTCCTGTCAAATAATAACCCCAACCAACAGAGTCTGTTATGTAAGGGTCTTCTTCTTTACCTTTGTAAGCTTGATTTAACATTTCTATTGCTTCTTCAATTTTATATCCTCTTTCTAACCAACTATAAGCGAGATAGTTAAGTGTATAGGGTTCGTCAGGTCTAATTTTAATTGAATTTAGCAAATCCTTATCCGCCAAATCATAATTTTTTAATCTTTCATACGCTCCACCTCTGCGATAAAGAACATCTGCATAAGCTAAAGAATTTTTATCCAAATTTTCTAAGGCCAAAGTATAATAATTTATAGCCTCATCATATTTTTTAAAGTTTTTGTAAATATTTGCCAAATCATAAATCATCTTTGTCGATTTATTATTAAATTTTTCAAGATTTTTTAATATATAGTTCAAACTTGCATCATAATTTTCTTCCTCTGCTATAATTCTGGCAATCTTCTTTGTTTTGTACCAAAAAAATATTTCATCCTTATCATCAAATTTTTCGAAAGTTTTTTTTGCTAGATCATAATTATTATTAGACTGATAGTTTTCAGCTATTAATGATAAATTAAAATAAAATTTTGGATTTAAATAATTTGAAATATTTAAATATATGTTTGAGTAATCAAATCTACTTTGAGATGAATAAAAATTAGATATAAGGAAAAAGAATTCTGCCAAAATATCATTCTCATTTTGACATGAAAAATGCTGTGTTAATTTTGTATATTTTTTTTCATCTATCCATTTTTTTACTTGAGAAATAAGCAAACTACTTCTTAAAGGATCTATTGTATCTGCAAAATTATCAACTGTTGCAAGGTCATTATTAGACACTTCATTACTCAAATAAAAAAATGTATATCTAGAGTAATCACTTTGAGGATCGTTAATTAAATTTAAAAAATAAGGCTCAGTTTTTTTGGAATTCAAATAACAATTTTGAAAAGCCATGTTTATCAAATCTAATTTTCCAAATTGCTCAACAATGTCAGATTTTTTATATATAAAAAGATCAATGTAACTTTTTAAGCTAGAATAAATTATAAATTTGTACGAGTCGTCTTCTTTGAACTTTTCCAATTTTTTTAACTTCAAAGCTGCTTGTTTAAACTTTTTCTTGTTAATGCTATCTAAAATTAATAATAAATTCCCTTCAAAAAAATCTCCTCCTATTGAGGTATTAGAATATTTTACTTGTTTAATTGCTTTTTTAACCTGTCCATCCAAAAGTAAAGAAAATACATATTCTTGCAAAAAACTATCATGTGATTGAATTAATATTTTTGAATTTTCAAAAAACTTAAGAGCATCGTTATTTTTCTGGTTATCAAATGATAATAATGCTGAAAGATAATTTGATAGATACTTCTGGTTGAATTCTTTTTCATTCGCTGCTTTTGAATAGAGATTTGTTTGGTATAGAATTAATATTATAAAACAAAAAATTTTTAAGAACATTTTTTACTTTATGACTTTAAATGAAAAAAATCAAAATGACATATTTGATAATGATTTAATAAACGAGCTAGGTATTGAATATGAATTTAGTGATGAGCCAATAAATAGATTTAAAAATAATGCTTCTAATGAGGAAAAATCTGAAGAATTAGCAAAACTTAGAGTTGAAATAGAAAAGATTGAAGATTGTGAACTAAAAAATAGTGCAAAAAATCTTGTTTTCAGTGATGGAAATTCATCTTCAAAAATAATGATTGTGGGTGAAGGACCTGGACAAAAAGAAGATGAATTAGGAAAACCTTTTGTTGGTGATGCGGGAATACTTTTAAATAAAATGTTGAAAGCTATTAATTTAGATAGAACTAACGTTTATATAACTAATGTTGTAAATTATAGACCTCCAAATAACAGAAAGCCTGAAATATCAGAAATAAATAGATACTCTGAATATTTAAGAAAACATATTTCGATTATAAATCCAGAAATACTTATTTTAATGGGAAGCACAGCAATGGAAGCGCTCTTCGGGAATAAAATTAAAATCTCTAAAGAAAGAGGAAAATGGAAGGAAGTAATAATTA
>CACARD010000026.1 GCA_902534735.1 uncultured Pelagibacteraceae bacterium
ATTTAAATTTTTATTTTTAATTTGACGGGTTCCTTGCCAATCAATATCAAATACAATATTTTTGCCTTGCTTTAGTTTTTCAATTATTAATTTTTGTGAAGATCCATAATAATTATCAAAAACTTTTGCATGTTCTATAAACTCTTTTTTTTTAATAAGTTTTTTAAAATAATTCTTTGAAACAAAAAAATAATCTTTGCCATTTTTTTCTTTTGGTCTAGGCATTCTTGTTGTATGTGAAATTGAAACTGAAAAATTTTTATTTTTCGAAATTTTTTTTACAAGTGTGGTTTTTCCCGCACCAGAAGGTGATGAAAGTATAAACATTCCACCTTTTTTAAAGCTGGACATTAAATTTGAAAGTTAGTTTGCTTTATTCTCTATGAATTTTACAGCATCACCGACTGTTAATATTTTTTCAGCATCGCTGTCTGATATTTCTGAACCAAATTCTTCTTCAAAAGCCATTACTAACTCCACAGTATCTAAACTGTCCGCACCCAAATCATCTATGAAACTAGACTCCTCTGTTACTTTTGCTTCGTCGATGCCTAAGTGATCAGCTACAATTTTTTTTACTTTACTTGAGATTTCTTCTGACATATTTTCCTTATCTATTAAATTCGTTAATAGATATTTATATTATTTTGTCAACTAAAATACATACCTCCATTAACATGTATTGTCTCTCCCGTTATATAGTTTGACAAATCTGATGATAAAAAAAGAGCAGCATTCGCTACATCCTCGGGTGTACCAAATCTTTCTAATGATATTTTCTCAAGTAATGTTTGTTTAAAATTATCATTTATCTTATCTGTCATTTCAGATTTTATAAAACCTGGCGAAATACAATTTATTTTTATATTTTTTTTTCCATACTCTAAAGCTAAGCTTTTTGACATTCCAATTAAACCAGCTTTCGAGGCAGCATAATTTGCTTGTCCAATATTACCTGTGTGGCCCACTACAGAAGTTACATTTATTATTTTTCCATTTTTATTTTTTAACATCTTCTTTATAACATTTTTGCTAATTATAAACGTTGATGTTAAGTTTAAATTAATTACCCTATTCCATTCATTTAATTTCATTCTTATTGTCAAATTGTCGTTTGTAACTCCGGCATTATTAATTAGAACATCTATCTTATTTTGAAAAATATCACTACATTCATCCACGAATTTCTCTATGGAGTTATGCTCTAATATATCAAATTTTTTTGTGATTACTTTGCTAAATTTTTCTTTAATCTTATTTAATTTATCTTGATTAGTACCGGTTGCAATAATATTAGCATTACTATTATACAAGGACTCTAAAATTGCTCCACCTATGCCGCCAGTAGATCCAGTTAAAATTACGTTTATTTTTTTTAAATCAATCATTAATTATGTTTTTTACATCTTCCAAATTATTTACCTGATTCAATATTACATTTCTATCAATTCTTTTAATTAAACCAGACAAAACTTTACCTGGACCAACTTCTATAAATCTATTTACGCCCAATCCTCTCATATTTTCAACACTTTCTCTCCATCTAACTGGTTTTTCTATTTGTTCAATTAATAATTCTTTTATTCGTTCGGAGTTATTTTCAGGTTTGGCAGTGACATTAGATATTATACTTGAAAACGGATTTTTAAATTTAGTATTAAGAATTTTACTTTTCATTTCTTCTGTTGCTTTTTTCATTAAAGGACAGTGGAAAGGAGCACTAACAGACAATTCAACGAATTTTATATTCCTTTTTTTTAATTCTTCTCCAAATTTCTTTATTGAATTTAATTTACCACTTACAACTATTTGACCAATTGAATTATCATTTGCAATGTAACATTGAAAATTATTATTGTTATCTTTTATCAATTTATTTAAATTATTAATTTCTTGACCCAAAACTGCGATCATTCCTCCTTCCCCTTTTGGTACTGCATTTTGCATTGCTCTGCCTCTAAATTTAAGTAATTCTATTGTTTGAGTGAAATCTAAAGATTCAGCACAACAAAGAGCCGAATACTCTCCTAAAGAATGTCCAGCATAATATTTTGCATTTTTTACATTTAGTTTACTTTCCCTCTCTAAAACTTTAAATATTGAAAAGCTCGCTAAAAATATTGAAGGTTGTGTATTTTCAGTTAAATCTAAACTTTCTTTTGGTCCTTCGAGAATAATTTTTGAAAGTTTTTTATTTAATATCTCATCAGCTTGTTTAAAGTAATCTTTTACGTATCCAAAATTATCGTAAAATTCTCTTGCCATGCCAATTATTTGAGAACCTTGACCAGGAAAGATTATTGAAAACATAAAAACGTTTATAAATTAAGTGTTTTTTTGTATTGTAATTAAAAATTTATAATAGTATATCCTCAGTTTTTCTATAAAATTTTATGAACTTTTATGAGCATACAATAA
>CACARD010000027.1 GCA_902534735.1 uncultured Pelagibacteraceae bacterium
AGGTTTATCTGTTAAAGACGGCCATAGAATTGTAGAAATTGGCTGTATAGAATTAGATAATTTAGTACCAACTAAAAAATATTTCCACTATTACTTAAATCCTGAAAGAAAAGTTTCCGAAAGTGCTCTAGAAGTACATGGGTATACAGATGAATTTTTATCAGACAAAAAAAAATTTACAGAAATTGCTGATGAATTTCTTAGTTTTATTGATGGAAAAAAATTAATAATTCATAACGCAGACTTTGATATTTCTCACTTGAATAATGAATTGCAACTAATAAAAAAAAAAAAAATTTCAAAAGAATTTGTCGTTGATACTTTAGAGATAGCTCGAAATAAATTTCCAGGTTCTGGAATAAGCCTTGATGCATTATGTAAAAGATTCAGGATTGATAATTCAAAAAGAGATAAACATACAGCTTTGATTGACTGTGATTTACTATATAAAGTATATATTAATTTAATTGGACAAAAAGAACCATCATTTCATTTTCAAAACGAATTAAAAAAAAATACGACTACTAACAAGGCTTCAAATAATTATTGTAAGATTGTAATAAAACCGAGTATTGAAGAAATGAAAGAACATAAAAGATTTTTAGATAAGGAATTAAAAAAAAACTTTTTTTAACTTAACTTTTGTTTGTATAGTTTTTCAAAATCAACTTTTTTCTCTAAATGTAAATCTGGAAAACCTGCATTTTTTATAGTTGATAAAAATATTTTTTCTAATTCAGGGTAAATTTCGTTCTGAACTTCAATTAATATAATTTTTTCTAGCTCTTTTTTTTCAAGATTTTTATCTAATATTTTAATAACTATCCCATAAGATATTTCAAAATATGATTTTCTTTTATTTTCACTTGGATCTTTGTAATGCAATTTTGTTATGACCTCCAACATACTATTTTTCATTGGCTCTGTAGTCACATTTATTCCCAATCTGTATTTTGTTATAAATTCTTTGCTAAATATAAAAACTTCTGGGCTTGGAATTTCAACAGATAAATCTTTAATGTACTTTAAAACTATTTCATATTTTTTTGTCATCATCGTTACCTAATTCTTCGAATTCTCCATCTATATAATTTTTCTTTTCACTTTTCTTTTCATATTTTTTTTTATTTATAAATATCCGGAGTATTAATTTTCTTGTTATTGGAATAACTAATAAAATACCCAATATATCTGTGGCAAATCCTGGAAATATTAAAAGAAAAGCAGCAAATGCTAATGTAGCCCCGGAAATTATTTCATAAATTGGTATTTCATTTTTAATTAACTGACTTATTCCTGATTTTAGAGTGTTAAATCCCTCGTATCTTGCGTAAGCAACACCTGCAATAGCAGTAGTTAATATTAGTAAAACGGTGTTAAATGCTCCTATTTGAGAACCTATTTTGATAAATAAGTAAATCTCTATTAGTGGAATACCAATAATTAAAATTAATACTGTGTTCATTTGTCTATTATTTAATTAGCAGGTTGAAATTATCAACATAGTAAATATTATATTAGTATGAATTATAGCTTTGAATACATCGATATAATACTTCTTGCAATGATTGCGGGTTTTATTTTTCTTAGATTAAGAGGAATATTAGGAAAAAAAACAGGGTTTGAAGAAGATATTAACTCTAGTTTTGCTCATGAAGCACCTCCAGCTAAACCAAAACCAAATTTAAATGCTACCACTTTTGACGAAAATGCCAAAAAAGAATTCGTGAAGGGTGCAAAAATTGCATACGAAACAATAATTACCAATTTTTCAAAAGGAAAATTAAAAGATGTTAAATCATTGTTAGACAAAAATGTTTACCAACAGTTCGATGAAGCAATAAAAGATAGGGACGCAAAAAATTATTCATCCGAAACAACATTCATTGGTATTAACTCAGCAGAAGTTAAAAATCATCAGCAAAACAAAAATATGTTAGAGGTAACCATTGAATTTGTAAGTGAAATTATTTCGTGTGTTAAAGATAAGGATAATAAAATAGTTTCAGGAGATCCTGAAAAAATAAAAAAAGTTCTAGATACTTGGAAATTTTCTAAAGATAGTCGATCTTCAAATCCTAACTGGCTTTTAATTGACACCCAGGCTTGACAAATAAGTTATCAGATAAAGATAAGAAAGATTGGCAAAATTTTATAGATAG
>CACARD010000028.1 GCA_902534735.1 uncultured Pelagibacteraceae bacterium
GACTTAAATCACTTAAAAATTTTGAAATTAAAAATTTTGCAATCTCAGAAAATAATAAAAGCCTTTTTGATGTAGATAATATTAAATTTTCAAATATCAAATTTGATTATTTAGGAAAATCTGGCAAACAAAAAATACCCACAAACTATGAGGTGTCTATAAAGGGGGCAGAGACTAAATTGAGTGAATTGGATCCTGAATTTAAACAATTTGCAGATGATTTAAATTATGATTCTATAAAATTCGACATTGGCGGCAAGTGGGTCTGGAACATTAATAGAAATAATTTATTAATTGATATTAATTTTGGAATTTATGAAGCCGCATCAGTTAAATTTAATACTTCTTTTACCGGTTTAAGCACAGATATTTTAGAACTTAAAGGAACTCCGTTAACTACTTATTTAATGACGAGCCCTAAAATTAAAAGTTTAAGTTTAAGTGTTAAAGATAATTCTTTAAAAAATAGATTAATTAAATTTAGTGCTAAACAACAGGGTATGAATAATCAACAATATAAAGACTATTTGACTCAATCATTAAATATATTTGTGACAACTTTTGCAACAAATAATAAATTAGCCAAAAGTATGGAAGAAGCTCTTACAAATTTTATAAATAAATCTAGTAAAATTACGTTATCAATAAAACCTTCTAAACCTTTGTCTGTTACAGATCTTATCCCAGATTTCAAACAAGCAAATGCAGATGAAATAATAAAGAAATTAAGACTAAGAATATCAAATTAAGCAATTAACTAAATGCCAAACTTGAGCCTAGAAGCCTAAAGTACAACTAAATCAAGTTTTTGATTACCCAATCTTTCATTACCTTTTTCAGTAACAAGATAAGTTTCTCCTAAATTCATTGCTAATTGATTTTCAGAGTCCATTAATATCATGTGCATAAAGAATATATTTCCTGGTTGAATCTCATATGGATTTCCTGTGTATAACATTGGCCAATCCATCCAATTAGGTGAAAAAGTTGCACCCAAGGAATACCCACATGCATTCATTCTTGAATTATTAAATCCATGATCATCAAAAGTTTTTGCATGAACATCAAAAACTTCTCCTATTTTATTTCCAGGCTTTAATTTATTTTCACAATTTGTAAGAGCATCAACACATGCTTCATGCATTTTATGATGTTTTGGATCTGCTTTTCCTATAGGTATTGTTCTAAACATTGCTGAATGATAATGCCTATAAGTACCAGCCCATTCAATGGTTAACTGATCTTGATTATTAAGTATTTGTTTTTCTGCTTGATAACGACAGAGTAGGGCATTCTTTCCAGATCCAATTATAAATTCATTAGCTGGATAGTCTCCACCTCCTTCAAATATAACTCTATTCATTTCAGCTAAAATCTTAGACTCACTTACTCCAGCTTTTGCATGCTTCCAAACTTCATCTAAAGCTTTGTCAGCCAAATTTGCTGCTTTTTTTACATAAATAATTTCTTCATCAGATTTAATTACCCTTAGTTTTGTAATTAGTTCTGATTTATCTTCAATTGAGGAATAGTTTTGTAAAACTGTATTAAGTCTTAAAGCATTTCTCCCTGTAAGACCGTAGGCTTCATATTCAACACCAATTTTTTTTCCTTTTAAGTTTAATTCATCTAAAATTATTTTGAGATCATCAGCAGGATTAGCACCATCTTTATCAACCCAAATTCTTATATCACTAATATTGGATGTGTTTTGAGCTTGCCTTAGATCAGGGGCTCTAGTTAATAATATTACATTACCCTTTTGATCTAAAACTAATGCTTGAAAAAAAACATATCCGAAAGTGTCGTAACCAGTGAGCCAATACATAGACTCTTGTCTAAACATAATAAGAGCATCTACACCCTCATTTTTCATTGAATTTAATGTCTTTTCTTTTCTATTTGAGAATTCTTCTTTACTAAAATGAAGACCCATTAACGAATGTTAACACTAACAGAACCAATTTTATCAACTGTTCCTTTGTATAATCCTTTTCCTTTAAACGGAACAACTCCCACAGTTGAGCCTGTGAAAACATAAAAATCTTTATTTAAGTTAATCTTTTCTTTCTTAACTTTATTTAAAACAAATC